>NZ_JBNNXU010000016.1:0-139122 GCF_052873915.1 Photobacterium sp. DNB22_13_2
ACCGTTTGTGCCACTTCAATCAATTTGTCTTTCAGTTCAAATGGGCTTAGGTCTGCAAATTTTGAAAAGTCGATTGTTGTCGTTTCAGTCGTCATAATTTTATTCTCTTTGAAGAGTGTAATTGGCCGACCCAATTACACTCGTAAGTGTTGAGTTAATGTTTTGTCTGAATAAGCCGGGTTACATACCGGCGTTTTTGGTAATGATGCCGATGATAATTGGGCCCCAGAGTGTCAGTAATACGTTTGCTACAGCGTAAGTTACTGTGAAGGTGAATACGGGTGTTGAGTTCCCTGCTTTCTCTAATAGTGCTGCGAAAGCCGGGTTTGCACTGCGTCCACCAGATACACAGCCAAGTGCTTCAATTGGGTTTCTGATCCTCAACACGTAGTAAGAGAAGAAGAAAGAAACGAGTTGTGGAATCATGGTTACCGCGACACCGAGTAACAATAGGCTTAAACCGTTTTCTTTTACTGCGACTACCGCTTGTGGGCCAG
Organism: Photobacterium sp. DNB22_13_2; assembly: GCF_052873915.1. Lineage (NCBI taxonomy): Bacteria > Pseudomonadati > Pseudomonadota > Gammaproteobacteria > Vibrionales > Vibrionaceae > Photobacterium > Photobacterium sp. DNB22_13_2. Next base: position 498 of record NZ_JBNNXU010000016.1, read on the forward strand.
CCTCAAGGCCAACGATGCCAACAAATACAGCAAGACCAAAGTCACGGATAAAGTTCGCAGCCCCCATTGGGAATGAAGCCACTCGAGGGTTACGGCTACGTAACCAGCCAACCATTAGGCCTGAGATCAAACAACCTGCACCAGAGCCGATAGTGACCGGAATACCAGCAATCTTGAAGCTGATCATGCCGATCAGCAGACCTAGTACCATACCTAGGCCGAAGAATACGTAGTCGGTGACAAATGCAGATCCAAGGCGTTTGCCGATGTTTTTCTCGACGCGGTTAATGTCTTTAGCAGAACCAGTTAACTGGATGACATCATTTTTCTTCACTACCAAATCAGGGGTAATGTTGATGTTATTGCCTGCATGCTGGTAACCAGTGATATATACGCCACGGGCGACATCGGCATTGGTTTCATTTTTTACTTGTGTAAGCGTTTTACCAATTAGCTTCGAATCGGTCGCAATTAGCTGGCGGTTTTCTTCGATTAATTCGACACCTTTAGGAACTGGCACCTCACGGCCAATCTCTAGGGCAAATTCACGTACTTGGTCTCGACGGCCTGTAACAATAACGACATCACCATTTTGAATTGGAAGGAAATTGTCGATATCAAGGCTTTTGCCGTCACGCTCGATCACTTCAATAGCGATATCAATCAGCTTTTTATTCGCTTGAGCAACTGTTTTACCTTGCAAGCTACTCTTGGTGTCAACTAGGTAAGCACGGGTCACAAGATCTGTCAGGGCATTGAACTCCCCAGGGCCTAGCTCTGGCTGACCACCTGATACCTTTTCTGCTAATTTGATGGCTTCACCGCGGATATCCCATTTCATAATGGTTGGAATAATCCAAGTAACCATCAGAATAGGGCCCAATGAGCCGAAAATGTAGGTGACGGCGTAACCAACTGCGACGTTAGTCTGCATCAACTGAATAGCGTCATCAGATAGGCCTGCCAGCTTGGAAATAGCGTCACCGGCTGTACCAATAATGGCTGACTGGGTTAAACCACCTGCAGCAAGGCCTGCTGCTGTACCACGATCTAAGTCGAAGATATAAGCTGCAGCAAGCACACATAATAAACCGGTCACTGTCATGACTACTGCCGACATAAGAATATTGACAGTTCTGAAGTTGAGCGCGCCGAAAAATTGCGGGCCGCCCTGGAATCCAACAGCGTAAATAAAGAGAGCAAAGAAAATGCTTTTTACGCCCGGGTCAATGTGTACACCAAACTGCCCAATCAATACACCTACTAATAGGGTACCTGCAACACCACCTAGTACAAATCGGCCAATTGTAATTTTACCGATTAAGTAACCAAAAGCTAATGTTAAAAATAGGGCGATAAATGGTGAGCTACTAATTAAGTTTTGAATAATACTCATCGCTTTTACCAATTAAATTGTTTCAAATTAAATATTCAGTGCTATAGAGCTAAGAATAAAAGGAGGAGCGAATTAGACATTGTCCTGTGCTCCGGTTCGTGAAAGATAATATACGTGGTTTTGAAGTATCAATAATCTCTTTTGATGGATGGCACCCTACAATAATTACTCTCACTAACAGTGAAGGGTTTAATCATTCAAACACGATTATTACAATATTCATTAGTTAACTAATCTATGCCCATTCAAGTGAGGGCTGATTTAAGCGTCTCAAAACTTAACGTATATATAGGTGGTAATATGTCTGGCATTCTTTCTATCCAGTCGCATGTTGTGTATGGAAAAGCAGGTAACAGCTCTGCGGTGTTTCCACTTCAGCGGATGGGATTTGATGTTTGGCCTATTCATACAGTGCAATTTTCTAACCATACCCAATATAAAGAAGGCTGGACGGGAAGAGCGTTTAACGCCAATGACATTACCCAATTGATTGATGGAATTGAAAACATCGAAAAACTACAACAGTGTGAGGCGGTACTTTCAGGCTATCAGGGAAATTCTGAGCAATGTATGGCTGTGATGGAAACGGTAAAAAGGGTTAAGCGTCACAACCCTAACGCTATCTATGTTTGCGACCCTGTCATGGGCGATCCTGAAAAAGGGTGTATTGTCGCGCCCGGTGTTGCAGAAGCGCTCATTAATGATGTGATGCCGACTGCTGATGTCATCGTGCCAAATCAATATGAACTGGCACAATTCGTTGGTTTTGATATCAACACAATTAAAGACGCAATTCGAGCTTGTCAGTTGACTCTAGAGAAAGGGCCAAAGGTTGTTTTGGTTAAGCACTTAAATAGTGGCTCAGCAGATATGTTCACTATGATGATGGCAACCGAAGGCGGGGTGTGGTTGGCTGAAAGGCCATATTTGCCATTTACCAAGCAACCAGTGGGTGTTGGTGATCTGATATCTTCATTATTTACGGGGAGTTATCTTTCTACCCATGATGCTCGAATGGCATTTGAACAATGTAACAATGCGAGCTACGCGGTTTTAGACAAAACGTATCAGTGTAATGAATGGGAGTTGCAAACTATCGCCGCACAAGATGGGATTGTCAATCCAAGCAAGAAATTCAAAATAAATAAAATAGCCTGATTAAACTAAATGAAAATTATAAGTACTTTATCAAAACAAACTATACCTGTTGTCATCTTCTCTTTAATGACGTTTTTATTCGCGAGTATAAAACCTTTTCAAATTGTTACTGGTTTTCAATTGATGAAAGTCTTCATGTAAGCAGGTATGCCGGAAAATTATCGGCATATTAATGTGCTTACAAATTATGAGTAGTTAACAGGCTAATGTAATATGGAATCAATTATTTCTATCGGTGTGCTTGAATCCTTTCTGATCGCAATTTGTGTACTGATATTGGGTTTGATTATAAATAAACATGTAACGATGCTTCGTCGTTTTAGTATTCCTGAGCCAATAATAGGCGGCTTAGTTGTTGCCTGCATTATCACTTTCTTGCATTTCCAAGGGGTTCAAGTTGACTTTGAACTTCCATTGCAGAATACCCTGATGTTGATGTTTTTCAGTACTGTTGGGCTGGCAGCGAGCTTCAAGCAACTCGCTAAAGGGGGCGTGAAAGTGTTTTTATTCCTGGCTGTCGCCTCTGCATATATCGTTGTACAAAATGGTGTAGGCGTCGGTTTGGCTGCAATGTTAGGTTTAGAGCCTTTAATGGGGCTGATTGCAGGCTCTATCACACTATCTGGGGGCCATGGGACGGGGGCTGCTTGGGCACAGACGTTTGCCGATAATTTTGGTATTGAGCATGCATTGGAAATTGCCATGGCTGCTGCAACTTTTGGCTTGGTCATGGGAGGGGTAATCGGTAGCCCTGTAGGGAAGCGCCTGATCCAACGAAACCACTTAATCAGTGAAGAAGTAGGGCAACAAGATAGGGAGCAAAACGGTAGCGAAAAGCAGTCAGACATAATCACATACATGGATACCAAGCTAGACCGTGTCACCGCGCAAAAGGTGATCATGAACCTGTTTATGATCATGCTTTGTGTCACAGGGGCAAAATATCTCCATCAATATGTCACTGAACTGGCCATTGATTGGCTGATGATCCCTGATTTTGTTTACGCGTTGTTTATTGGTGTCGTGATAACAAATGTTTTAGATGGAGTTAAAGCAAACCATCTTGATACCGAAACGACAGATATTATTGGAACCGTGTCACTGTACTTGTTTCTTTCTATGGCATTGATGAATCTCAAGCTTTGGAACATCTTTGATTTGGCTATTCCATTTTTGATCATCCTTATCGTACAGACGGTGATATTAGCGGTATTTACCTATGTCGTTACCTTCAAAGTGATGGGGAGAAACTATGATGCAGCGGTTATTTCGGCAGGGCATTGCGGTTTTGGGTTGGGCGCAACACCAACAGCGGTAATGAACATGGGCACGCTGGTTAATAAGTATGGGCCGTCCCCACAGGCATTTGTTGTTATCCCTATTGTAGGGGCATTTTTCATCGATATGGTAAACCTCATTATTTTGCAGGGTTTTATCAGTTTCATTCGCTAGAAGACAACATGAAGTAACGGGGAGGTATAGCTATGATTGATTTCACGAATGATGATATCCAGCACTATGCGAAAGGCGTGTTTCTATCTCAGACCATTGTCGGGTTGGGGACTGTGTTTTTGAGTCTTGTTATAGGTAGCGATATTCATATTAAGTCAGTACTGCTAGGTGTTATTTTGACCATCTTGCCAACTCAACTTGGCATGCAAATGGCGAGTTATAGGGCAAAGCAGTTAGGTGATTTTGCACCTAGTTCTTTAGCGAGAACCAATATCATCACTAAGTGGGTATACACAGCGTGTTTACTTGCATCAATTATTCACTTTTCATCCGTTGATTTAACTGAGTTATTTGTAGCTTATATTGTGACCACTTTTGTCCCGATAATAGCTGCTAGGTTAACCTTGTAAGAGCGAATATCAAATGAAGGTTATACGCCCAGAGTTGGAATCAACTCTGGGCGTTTTCATTGAAGGTGATAAAGCGAATATGAAAATTGGTGCTACTGTTAAAAAATGATTTGAAAAGGGAAAGCAGTTGTGACCTTTAGCATAGAACAACTTACAACCTTTGTGGCAGTCTTTGAAACGAAATCGTTCAGTAAAGCGGCTACTCAGTTGGGAAAACATAGAACAACAACCAGCCAGGTCATTGGTAATTTGGAAGATGATTTGGCTATCCCTCTCTTTGAGCGTGTTGGCCGTAGTGTTGAGGCTACAGATGCAGGAAAAATGCTATATCATTACGCCAAATTGGTGGTTGAGCAAGCGTCGGCATTGAACAAAGTAGCAATGAGTTTGTCCTCCGGTCATTTGCAAGAAATCAGTATCGCATACACCAGTTTTGTTCCTAATAATGTGCTTGTTGCGGTGCGTGATGCACTCGCAGAGGAGTATCCCCTACTTAAAGTGAATTTTTTTATTCGGGCAAGAGAAGAGATTAGGGAAGGCATAGAGAACGGAAGCTTTCATATTGGTTTCGTTAATGTTGACGCGCGAAGGGTCATCACAAACATGGATGCTACGTTTTTAAGAAATATCAGTTTTTCTATATATTGCTCAAAATATAGTGATTTGGCTGATACCTCAGCAGACTTGATATTTGCCAAGCTGAAAACAACACGTCAGTTGGTTCTTAAATCTTTGATTGAAGATGACATGGCCCAGAAAATCATTTTATCCGCGAATTATGATTTGGTGGACAGCATGGCGCTGATGGTGAAACTTGTTAAGGAAGATATTGGGTGGGGGATATTACCCAGAGTGTCAGTGAATGAGAGTTCGATTGATGGTTTAAAAGAACTTAAGTTTGATGAGTTCAAGGATGATATCGTGGTTCCTATTGCAATGTGGTGTACTTATTCCAACGAGATTACAGATATTAAAGAGTCCATTCAAACGGCAATCGCTGAATTTGTTAAAATGTACCAATGAGAAGTAAGACGTCGATGAGATAAAAGTCTTACCAAGAGCGATTGCGATAGAGGTTTGGCTGCGCGTAAGTTTGCTATTGACTGTCTTATTGCAAAGAGAAATAAAGAACAACAATATGATATTCAGATATAATCTGTGTTATCTGGGGGGGGCTATGGTGAGGAATGTTGTTGTGGATTACGCTGGCCTTTTACCATTCAATGAAAAGTTAAATGGCGAAAAGGCCTTCGTGTGTTTTTTGTTACTTTTCTTCTTTTATATAATGTTTCTTTGAAACCGTTTGTCCCTTCATATCAACGGCAGTGAAATCAACACTGCTTGAATGAAGAGCATTGATGAAGATATATGTTTTACCCTCTTCATCAGTAATGAACTCATTATCACCAGTATAATCAGTTGTAATGGTTGCATTTGCGACAGGTTGACCATTATCGGTGACTTTCACCCAAGTCGCATCTTGCTCCGTTGCAAAATGTAAGTCTAACGAGGCGAATGCTGATGTGCTTGCAATGAGTAGAGCTGGAATAATAAACGTTGACAGTTTTTTCATGTTTAATCTCTTAACAAAGAATTGAATTAAAGAAGCCCCCTTGGCTTGATATTGATATTATCAATGCTAGCAAATACTGGTTAATCGTGTTTGTAGGATGGAATCATTCATACGTCAATATAAAACGATGCCTTAAGGAGCTAATATTTAGTTATTCAATCAATTTTATCAGGGAGCGTTTGATGTTACTGATTTGCTTAGAGTGGGGGCAGAGAAGCACAAGTGGCACTTGAGGTTCTAGCTTTATTTCATCCATGACTAACTCAACAAAACAATCAGTGGCGTAGGCCGACTTTATGACTGATTGAGGTAGAAATGCCCACCCTAGACCTTCACGAATAAATTTGATAATTAATGATAATTGCTCAATTACTTCATAATCTGGCGAAAAAATAGTGCTGCTTCCAAGTCCTTCGTCGATCAGTGATTTCAGGACAAACTGGCGACTGGTTTTCAGTTCACTAAGCACTTTTTCTTTTGGGAGCTTGGCCAGCTGGCTATCTTTATGAACAAATGCCTTAAACCTTGCGTAGGTTAAAAAGGTGTAGTCCAAGCTGTCTATGGCCTGAGAGTTCTTACCTAGGGTTAAACCGATATGGATAGTTCCATCATGCAGTGCGTGAACGATTTCGTGTTTGTTCATCACCATAAAATTAACTTTCATCGTTGGAAAATCTGCAAGCAATTTGGCCCGGACTTTTGCCAAAGCCGGATGTGGAATGAAGCTGGTATAACCGATAGTGATGTTTTCGAGCCCACCAAATGCAAGGCTTAGTGCTACCTTATTGAACGTTTTTGCTTGTTCAACGGCTTGCTTAGCATATAGGTATAGCAAGTTACCATCGTCTGTCGGTATCACTGAACGACCTGCTCGTTCAAACAGCGCTATTGCGAGCTGATCCTCAAGGTTTGTGATCACCTGTCCGATGGTCGTTCTATGTTTTTTTAGACTCACTGCTGCTTTACTGAATGATTGGTGTTCACAGACGGAGACGAAAGCTTGCAGTTGTTCATAACTAAAATTCATTGGGCTAATGTCCAAATAAGGAATGTTGTGTTGGTATAAGGTTTTTCCTTCATCTTGATATAGCATCCTGTATCAAAAGATATGAACGGAAGTAATTGAATATGCCACCTAGAAAAAATAAGCTACTTCCCAGCATGTACTGCCAGGCGACGAAGTTGAATATTGTTAGTTGATCCTTTGCAGACTCAAAACGCCATAGGTAGGGGATAGTCGCTAAAGCAAACAGCAAGGAGCCTATAACAAAGCAAATTGCTGTGAGGTTCATGAGTTGTAACTGTTGTACAGAGCTCTCCTTAATAATGAGCAAGACATTTGATAGTGCTCCGAACACAAACAAGATACTGCCACTGATGAAAAGCCAAGTACCAGTAACAGATAAGCCAACAGTTGAAAATGAGCATATCCTGCCACAAACGAAACAGAGTGTGCCGAGTAGGTAGCTGATCCCCGCAAAATACTCCAATTTTAACTGCAGATTGTGAGTTGGTTGTGATTTCCAGTATCGCCTGATTTCAAGCAAATCATGTACGTTCACAATTAAGTAAAGCAGTGAGGCGGTGAGGAAAATGGCGCCTCCTGTACTTGCGTGTTCAGAGCGAGCCGGAAATAAGAAAAAACTACCAATAACAAAGAGGAGGCCGCCAATTTTATACGTGATAGCATTAATCGTGTCCCAGCGAAACTGTTTTTTTAACTCCTCTTTATTTGTTGTTAGATCTTGTATTCTGTATCGATTCGAAAGAATATGCGCCATATCATTTGCGTTTTATAAATTTTTTCAAAATGGGTATGTTATGGTTTTTATAGCTGTTGTTGGTATTGAAATACTTTAACTCATCAATTTCAACCTCATGTTCATGCAGAAGGTTATATTGAAATTGGAACTTTTGGCTCAGGCTGTTAACAACATTATTAATATCCTCTGCTATCTCAATGATATTGTTGTGATAAATTACACTGACCATCGCATGTTTATCTATAACAACCTTGTTGTTAGCCATTTTTACATCGCTATTGTGTTCGGTTTGAATACTAACATCTGCAGTTGTATGCTTAGTGATTAGCGTTGAGAGTCGACACTCTAATGCGGTACAGATATCATTTGAATCAAAAGGTGTTTCAACATAATCAATTTTGATGACAGAACTTGAAACTCTGATATCCAACAGTGATACTTCGAACAAACTATGTAATTCACAGTATAAAGAGGGCGTCGTGATACCGTTAAAATTGACATTGTAATCTTTAATCATTGAGTATTGGTGATTAAAAATAGGGTCGTTAAGCATTTCAAAGTCATTTCTATATTCAATTTTATTTTTATGGGAGCATTTGAGGGTATCAATGCTTAAGTCTGTCATGAAGTAGCTTAGTAAGTTGTCTGTATAACTTCTTTTATACTCAAAACCCTCGTTTTCTACATGTTGATGAAAGACTGAAGATAGGTTGTTATAGTCTTCAGAATCAAGATTATATTCAAATGGATAAATAGAATTCATTTTATCTACCTTTATTTTATATCATTTCATAAATTTATTAAGATAAATTGGATAAACATTATATTAGTGTGTTCATCTGTTGGTTTTATGAAGATAAAAAAGAGGGAAGCATTGCTTCCCCATTTATCATTCTGTCTTAGAAGTGGTAGTCAACAGAGAGAACTACTTGCTGGGAGTTATCGACCTTAGTGTCATTCTTGTCGTAGTCTTGGTCTAGGTAGCGGTATGTTAGGTCAGTAGACCAGTTCTCATTGATTTTATACATCGCACCTACCTGACCACCATAAACAAAGTCAGTAGAGCTATGGTGATTGATATGGCTGTTCGCAACACCTGCTGAAACACCGGCAAAGACATTGATATCTTTATGTACAGGGACCAAGTAGTCATAAGATGCAAGTAAAGTGTTTTGTTTTGACTTGTCCATGTAGCTGTATGTCGCCATTACACGGTGATGTTCATTAATAATCGCACCACCACGAAGTTGAGTTGTTACATCTTCACCATTTTGGTCATGAGAGATATGGTCATTTTGGTAACCTACACCTGCACCGATAAAGTAATCTGTATCAGCTGCGAATACAGGTGATGCAGCCAGAACCGTAAGGGCAAGCGTTGATGCTACAGTAAACTTTTTCATTATCTATCTCCGGAAATTTTCATAATGTATATTGAGCTAATGTTTGAAGCGTTTATTTAGTGAATGACTGCGCTTCGTTGGAATCTATAATATGATGAGTTGATGAATATTCTTAATCGCTTATGTAGGACTGAACCCATCATTAAAAATATATCGAGACAGTATCTGGTTTTTGATAGGGTGATATTTTGTTACTTCATGTTTTATGGCTTGTTTCTGTAGCGTGTTTTAAGTGGATTGTATTGTTGATTCTTATAGGATTTTACTAAATTTTATTTTGACTTAATAATAAAGGAAGGGAAGACAAGAGCGAGGTAAAAAGCAATGAAGAGGGAATGTTATAGGATGGGAATAAGAAAAGGAGAGCCGAAGCCCTCCTTAGTGGTGTTAAATTCACAGTCTATGTTTCGCTGTTAGAAATGGTAGTCAACAGAGAGAACTACCTGCTGGGAGTTCTCGACCTTAGTGTCATTTTTATCGTAGTCTTGATCTAGGTAGCGGTATGTTAGATCAGTAGACCAGTTCTCATTGATTTTATACATCGCACCGACTTGGCCACCGTAAACAAAGTCAGTAGAACTTCGGTGGTTGATATGGCTGTTCGCAACACCTGCTGAAACACCGGCAAAGACATTGATATCTTTATGTACAGGGACTAAGTAGTCATAAGAAGCAAGTAAAGTGTTTTGCTTTGACTTGTCCATGTAGCTGTATGTCCCCATGACACGGTGATGTTCATTAATAATCGCACCACCACGAAGTTGAGTCGTTACATCTTCACCATTTTGGTCATGAGAGATATGGTCATTTTGATAACCTACACCTGCACCGATAAAGTAATCTGTATCAGCTGCTAATACGGGTGATGCAGCCATAACAGCAAGGGCAAATGTAGATGCAACAGTAAACTTTTTCATTATCTATCTCCGGGAATTTCAGAATGTATATTGAGCTAAAAATTGAAGCGACTTTTTGGAGTGAATCACTGCGCTTCGTTGGTACATATAATATGCTGAGTTCAAAAAATAACGTAATCGCTTATGTAGGACGGTATCCACCAAATATTTATGGCGAGATGAATATCAAGCTTGTTTTTAATACTTATAAATAAAAATAGGCCGTTAACAACGACCTATTTAATATTATGTATTAGGACTTAAATACCGACAAAGAAGCCGATCATTAAGGCATTAATAATGTCAATGAAAAAACCACATACAAGAGGTACGACAATAAATGCCTGTGGGCTGGAACCATACTTTCCTGTTACAGCAGTCATATTGACTATCGCCGTTGCTGTTGAGCCCAGAGTGATGCCGCCGAAGCCAGCACAAATGACAACTGAATCATAGTTTCGTCCCATCAGGTAGTAAACGGCAGTGGCAGTGAATGCTATCGATAGCAGGATTTGTGCGGACATAATCACTGAGATATAGCCAAATAGTCCTTCCAAGTCCCAAAGCTTCAGGCCCATTAGTGCCATGGTTAAAAACATACCTAGGCAAATGTCAGAAATCATAGCTAAACCTTTCTGACCTTGAGCAATCTTAGCCTGGGTTTTATTTTTGGTAAACAACACTCGACCGATGTTACCTACGATGATCCCTGCCAGCAGACAACTTACGAATAAAGGAAGATTAGCCCCGCTAGCCTTGAGAAGTTTGTCGATACTGTAGCCAATAGTGATCGTGACATTTAACCATGCCCAAGCCCACAAAACGGCATAATGGCTCAGTTCTACTTTTTGCGCTTCTTTCAGCTGCGAGCCTATCGTCAGGTCTGTATCTTTTGATGGTGCAAGTTTGTGTTTTTTCAGCAGGTAATTTGCAATTGGGCCGCCAATGACACAGGCTGTAATCAAGCCGACGGTATTTGAGGCTACACCCAGTTCCATTGCGTTGGCAATGCCCAGATCTTTGACAAAAGTTGGTGCCCATGCCAGCGTTGTGCCTATACCGCCTACCAAACTGACAGAGCCAGATAGCAGGCCAGCTTTAGGATCAAGACCGAACAGAGAAGCAACACTCATACCGACAATATTTTGCAGAAAGATAAAGCTGGCGGCAAGAATGAGCAAGAAGAACAGAGGCTTGCCACCTTTCAATAAGGTGTTGATTTTTGCCTGTAGGCCAATGCCCGCAAAGAAATACAGTAGCAAGAAATCCCGAACTTCGAGCGAAAAAGACACTTCGATACCGACTAGGTAATAGAGTAGGGCAACCGAGGTTGCACATACGAAGCCACCGATCACTGGTTCTGGGAAAGAGTATCTTTGCAATATTTCAAAACGTTCAATTAGGCCTTTACCAATAAACAAGAGTAAGATCGCAAACGTGAACGACATTAATGTCGAAATTTCATAGGTAATAATATTCATAGTTAATGACTGCTATATAGAGCTATGGTGAGTGCACCAAATTTTATGATTGGAAAATGAGCAAAGTTGAAAGTCAGTATTTTCAACTTATCAAAATAAATATCTATGCTGCTTCAAATTTTAATGATGAGCTAATCTCTTCAGTTAGCAGGGTATAAAATCGAACAATAGCTAAAATGATGAATATAAATATCAGAGTGTTGAGTGACTGAGTAATGGTGTACACAGGCGATAAATACATTGCCGACATCGTCATAACCACTAACAAGTTGCCTCCTAATACTCTTAATACGCTAAGTTGTGGGCTGGAAAATAACTTCCAAATTACAAAGATATTGATAAAGTAAAATGTCGCAAGTTCATATATCTCCGTAAATGCAGGCATCAAAAATATGAACTCAAGTAAAATTACAGCACTGAAAATTAAAATGCCAATGAATGTATATTTGAAATACATTGAGGGTACGTCATACAGTGCATTAACTAAACTTGATGCAATCAGCGGAAACAATATTCCTGCTGGTGTCGGTAAATAAATCCACATTGCATAGCTTGTTATTAATGTAGCTTGTGCTCGCAAAACATATATTATGCGCTTGCTGTAATCATGACATAAGGAACGCTTAACCTTGGCAAAGAATGTTGTTCTGATCGAAACAGGTTTCATGTTAGAAACGGCTTCTATCTCACTGATATATTTCATATCACCTGACAGCAGGCTGTGTCTGAAAGCCTTAAGTACCCCATAGTGATGTTTGAGTTCGTTGGCTTTTTCCTCTGTGGTTTGGCAAGGCTGAAGCTCTTTGTTATCAGTTAGGTAAGCAACAGATTTACGCCATGTCATCCCTTCTGAGTAAATCCGAGGGCTGTCATTGATTGCTTGGGTCACCAGTTGTTTCAGGTTTTCGCTACGAGAAATATCAAAACCCGAGGATACGGGTGACTGACCCAAGTACAGTGCTGCTAATTGGGACTGTGTTTGTTTTATCTGAGAATCAATCTCTTGTTGTATCTGGCTTATCAAAAACGTCTCTGTATTCTTTGGCCAGATTACTTGGAATACGACAGAATAGACCAATACGCCAAGCATTGTTTCCTGAATCCTCAATACCGCAAAGCCAAATGTCGCTGTATTGTTGAACTGTCCCATCGCAGCAATGATAACGCCGACGGTAAACGCCATTTTAAAGGCATAGCCATAGCGCTCACAGCCAGACATATAAACACAAAAGGCAGAGAAACCGAGTAGGGATAGAATAAAGAACTCTCTATCCTGGGCAAAAAAGTGTACAGTCAAAACTGCATAAACAATTCCCAATACTGTTCCTAGCAGTCTATTCCGACCGTGTTTTATTGCCGTGTTGTAGTTGTCATTTGCGGCAACGACGACAACGGTTATTGCCGCCCAATAGGGTTTCTCCCACCCAAAGGCAATGGCGAGCGCAATGGAAAATGTAAACGCAATTGCAACTTTGAGTGCTTCTTTAGATGCCGCATTGAGTTTGAACATAGCTACTCTCTCTTGTCACCGACAATTTTTACCGATGCTGTTGTGCCAACTCGTAGCTGGATGCCACTATCTGGAATTTCGAAATGAAACTTTACTGGTATACGCTGGGCAAGACGAATCCACTCGAAGTTGGGATTCACATTAGGTAGTAAGGCATTGCCTGTACTGCCATCTTGCTGGGATATACCATATCCAATGCTGGAGATTTTGGCTTCAAAAGGCTGATCAGGATGCATCATTAGGGTAATTAACCCCGTGTCACCTTGATTAATATTTCGTAGGTCGGTTTCTTTAAAAAAGCCTTCAACCCAGAAGCTATGTTTGTCGATTAGCGCGACCGAAGGTTGGTTAGCTACGACTTGGGTACCTTCTCGAAGGTTTAAGTTGGTGATATAGCCATCAGTTGGGGCAACCACTTTGGTGAACCCTAAGTTGAGCTTGGCTTCGTTCACTACTGCTTTTGCAGCTGCTAGGTTAGCTTGAGCTGTTTTTACCGCAATGTTCAGGTTATTGAGATTCAATACGGGTACTGACCCAGGCTGTCGACGAGATAAAGCCAGAGAGCGGCTCTCTTCATTCTTAGCTTTTTTTAATTGTGCCTGAGCTTGTTGTTCTTTGGCTTGTGCTTGTTCTAGATCTGCCTGATAGATGCTTGGATCGATTTCGAATAACACATCGCCTTTCCTCACCTCGCTATCATCATAAACGGCAAGATTTATAATAGGGCCTGTTACACGTGGGGTAATCTGAATAACATGCGCACGTACTTGAGCATCTCGGGTCCAAGGGGATTGGCCTCTTTGGTCAATGCTGTTAAGTAAGATATATCCCGCAAACGCAACTAAGGGGATCGTAAAAAATAGTTTTTTAAACATAATAAGACCTGACTGTTATACGATTGCGATGAAATTGCTGAATAACTTGACAAAAATAACCATAAGAGAAAATTCAGCGATCGCTGGTGAGTAAATATATTTGTGCCAGCCAAGCTTTCCGAAGAATTGTGATACGGCAATTGCCATTAAATATGCCAGTGTCATGACAACAAGTAACGGAGGCAAGTAAATTTCACCAAACGATATTTCATGAGGTATTGATAGCATCATCTTAATTCTTCTTTATAGTGAAGTTCTTCAGCTCAGTAAGTGGGCATAAATTTATCATTGGTGGTGTGATTTCAGATATCCGGTTTGTAGGATCGTATCCTTCATCACCTTTACGTGCATTGGTAACCTCACAGCACAGAAAGCAAAATAGCTTTGCGGCCTTAGCAAAAGCGAATCATATATACTGCTGAAAAAAAGGGTATAGCATGATTAAAACAGCAACAGTTGCAGCGCCATTTTCTGAAGTGGCAACAAAAATCATTGAACAATTGATTTCAGAAGGTACAAAACTTGTCGGTTTCGCAAGAGTTGGTGATGAACAAAGAGCGTCAGCTTTAGAGGCAAAATATCCAGGAGCCATTAAGATAGTCTTTGGTGATTTGGCTGCCCCCGAATCGGCGATAAGTATGGTTGGCTCAGCGATTGAATACCTGGGTAGTATTGAAGCTCATTACCATTGTGCAGGTGTTTTTTCTTGGAATCACTGGGTACATGTAGAGCCCGAAGAGGTGGCACGTTTGTTTAATGCCAACTTCCAGACTGCATGGAGTGCGTCAAAAGCACTGGTACCTGTTATGCGTGGTGAAAATCGCCGTAGTATCGTGTTTGCTTCAGCGAGGGATACATCACGCTTTATTGGTGCAGGTTTTGGTCCATATATGGCTTCAAAAATGGCGTTGAATGGTTTGGTTGAAAGTCTTGCGGCAGAATTAATTAATACCAATATTTCTGTTAATGCCGTATTACCGACCATTATCAATACCGAAGTAAATCGCAAGGGGTTACCTGATATCGATCCTGCCAATTTTGTCGACCCAGCGCAAATGGCGGGCATTATGATTGATATCAGCCAGCCGACAAGGCACCAACTTTCTGGTGCGTTGATTCCGATTAATAGTGGTTTGATTTAACTGATAAACATTAGCATGGAGCAACAAGACGCATAAACAGATTGATACTGATAATGCGTCTTGCTTATTCAATGTAAACCAATTATCCAAATAGCAGTAAAGCGGTAGGAATCACTAGCATCAAGCTTAGGAAGGTTCTCACAAACTACACAAGCGAAGAAGCGTGCCACAATTTCGTAACTATCATAGTGATGGCATACCATGTCACTGCTAAGGCTCGTTTTGAGGTAGGTAACAATATGGTCTAGTGGGATACTTCGGCTGAGTAGCGTTTGGGGGTAATACCAAACTCTTTCCGGAATGTGGCAATGAAAGCACTTTCACTAGAAAAGCCGACATCCATAGCTGTTTGGCTAACTGACTGGCCAGTTGCTAATTTTTCCAAAGCGACAGAGAGCCGTATTTGGGTTCGCCAATACCTGAACGGTTGGCTTATGTCTTGCTGAAAGCGCCTTCTCAGGGTTCTACTGCTGGTACAGAGAAACTCGGCCCATTCCTCGAATGTCTTGTCATTTTGCGGGTTAGCCAGTAGCTCTTTTTCAATCCACCGGATACCAGCATCGCTTGGTCGAGGTAGTGTTACCTGTAAGCCGTGGACAATGTCGATTTGTTCAAGTATCACATCCATCAGTCTTTCTTCAGCACTGCCTTCGCAATAGTTTTGATTTAGGTTGACCGCATGTCTCAGCATTTCTCTGAGCATGGGGGCTACCTTGACAAGGCTAAGCGAGCTGACGTCTTTATTGCGCATAAAGAGACTGCGCATTTCTACATTCCCATTCATCTTCACCCGATGTGAGATACCTGCAGGAATAAGAAGAGCCTGCCGCGGTGTTAGTACTGTGACAGTATCTTCCGTTCTCACGGTGATCACCCCAGTTGAAGGGTAGAGGAGTTGGACATAATCATGGATATGCCAATCCAATAAATAATTGTTGGAGTAATCCCACATAAGGGCAACAACATTTTTATTGAAGGCTTTGATAAACGCCTCTCTTCGATCATGTTCTTCTGGCGATACGTTATCAATTTCCAGAAACTCTTCTTTCATTCCTATACCCATACTTTGAGTGATGACAATCACTGTTTTTCTTGTCTGTCCGCTCAGCAACATATTTTGGCACAGAACGCAGTATCACGCTCCCACCATTATTAATACATTCATCACCAATAAAGACTTTATCTTGATCCCAATTATTGGGCTTAAGAGCACAAATCTATTTGACTTCAATCAAAAACTAAATGGTAAAAAGCCGTGAGCAATAAACATGATTTAAACCCCACGCTAAGTAGACGCTCTCTACTGAAAAACAGTGCCGTATTAGGCGGCTTGGGGGCTATTGCAGGAGGGATATCGTTGCCTTTTTGCAGTGTTGCCAATGACAAGGTGGCGAATTCGCCCCATCAACCTAGTAAGACGGTATGGAGTAGTTGCATGGTGAATTGCCAATGCCGCTGTCCGTTGAAATACCATGTTGAAGGCGGGATCATTGTCCGTTCTGAAACGGATAACCAAGGCAATGATGACTACGGGGACCATCAGGTGAGAGCCTGTTTGAGAGGTCGTTCAAGCCGGAAACGTATATATAACGTAGATAGATTGAAATACCCCATGAAGCGTGTTGGTGAGCGCGGTGAGGGGCGTTTCAAGCGTATATCATGGGAGGAAGCCTTAGACACCATCGCCGAAAAGTTGGTTGAGGTTAAGGAGACCTATGGCAACGAAGCCATTTATATAAACCGCGCGACTGGCTTGATGGGAGCCACGTTGGCATCCTCTTCGCCACCGGCGACATCGCAGTTTGCACGCCTAATGAACCTTTGGGGCGGATGGCTTGATCATTATGGCACGTATAGTACTGCACAAATAAGGACAGCTTTTCCTGCGATGTTTGGCCAGCGTACTGGCAATGGCATCACCGATGTTCAAAATACTAACTTGTTAGTGATCTTTGGCCATAACCCGGCAGAGACCCGCACTAGTGGTGGTAGCGTTATGTACCACCTAGAGCAAGCAAGGCGAACCAGAAAGGTTCGTATGATCGTCATCGATCCGCGCTATACCGATACCTGCCTAACCAAAGAAGATGAATGGGTTCCTATCAGGCCCGGTACCGATCCAGCCTTTATTGCTGGTATGGCACATGTGATGATCACTGAAGACTTAGTCGATCAAGGATTTCTTGATACATACTGCATGGGCTATGACTCAAAAACATTACCTGATGGCGCTCCTGCTAATGCCGATTATAAATCCTACATCCTTGGTAAAGGAGAGGACGGTATAGAGAAAACACCCAAATGGGCTGAAGCTATCACGGGGATCCCCGCAGATAGGATCGTAAAACTGGCTAGAGAAATTGCTCAGGCAAAACCAGCATATATTACCCAGGGTTGGGGCCCGCAACGACAGGCCAATGGGGAGCAAAGTTGTCGTGCCATCGCAATGTTGGCCGTGCTTACCGGCAATGTTGGCATCAAAGGGGGAAATTCTGGGAATACCGAAAGTAACTTTAGGAGTGGTTACCCTGAGTTTCCGACCCTGACAAACCCGGTCAAAGCCAAAATCTCCGTCTTTACCTGGATGCAGATGATCCAGGATGGTGTGAATATGACGGCAACAAAAGATGGCGTACGTGGTAAAGATAAGCTTGGTGTACCGCTGAAATTTTTCTGGAATTATGCTGGTAACATCATCAGCAACCAGCATTCGGATATTAACAATACTTATAAGGTACTCAAGGATGACACTCAGTGTGAAATGATTGTGGTTATTGAAAACCACATGACACCTAGCGCTAAGTTTGCCGACATCCTATTGCCAGATGTGACCACGGCAGAGCGGGAAGATATCGCTGCGCCTGGTAACTCGGGAAATATGGATTACCGCATATACTGCAGCCAAGTGATTAAGCCGATGTTCGAATGTAAGAACATTTATGAAATCTGTACCGAGCTTGCCAAACGTCTTGGGATCGAAAAGGAATACACCGAAGGTAAGACAGAGCGGCAGTGGCTTGAGCAGATTCACAAGAATGCTGCGAAAACGCTCCCAAATCTACCTGATTTAAAGACTTTCCAGCAACAAGGGATCATTAAATTCCCGAACCCAGGCGAACCACCGATTGCCTTTAAGTCATTCCGTGAAGATCCGGTTGCTAATCCCCTAAAAACGCCTTCAGGAAAAATTGAAATTTACTCGCAGGAAATGGCAAAAGCGGCGGAGACTTGGGAACTGCCAGAAGGGGACGTGATCAAGCCTTTACCAGAATACGTGAGGAACTACCGGGGATACGATGATCCTCTAGCAGAGAAATATCCACTGCAAATGGTCGGGTATCACACGAAATCACGTGTTCACTCTAGCTATGACAATGTCGATATTTTACGTGAAGCGTTGCCAGACAAAATTTGGATTAACCCTATTGATGCCAAAGCTAGGGGGATTCAGCATGACCAACAGGTAGAAGTCTTTAATGATAAAGGACGTCTATTGATCCCCGCCAAAGTCACGTCACGCATGATGCCGGGTGTCTGCGCCATTCCAGAAGGCTCCTGGTACCGACCGGATAAGTCCGGGCTGGACCGTGGCGGCTGTATCAACGTTCTAACCTATTATGGAAGGCCGTCACCTTATGCCAAAGGGAACCCTCAACATACGAACTTGGTAGAAATTAAGGTATGGAAGGGTTAATAGATGAAAAATAAACAATATGGTTTCTACATTGATACCAGTAAGTGTACCGGGTGCAATACTTGCAGGATTGCGTGCAAGGATTTTTATGATTTAGACCTAGGTGTTAATTTTCGCCGTGTTAATGAATATGAAGGCGGTAATTGGGCGAAAACGGGAGACGGATGGCACCCGGATATTTTTGCTTACTATTTGTCCATTTCTTGCAACCATTGCGAGAAGCCAGCATGTACCAAGGCGTGTCCTACAGGCGCTATGCACAAGCGCAAAGAAGACGGTCTAGTCGTGGTTGACCAGAATGTCTGCATCGGTTGTCGATATTGTGAAATGGCTTGTCCATACGGTGCACCACAATATGACACCCACAAAAAAGTGATGAGTAAGTGCCATGGCTGTTTTGAGCGTATTCCATTAGGTCGAAAGCCGGTGTGTGTAGAGGCGTGTCCGATGCGGGCCATTGAGTTTGATACCGTTGAAAATTTAAGAGAAAAATACGGAAATTTAGCCGGCATTGCGCCACTGCCTGAACCAGAGAAGACTAAGCCGTCACTGATAATTGGCTCGAACCGAAAGGCCAGACCTTGTGGTGATAATACAGGCAACTTACAAAATAAAATGGAGGTGTAGGGTGGAAGAATTATCTTTAGTTTTCTTTACTGTTCTTGCACAAGCCGCCGCCGGTACGGCCTTGATGTTGGCTTTATTAGGGTGTTACTTAGGTAACCATGATAGACAGCGAATATTTCTACCGGGTTATATTAGTGTGCTTACCTTACTGGGCATTGCCGGGATAGCTTCTTTAACCCACCTAGGGCAGCCAATTCGAGCAATGAATGTGATATCTGGTCTGTTCCATGGTTCGCCATTGAGTATTGAGATCGTAACCGTTTCATTATTCGGTGCGGCTATCACGTTGCTGATTGGTTTGAAACTTAAAGAGCATCCATTATCGACAAAGCCAATGATGCCTATGATCAGCGCATTGAGCGGTATGTTGATGGTGTATGCCATCAGCCGTGTCTATAACATTCAGACGGTTGAGGCATGGTATCACGTAACAACACCGCTGCAGTTTTTCGCTACGGCTGGTGTAATGGGGGTGGGCACTGTGAGTTTGCTTACTGCTTTTTATGACATAGAGAGTGTTTTGCTACGGATTATGTCTGCTGTAAGCATAATTTTGGTATTTATCGTTATCGGCAGTCATCAGCAACACATTGGTACTCTGGCTAACATGGAGGATGTTGCGAGTACGCAATATCTAATGTGGCTGAGGTATGGGCTGCTGGCGTGTGGGGGCTTCTTGTGGTTGTTCCCGATGCTGGCAAGGCCAAAAGGTGGCACAGGCTATATAGCTTCAGGGGTCGTGATGATCTTGTTGTCCGAGCTTGCTGGTCGGGCATATTTTTATGAATTGATCCATCAACGTCTCTTTTAGCAACGCTGCCAGTTGAGTGACTGGCAGCACCTAAGTATCCCACTACATGGTAACAAAATGGAAAACCTAGCTTTTATCTCAAGAATTATTGGCGCACTGTTTTATTACTCTCCAGCAAGCGATGAAGTACAAAATATCGTTAAACGTAGTATGTACCACCTTGATTCAAATGATTATGAAGAGTTGCAAAGAGTAATCGGTTTGTTTGCTGCAACCAAAGCTGATGAGCTCGAGAGCGACTACTTAACCCTATTTGCCGGGGCGGGTGAAATGCCTGCCCCACCGTGGGGTTCCGTATACCTTGGTCAAAATCGAGAACTGTTTGACGAGTCGACGGCGCTGTATCGCTCTTTTCTTAGGAGGCACAATTTGTACATTGGCACAGGTCAATTTGAGCCTGAAGATCACTTTGGTTTGATGCTGCTGGTGGTTTCTCAATTACTGGAAGAGCGAAATAGGGCATCGACGAAAGAATTGCTTGAAAAGCACTTACTTATTTGGGCTTTGCATTACCTTACTCTTGTTAAGAAAAATGCCAAAACAGACTGTTATATCTCATTGGCTGAGTTAGCCATTACTTGGTGTAAAACGTTGCAGGACGAACTGCTTGTTATTCCACAAGAAAGACATATTTATTTCCCAATAGAGAACACAAACAATGATCGCTGTAATTTTTGAAGTTCATGTATTTGAGGATAAGAAGGACGACTATATCGACATCGCCGCTTCAATTAAGCCGATGCTAGAACAAATCGACGGGTTTATATCTGTCGAGCGGTTCAAAAGCCTGAGTGATGAGTCCAAGATACTCTCGTTATCATTCTGGCGTGATGAAGAGTCGGTAGCATGCTGGCGTAATCTTGCTGAACATAAAGAAGCGCAGCACCAAGGAAAGGAAGCATTTTTTGACAAGTTCAGGATCCGTGTCGCCAGTGTTGTGCGCGATTATGATTTTCAATCTAATCGGAAAAGTTAGCCATTCAGGCAGCCGTTAGCGGACTTGCTTCATGAAAGTAGGCCGACATTTTAGTCGGCACTGAAAGTATACGGATAGTTTTTTTCGAACACATATCGTAGTTATTCTATCTGCCATAAAAAAGGATCTGACTTGGTCAGATCCTTCATCGGGTTTTGCTGATTATGAGAATGATTACGCTATAGGTAGGGTAAAGGTTTACTCAACCAATGCCGCTTTCAAACGATGGCAAGCTTCAAGCAAGGTGTCACGCGGACAACCTAGGTTCAAGCGAATGAAGCCGGCACCTTCAGTACCAAACGCAATGCCCATGCTAGGAACGATACCTGCATCAACCAGACGTTTTTCCAGCGCCGCATCATCCATACCTAGTTGGCTGCAGTCCACCCAAGCTAAGTAACCCGCTTGTGGCGGCTGGAACTGAAGCGCCGGCAGCTCTTGCTCAATAAAAGTCGCTAAAGTATCGATATTGCCTTGCAGATAAAGCTTGAGTTCGTTTAGCCAATCACTTGAAGTTTGATAGGCCGTAGTCGCTGCGCACATCGCCAAACTGTTGTACACATCCATGCCATGGGCATCGAGCCGTCGAACAAATTGAGCTTTAACGTCGCTATTTGGGATCATGAAGTTGGAGATCCGTAACGACGACAGGCCAAACGTCTTGCTCGCTGCGGTGGCAACGATAAGTCGTTGCTGCAAATGCTCAGGTAGCGATAGTGCTGAGTGGTATTGATGGCTCGGCATGGCTAAGTCACCCCAGATCTCGTCACTCAGCAACCATACCTGATAGCGATCGCATAGCTCTGCAAGTGCCACTATTTCATTTTGCGACCAGGCTTTTCCCACTGGGTTATGCGGATTGCAGAAGATCATCACTTTACAGCCTTGCTCAAAGCACTGCTCAAGGTGGTTGAGATCCATCCGATACTCGCCCTTGTCATTGACTAGCGGGTTGGTCACGATCTCGCGATCATTCAGCTCAGTGATTTTACGGAACGAGCCGTAACCTGGTGTTTGCATGACGACTTGCTCGCCGGGTTTAGTCAGCATTTGGATCAGCATCGATAAGCCCGGGAGCACCCCGTGTACTGATGTGATCCAATCCTGATCAATGTTGATCCCGTGCTGCTGCTGGTACCAATTGATGATCGCTTGGTAGTACTCGTTGTTACGCTCGGCATAACCAAAGATACCATGATCAATGCGCTGACTTAGGGCCTCCAGTACCGCAGGTGGGGCTTGGAAGTCGTAATCTGATACCCACATTGGAAGGCGTTCTTCGGAATCGAGCCCTAGTTTTTCAGTCATGAAATCCCATTTTAGAGAGCCAGTAGAACGGCGGTCATGAATCTGGTCGAAAGTAATTGTCATGGTGTTACCTTATTTCGCTTCAGCAACGGCTGAATGATTTTCTGCTTGTTGTTCTTTATTCTCTGGCGTTTCATTCACAGGCGCTTTAGCGATACCAAAGCCAGTGAAACCGTAAATGATGGCGAAGATCACGCCGGTATAACACTGAATAGCCCATGGCAGGTAATCCAAGGTTGATACACCCAAGGTGCCAGCCATATACACACCTGCTGCTGTCCAAGGTACAAGCGGTTCAATGATGGTGCCGGCATCTTCGATAGTACGGGAGAGGTTCTTGGTATCTAGCCCCATCTTGCGATAAGCATTCTGGAACAGTTCACCCGGGATAAGCAGCGCTAACTTGCCATCAGAAGTCGTGAATACAACGGTTAGGGTGGCAATGACGGTAGAAAGAATTAGTTGGCCTGTGGTGCGGATCTTGTGTAGGAAGTGGCCCAGTACAACATTGAGTGCACCCGTTAGGCTTAGAATACCGGCAAACGCGAACGCACAGAATACCAGTAGGATTGTGCTCATCATCGAGAACAAGCCACCACGGTTTAGTAGTTTGGAAACATCAGGGATGATGGTATCAATAGCGTGGCCATTGGCACTGAACATGCTGATATTAAATCCATCAACATAAGCTTGGAAGCCTTGTTGTAGACTAAAGCCTTGGAAAATCATGCCTAGGCCAAGTGCGATAGCCGATGCGGTTAGCATCAGTGGGATCACCGGTTTTTTAGTTAACGCTCCCCATAGGATCATCACCGGTGGGATGACAAGCAAGATGTTCAGGTTATAGAGGCTTTCAATACCCGCTAAGATCTCGACCACTTTTTGTGGCTCGGCAACACCAGTAACATCACCATGCTGTCCAGCAAAGAAGAATACGACTGAAGCGATAACAAAGCCCGGTAGTGTGGTGTAGAGCATGTGTTGAATGTGCTCATAAAGCGTGGTGCCAGAAACAACCGGTGCAAAGTTAGTGGAATCTGAAAGTGGGGAGATTTTATCGCCAAAATAAGCGCCAGAAACCACTGCACCCGCCGCTGCAGCTAGGGATACATCCAAGCCCGCAGCAACACCCATCAGTGCCACACCAACAGTACCTGCAGAGCCCCATGATGTACCGGTACATACTGATACGACACTGGTCACAAAGAAGGCTGCAATCAAGATATATTCAGGGCTGATGACTTTTAGGCCCCAGTACACCATGTAGGGGATGGTACCACTGACCATCCAGCTGGCAATCAGGCCACCCACGGACACTAAGATAAGAATAACCGGCATGGCTTTAGCGAGCTTTTCAACAATCGCCCCCATGATGTCATCCCAGTTATAGCCCATGCGATAAGCGATGAAGCCTGTAAAAGCGGCAGAGACAAGAAGTAGTGGTTCGATACGCAGTCCAAGCATGCCGTAACCAATTGCCAGTAAGCCAAACATTACTGCGATAGGAGCTATCGCCAGTGAAAGTGATGGCAGAGGCTTTGTATTTGTCATTGTGTTGTCCTCTTCAAGTAAGTACACGTCTGTTTCAATGACACAATGTTAAGAGCAGGCCAAATCTTAAAGTGAGACCTAGATTCTGGTTTCATGTAAGCGCTTACATGGCGTGTGTACATTTGAGTTACTTCACAGTTTTTAGGCGAAATGGGACTTTCTTGGGCTTGCAACCGTTTGCCGCTCAACCAACGTTGCCTCAAATTGGTGTTCGCTAGGGGGATTTAATCCTGTCGCTTTGAGCTTCAAGGCCAAATTAGCTGCATGCGTCGACATCTCGTCAATCGGGTTGTGCATAGTTGATAGGCGAGGGTAGAGGTAGCGGGCGAGCAATACATCATCGAAGCCGACAATCGAAATATCATTAGGGACGTGCAGCCCCTGCGAATGAAGGCTTGCCATCAAACCTGCAGCCATCACATCATTGAAAGTGACAACGGCAGTCACTTCCGGACACTGTGTGACTAGCTGCTCACCAGCTAATTCGCCGCCATGCTCGCTGAAGTTTTGATTTATGATCCAGTTGGGCTGAATGGCAATGTTGGCTTGCTGCATAGCATCGCGATAGCCCTCTAATCGGTCGGTTCTATCTTCTATGGGTAAATCACTGGTGACGCAGGCTATCTTGCGGTGGCCCTGAGTAATTAAATAGCGGACAGACTCGGAGGCTCCCTTGCGGTTATCGACCCACACCGAACGATTGGCAATTTGCGGTATGCTACGGTTGAGCAAGACCATCGCTGGTAGCTGTGCGCTGTACCTGAGCAGGGTGTTATCGTCGAGCATTTTGGAATGAACCACCATGGCTTCACAGCCTTGGCTAATCAGAAAGTCCAAGCCCTCTTTTTCCCGCTGAGCGTTATGACCCCCACTGACCACAACCAGTTGGCAGCCATTTTGACGGGCCACTTCTTCTACGTGCTTAGCGATAAGGGCGAAGAAAGGATCGGCAAGATTACCGGTTAGTAGGCCAAGGGTATTGTTGGAGCGACTGGCTAAGGCGGTTGCTCTTGCATCACGTTGGTAATTCAAGCTTTTAATTGCTTTCTCAACCCTTTCCAGAGTTACTGGCTCAACATAAGCCGAGCGGTTAATCACGCGTGATACTGTCGCGGTGGATACACCCGCTAATTGGGCGACATCTTTAATGGTTGCCATAATTCTACACGTTGAATATGTGCTATAGGAATTAATTGCGCGGAGTGTAGCGGGATTGCGACTAGAAAGATGTTAGGTGGGTCAAAGGTTGGTGATCCTTGATGAGTCGCTATGGAGACCATTTCGCCTCGATGAGTTTTGCTACAGCTTGCCCCCATTGTTGGTATATCTGGGGCCCAGGGTGAAAACCATCGGTGGCCATATGCACAACATCCAGTGGTCCCCCTATATTGACAATTTCGCAATCAGGTTGCGTATTTACCCATTTGGACAGCCTTTTATTAAAAGCTTTTGCTTTGCTGCCTAAATACCAGCGAAGAGGATGGGGAAGGGCTGGAAACACTTCCATTGGCGGGATTTCATTGAGAATAATGTGCTGGCATGAAAAGTGACTACGTAACGTATTGGTGAGCATCTGCTGTTGCTTAATCCACTTTGCGGCGCTGGTGGGCTTGGTGACATCATTGACGCCGGCTGATACAACAACGACGTCATACATTTGTTTGGGGTGTAAGAGAGCCGATTGCAGCACTTGTTTCGTGGTAAAGCCTGTCTTAGCGATCAGTTGCCACTCCACATGAAATTGATGTTGCAGGGCCGAAATGAGCTGGCCTGATAGCGCTTGTGATTGATGCTCTGCACCCACGCCGGCAGCCGCAGAATCCCCAAGCAGCAATATCCGAAGCGGCCTTTTGATTGAAACTCTCTTCCCTTGCGTATTGACTGCTTTCTTACTTTGTCCTAGGCGTGGCCCCTCTGCTTCTTTGAGGCACGGAATTGACTTACGAACATGCTTCCCTTGCGCCCAAAAAATGGGTGCCATCACGACTAGGATAAGTTGATGTAGCATTGGAAACTCCCAGTGGCTTCTTTCTATCACTTTAGGGTTAATAATAGAATCGTTCCTGCTGGGCTGTAGGCTCAGTTATAAGAGAGGCTACCGATGAGGTTTGAGTTAAAACTGCATGGCTTTTTTCATTACCTCCCTTCCTTCTGTTTTAACATAGCTAAGAAAAACCTGGGCTATGGGAGATAGGTTTTCCGCTTTTTTCCATGAAAAAGGCCATGTTGATTGGATGGGTAACCCTTCGACATGGATCTTTTTACTCCGTATATTTCACCAAAGGCGAGTGTATGAGCGGATAAAATGGAAACGCCTAGCCGTGATAGCACTGAATGAATGATGGCTACATTACTGGTGATTGGCCTCGGCAATGGCGACAAGATCATTGGACATGAATTCGCTCACATCGGGATCGAGTCCTTCGGATAGGTGACTCGTCGCTGGTGAACAACTGTCAGCACTGAAGAGGAACAGTCTGTTCTGGGTATCACTTTCCCGTTTAATGTTTTACTCGGGTACCTTTCTTTATCGCTCTCGGTCAATATTTACCGCTGTAGCAGATAACAAATCCCCGTCTTAGTGTTACGGGCTTCACTGGTGGGAAGTATTATACTGGAAGTGAGATTTGCTTTCCCTAGACCGAGAGAGGATAGGATCATGTCAGCACAAGATAAGTTAGCTGGTTATGCCAATGGCTTTTCAAGTTTGGATGCAAACGTGATTGCTGCAAATGTGACATCAGAATACATGCTTCTTGATAAAGATGGTGCCGTTCATCAAAAATCTGATCTTCTTGACTATATCGCTGAGCTTAAAAAGTATGGAGATACAATGGAAATCACAGAAGTGATGGTTGATGGCGATAAGGCTTGGTGTAAGTGGCAGCTCGGTGACATTGTCGGGGCAGGGTTAATCAGCTTCGGAGACGATGGCGTCACTCAAGAGCAGCTATTTTATCTCTAGTAAGAAGACCTCTGTAAATTGCAGTTGAAGGGGCGAGAATTAACGCTTAGCGTGGATTACGCCCCTAATTATTTACTCTAAATGATGCTCAAGTGCATAATTAGCATCAGCAAAGCTAAATCCTTTTCGTACCAAGAATGCCGTCGCTTTCTTCTTATCGGCGAAGTCGGTAATAGGGGATTTATACTTTTTGTTAAGAAACTCCAACGCTTTACGTTGATCGTCACTCACACCGTCTTCTTCGACTTCTTCATTGAATAACAGTTGATCGATGCACTCTTGACTGATCCCTTCACTACGCAGCTTTTGGATAAGGCCAGTTCTTCCCATTTTATTTTGGTGTTTATTTATCAGCCTTTCTGCCAGCTGCAACTCATGCTCGCTATCAAGCGACTGAGCCAGTATTTCTTGTACTCTTGAAGCACTGACCCCCTCTTGGCGTAAGCGTAAGCTAATATCTTTGGCACTCTTTTTACCGGCATATTTATTGATGACCCGATTTATCAGCTCATCTTGCCCAGATTCATCGATGGTCAGTAAGGCGTTATCTATATCGGCTTGGCTGACACCCTGTAGTTTAAGCTTTTGAGCCAACTTTGCAGGACCATAAGAGCGGCAACGAGAATTGACATAGGTTTCGGCATAGCGTTGATCGCAAAGGAAACCTAATTCAAGCAAACGGTTGATGACTTGATTTATCCACTCGGTATTCGTTGTTTTTCGAGGTAGCTTTTCTTTGAGCTTCGCGACTGAATAACTGCGTTGGTTTAGCCACCAGATAGCGTACTCGTAGACGTCTTCAACCTTTTGAGCAGGTTTAGGACCGGCAGGCTTTGGTGCCGACTGCTTTCTATAGGCTGTTTGTTTCTTCGGTGGATGCTCAGAAGTCATATTTTCCTGATCGTTCGTTTCATGTTAGGCGTAATTGCCAGAACAGTTTAGATAGTCGCTTATAACAAAGGGGGAATGCGGAAATCAAGGTGTTTGAAAAAACCTTATCGTATGTCATGCCATAACATCTGTTTTGTGCTAGAATTCCGCGCTTCAGTTTTTCTTACTTCGCTTGGTTTAACTTATGGTCACTCGTATTCCGTCCTGGATATTGCTGGGCGCTATTATGCTTGCATTTAGTGCTGGTGCACTTAACGCTATGGCTTTGCTGACGTTTACCAATAATGCCGTTTCGCATGTTACCGGTACAATTACCCAAGCGATGAGCGCACTGACGGTTGAGAACCATCATGCATCGGTTTATCTCTTGAGCATTGTCGGCTGTTTCTTTTTAGGTGCCGTAACATCTGGGATGATTATTCATAACGAAGCACTCAGGCTGGGACGCAGCTATGGCACTGCTTTGTTTATCGAAGCTGTGGTGCTGTTTGCCGCTACATACTATTTCTATCACCACAAAATGACCGGTGAATTACTCGCGTCATTTGCTTGTGGTCTTCAGAATGCAATGATTGCCACTTACAGTGGATCAGTTATCCGAACTACCCACCTTACCGGAATCGTTTCTGATTTAGGGGCGGCATTGGGGCATATGATTAGCCGACGAGCCTTGAACTTACCGCAGCTCGTCATGCAGGGAAGTATTCTGGTTGCTTTTAGCGCCGGTGCATTTGTTGGTACCAAGATGCTTAACGTTGTGGGCATGGTCGCAATGTTATTACCAGCAACTATCGTCCTGTGTGCCAGTATTGGCTATATGCTGATGCTACGCAGGCAAAAGGCAAACTAATACCAATAACACTTAGTAAATAATGTTATTGGTATAAAGTGCTGTTCTTCCAATAATGTCCTAAGCTCGGCGCTTTCTAAAGGCGTATATACCTGCGCTTGCCAACGTCTTGAATACAACGCCCCAAGCATTCAAATTGGGTTTTGGATCGTTTCCTTTCGCCATGCGCCACAATTGCTGCTCATACCAAGTAATACTGAGCATGCCTAAGCTGTCCATGGATTTGTTACCTGTTGTCGGATTGGTAAGCGGCATACTGTATTGATTGTCCGTCAACAGTTTATTGGGGAATTCTGCATCGACAGCAGTGGTTCGTGCCAAACCGATGAAGTCTGTTGCTCCGCTCTCAAGAGCTTCTGCCATGGCTGGTGCACTTCGAAAACCGCCAGTGACGACTAACGGTGTATTCACGAGTTTGCGTACTTTTTCCATATATTCGAGGAAATAGGCTTCACGCTTTATCGTGCTCTCTTTGGCTTTATTTTCTGCTTTAATGCCTTTTTTACTGCCCATCATGGAAGGGCTTTCATAGGTGCCGCCTGAGATTTCAATCAAATTAATACCAGCGTCAGCGAGTGATTGTACAACTTGCATTGAGTCTTCTTCAGAAAAACCGCCTTTCATGAAATCGGCACTGTTTAGCTTGATGCCAATAGGGAAGTCATTGCCCACCTTTTCACGAATAGCCTTATAAACCTCGAGAACAAAACGCATACGGTTAGCAAGGCTGCCACCCCATTGGTCATCGCGTTGGTTATGTCGAGGAGATAAGAATTGGCTAACCAAATAACCATGTGCACCGTGAATTTGTACCCCAGTAAAACCAGCTTGTTTTGCTAATTGAGCGCTAGTGGCAAATTTTTGAATGATGACAAGGATTTCATCTTCGGTCAGCGCTCTTGGTGTATTGAAACCTTTCTCAAGTCCTCTTGATAAAGCGATCGCAGATGGAGCAACGGGCTCTTTGGACAAAAAGCTAGGAATTTGTTTTCCTGGGTGGTTAAGTTGAGGCCAGATGTGAGAGCCGTTTTGCCCGCCAGCCTCAGCCCATTGTTTGAATATGGTTAAATCACTCTGTTCATCCAAGACGACATTCTTAGGCTCACCGAGCGCATCACGAGCAACCATAATATTACCGGTTACCGACAGCCCAATCCCACCTTGAGCCCAGCGGCGGTATAGCGTCGCTAAACCCGGCTTCGGGTTATGGCGAGTGTCGCCTAACTGCTCACTCATTGCCGATTTGAACAGGCGATTTTTAATGGTTGTGCCATTCGCAAGAGTAAAAGTGCTATCAAGAGATGGCGTGGTGAGCACTTCTATACCTTGTTGTAGTTCTGCGTGCGCCATGAGTATTTCCTTATTGGCTATGTCGACATAGGGTATAAATAAGAACGATCGTACTTTTATACCACTCTACGTGTTGGCTAGATACATTTACCGTCGCATTGTCTTAAATTGTTATCGCGATTTTTTATGATGGGGGCTGGTGGTATGAGTCGGGGGAGATGTTGCTGGTACTTAAATAAGCAGGTCCGGCGCTGTTACGCCAGACCTTTAATTTTACTAAATGGTTTTTACTAAATAGTTATGGCGAAATGGTCATCGACTAGCTAGTCGCAAGATTGATGAAAATTTGTGCGCCAACAAGCGGTGCATGCTCATCAACATAGTAAGGGTTCGCGTGAAGGTAGTTACAAATCCCTTTCTCTTTGTTTCCTGAGCCCAAGAAGAAGAAAGCGCCGCGCTTATCTGCTGTTGCATTGACCATGTAGCTGAAGTCTTCACTACCTGTCATTGGAGAGCCGTTGATATTCATCATATCAGCAGGCACAGCCTCACCAGCAGCTTTAATCACACGCTGGTAAGCATCAGAGTGGTTGATAATTGCAGGATAACCACAGTAAGTCATTGTGGTATTGAATCCGCGTAACTCACTTTGAGCCACGATAGATTCAAAGCTATTGCGCAGCACTTCATCTGTCTCACTGTCCATAGAGCGAATGGTACCGCGAGCTTGCACATTAGCTGCTACTGCATTAGGTACTGTGCCGCCATTGAACATACCGCAGACAAAAACAGCAGGTGAAAACGGATTGGTTTGCTTGGCAACAATGTAGTCCATATCTTCGACAATACGTGCACCTTCACGAATGGCATCAAGCCCTTTATGCGGGGTTGAGCCGTGCGCGGATTTGCCTTCGATATCTAAGGTCCAGGCACTACCGTAAGATGACATGATCCCGTTGTTGATGCTAACAGAGCCACACTCTTGAGCGGCGTCGTTGTGCAAGGCATAGACTTCGCTTACGCCGTCCATACAGCCAAGCTCGACCATTTTGTTTGCGCCATCGACACGCATATCTTCTTCAGCCATCTGGAAGATAAATCGCACGTTGTGCTTCAACTCAGTGGTGTAGGATGACAGATATTTTGCTGCTGTTAGTGCTGTTGCCATATGTACATCGTGGCCACAGTTATGCGCTTTACCTGCGTGCTGTGAGGTAAATTCATTCTCGGTTAGGTCATCCATTTCAAGGGCATCCATGTCTGCACGGAATGCGACCATCTTGAAAGAGTCATCAACGATCAAGTCAGCAATAAAACCGGTATAGCCTTCATAAATCGTAATTGAATAACCACATTCATTCATGATTTTTTGACAGAATGCCGACGTCTTGAATTCTTGACCAGATAGCTCAGGGATCTTATGTAGCTCTTGGCGAGCATTGATGCTGAATGACGATAGTTCAAGTAGCTTATTATCAATGTTAAACCGTGACAGCATTAGATAATACCTTTGATAGAGAAGCCGAACTGTGCAATAAGTGATGCACCAAGGAAACAGCTAGTTGAAACAACAAGGAACAGTACAATGACTTTCCACGATAGTTTTTTCAGCTCTTCCATCTTTCCGCCAACAGACAAACCAGCGAAGGCCAGAAGAGGTACTGTACAAGACAAGAACTGAACCTTACCGATTGAATCTAAGAAAAAGGTTCTAACGCCAGTCTCAGGTAAACAAATTAGAATACCGATGATAGTCGCATAAGCAAAAGTTGGTAATGGCGACTTGATGTAGTTCTTTGCAACCAGTGATAGGAACACAACAATCGACATTGCGATGAAGCTATCCCACATATTAAAGAAGTTGATTCCAGACGTTAGTGTTTGTGTGAACATGGCTAGCAAAAGTGCCAAGAACACAAACTTCATATCATTAAGCACCGATTGCATTGTTGACCTCTTTTTTCTGACAAATTTTGTAAACGAATTCTGCTAGTGGGATACCGATGAATGTTAGCGATAGTGCCCCTAATACAGATGAAAGAAGGTTAGATGCCGCTGCAATACTCAATGCTTGCTGGGCCATCTCTGGTGATAGGCTACTTACTAAAGAGCCAGATGCCGCACTAAGCATAGAGCCACTGCCGACACCGGTACCTGCTGCAAGAGCAAGAGGGTGAATACCTGTTAGTGGACCAACACTACCCAGAACACTGAACCACAAAGTACCGATGACAGAACCACACAGATAAATTGCCAGTACGCCAATATATTCTTTGGTGCCTGTACCATATTTACCCTGAATAACCGCAATTGACGGTTCACGGCTGATCGATGAACAGGCACCGATAGCTTCGCGTCCCATGCCAAACTTAACAGCCAGCGGGATAGCGATCAAAATTGGCAGTAGGTTGCCAAGTTCTTGGAAGATAAGTGGAATACCTGCATCAATAATGATGTCGAGGTTCGGAATTATCATTCCCGCATATTGTGTTCCTAGAACCAATAAACAGAAGCCAACCATTTTCGATGAAAATGATTCTTCCTCTTCTGTAAACGTTTTTCCCCACGCGCTAATTTTATTTCGTACCGGATTCAAAGAAATAATCATGCCGATTGATACTGCAAATAGCATCGGCAATATAGCAATATTTATTTCACCAAT
Organism: Photobacterium sp. DNB22_13_2; assembly: GCF_052873915.1. Taxonomy (NCBI): domain Bacteria; kingdom Pseudomonadati; phylum Pseudomonadota; class Gammaproteobacteria; order Vibrionales; family Vibrionaceae; genus Photobacterium; species Photobacterium sp. DNB22_13_2. The sequence goes on from NZ_JBNNXU010000016.1 coordinate 33,182, forward strand.
TGATATGGACTTTGTGCCTATAACAACTTGTGCAATGAATATTACAGCCATCGCTATAATAGTTGTTATTGCAACTACTTTAATAGGTGAGCGATTACTCATAGGTGTCTACCTTGTTAGTTATTTTTCGAGGGTGATATTACTGTTAGTAGAAATATAAAGTGTGATTTAAGTCGTCTTTGATGAGACTAAAAAGTTATTACATATTTTATTTTTTCGCACTTAAACTAAATGCTAACAAAAGCCACCACCTAGACAAACAAACAACATCGATAGAGTTATTTATTAACGTGAAATTAACGCAGGAATGATGATTACAGGTGGGAGGCTCAATAAATTAACACCTTTGCAGTGTTTGCGTGCTCATTTTGTTTACTGTTGTGAAACAAAAAGGCTTGGTATTAGGTTATTGATAAGTAATATACTTCAGTTAATAAAGGCCCAACTTAGATAATTGATGTTAGTCAAATTACGGACATTTAAATTTATTGAACATGTTGGAAAAATTAACGATATACTGATTAATTCAATAACATCCTTTACTGACTTCGGTAGAAAGAGACTTAGTCTGGATACTAAACTGGTATCAAAATAACTTATGAATTCCATAAAATAATTCATTATAAATGAAGTGGCATTAATGGATTGTCTCTTCTATCAGTAGATGTTGAGTTTCACTTTGGTTTTGTTTCCTGGCTGTACGATTTTTATCACCTACACAAAAGCCGTTGGTATACAACGGCTTCCTTTTTATGCTGACTGTATTTTTATTATCTTTTTTATGGTGTTACTTTTTATTGATGGCTTTGTGCAGCCAGTAGTCTGCACTGACATAACGGCCACCACCAAAGAAGAACAGAACTAGCAGCATCACGAAGTAAGTGATTGAGAACTCCATACCATTGTTAAGAATCACCGGGTCACCAAGCTCTGTGATGTAGTTGTATCGACCAGGGAAGTTTTCAGCTAACCACACAATGAAATGGTTAAAGCGAACTGCTGATTCCATGTCGTTAGAAGCAATTGCCAACCAGCCATGACTCAAGTGCACCATGGCACTCGCTACCGTCATTACAACCATCATTGGAATGGATATTATGCGAGTAAATAGCCCTAGCGCGATACAAATCAAACCAGAGACTTCCGTTGCAGTGGCTAAGAAGGCTAATAACTCAGGAAAGGGTAAATTTAAGCCACCTTCCGCTTTTGATGAGGCGAAAAACTCGACGGTGCCGCTGAACCCCATTACTTTTGAATGCGCACCTTCATAGATCACTGGCAATAAGAATAGACGGGCACCTAGCAGGGCAATAAAGTCAAAGCGTTTACATTTTTCAAAGATGCCATCAAAGAAGGCTGTGATTTTTCGGATCATGGTAGATCTCCTGATAATTTATTAAGAGTGTTATTAGGATTTCGCTATTTTTCAGTGGCGTTAGCTCTAATTAGCTCTGTTTGATGGAAGTGCTGAATCCAATTAATAATCTGTTCGGTTGATATGTTGATACTTAACTCAGAGCACAGATAATCAAAAGAAAGTCGTTGATGTTGGCAAAGTGCTGCCAGTATCAGTCTGTCGATCATATTCAATGGTTGAGACAGAACTTGGTGCGACGAATTTCTATAAACAGCATATGCGACCAATAATTCATGCTCATTGATAAATTTAATATCATTGTTTGCAACGAGAAACGGAACTTCAATAAGCTGCAGCGTCGGGTTTATCTCAATGTCACAGTTTGAAAGCATGGTTTCTGATGTAATATTTGAAACTGCGAGCTTCGTGACAGGAACAACCTCAGTATTTATTTCTGCATTGAAGATAACCCATTCATATTCCAGTAAAGCAATGAGATGCGGAGTGAGCGTATGATTACCTGACTGCATGAATCGAACAAACTCAGTGGCAATATGGTGAAACTCTGGCTCTAATGCATGGCTATTTAGTAAGAAGTCACGGCACCATACTTTTAGTTCAGTTTCCGAAGCATATTTACTGAATAAAGGAAAAGTTTGGCTGATCACGCTGCTGATATTACTTTTTATCAAGTCATGGTATTGCGAAATGCTTTTTACATCAGGTGTGCTTATCTGACGCACACCATCGGCAAAGATCTGCATTAATGCTTTCATATTATTCGGGGGACGGTGCATATTGCTCCCTTTTTACCTCAGTGTTACTGGCTAATTAAAGCCATTGCACAGTGATGAATGCTGCCTAGTTCTTGCGTTAGCTCGTCAAGAGAGGGGACAAAATGATCTCTCTCTAATAAGAGTGCTCTTGGTCCGTGATAATCAATAACGTTTTTTGCAAGATTGATGACACTGTCGGTGACTTCTTTTCCGTGGGTATCCAGTAAAGAGTTGTCATCTTGCTTAAGGTGTCCTGCAATATGAAAATAGCAAATAGCCTCAGATGGTAGCCCCTTAATCATCTCTAAAGCATCATAGTGATGATTGGCAGCATTAACATAAGCGTTGTTAATATCGAGTAATAACTCACAGTTTGTTTTTTCAACTAACAAGGAAAAAAACTCTGCTTCAGGCATCTCATTCGGATAGTTGTAGTAATAAGATATATTTTCCAGTACCAAAGGACGCTGTAAAATATCCTGCACTGCGTTTATGCGATCGGATAAATACATCAGGTTCTCTTCGTGTCTTGGTATCGGCAGCAGATCGTAGAGATAGCCGTTCTGGTCGCGAGAAAAACTTAAATGTTCACTATAGATATCAATATTGTAGCGGTCTAGAAAAGCACCAACTTGCTTAATGAAATCGACATTCAGCGGTTGTGCGTCACCGATAGATAAGCTCAACCCATGTGCAACTAAAGGGTATTTTTCTGCGATACACTCAAGTGCTTGCTGTTTAATGCCACCGATATTCATCCAGTTTTCCGGTGCCAATTCGAGAAAATCAATTCCATTATGGTTTGGCTGTTGGCAGAGAACATCCATATGCTCGTTGCGAAGACCAATCCCTTTTGAAAAAGTCGTTATTGTCCGCATAGTCCACCTGCACACTTGCCTGGTTGAGCGACACTGGCTTTCGCTGGCACTAAACCTTGTCCGGATAGACCGCATTTTCCATCGCGTGCGCGAACGAGTTTGTTCTGTGGGTCTGAGTTAAGCTCAACTTTAGCGAAGATTTTTTCAGTACCACATTTCCCACTGGCGCACTTACCACCGTTATTACTGCTTGGTGCGCTAACGACGGGCTTATTTGCATCACTAGCACCATCTTGAGGAGAAGCTTGCACAGCGGCAGTATTTAAAGCCAGCACAGATGTCATTGCGATAGAAAGGGCGATTTTATTGTTCATTGCTTTGCTCCGTAATTGCACTCATTGGGTAACTTGATAGATCGCGACCTGCGTACACTGGACCGCTGTAGTATTTTTTAACAATCTCGATGTCTTCGTCTTTTAATGCTAAGCCTCGACCCATCCAGTGGTTAAGCACCAACATTTTGGGGTTCACCGCTTGAGCGATTTTGCCAACAGCTGAAGGGGTGGCATGCATAAATGCTGAGATTGCGTCAGCTTTTTCATCGATGGCCATTGGCATCACCAGCAAGTCGGCACCTTTGGCGAAATCGATAAAGCTCTTATCGGTACCGTTTTGGTCGGCAGAGATCACCATGACATCTGTGTCGGATTCGATACGGTAGGCGACAGTGGGTACATCACCGTGAGGGATCCCTTTGGCGTAAACGGTCAGGCCGTCATCTTGGTATACTTTCGTTGATGTTTCTTTTGAATAATCGACATCTTGAATGGATACGGGGAACAAGCCATCACTGCCATCGTAGATCCCGTTGAGGTAGGCATATGCCCCAGAGTCATGATTGAATTGTGCATCCATGTAATCGGTTAGGCTTGGAAATGGCTGGTGGCCTGTTGGGCCAGCTATCGCCAACGTTGAAGAGCGATCAAAGAAGTAACCACCTTTGAGCAAGGCGGGTAGGTCGGTAACATGGTCAGTATGGAAGTGGGTAACACCCAGGAAGTCTAATTCTTCCATGCGTGAGCCTGATTGGCCAAAGCGTAAATACACGCCGGCACCAGCATCAATGAGGATCTTCGATTTACCTTTCCACCAAATCACTTCACCGGAAGAAGCACGAACATCATCAGTAATTGGACCGCCAGAGCCAAGAAGTTGGAGGGTGAAGTCAGTGTCGACTGGTTTAAGGGGAATAGCGTAAGACATGCTTGATGCGATGGATATACCTGTCGCAACAAGAAGTGTTTTCAGTTTAAATTTCATAGCGTATACCTTTTAGTCAAAATGGCTTTGTATAGGCATACAATAAATATGTTTTTATTGATGCTGGTCAAAGCGTGGAGGTAAGATAAGAGATATGAGGATTTAAGTATATTTGATTGTATTTAATGCTTGGTTAACATCGTCTTAATATGTAGAGCGTATTAACAGTGCTGATATAGCTAGGTTTTCTATCTTCAGGACAAATAAAAAACTCGCCTGTTATAGCGAGTTTTTAGTGCTAAATGAATACCAAACTCATACACCATCAACACACTGTACGAGTAATGTTTTCACTTATTTCTTGGCTTGATTATCTTTCCAATGACGCTCATTGCGTTCCATGCGAAAACCATTTTTGATACCAAAATAACTGGCAACCGCTAAGCCTATAATCCAGATCAAATACCACATGATAAGTTCCCCTTAATACAAACTTGATTTGTTGTTCTCAATATATTGTTTATCCAACCGGCCAAACATTTTGCGGTAACACCACAAGGTGTAGGCCAGGATAATTGGTACCATGATAAGAGAGATCAATGTAACAATACCGAGCGTTTTCTCACTGGATGTCGCATCCCATATTGTGAGGCTTTGAGCTGGGTGTAGGCTTGATGGAATGATGAATGGGAATAACGCAATACCTGCAGTCAGTATGATGCTGGTAACCGTCAAACTCGACATCAGAAAAGCGCTACCGTCCTTTTGGTTTTTCGCTGAAATTGCGGTTATAACCGGGGCAATGACAGCCAATGCAGGGATGGCCCATAGAACAGGGTAGTGATTGAAATTCCTAAATAACCCGTGTGCGACGATACTGACCTGTTTATTTAGAGGGTTAGCAGCAGCATCCGCTACAAGGTGACTTGTGATCATATAGCCATCAAGGTTGTATGCCCATATTCCAGCCAGCGCAAAGAGTACGGCTGTCGCAATTGAAGACAACTCACTAATGACACAGGCCCTTTTATGCAGAGAGCCTCGGGTTTTAAGCTGAAGCCATGTCGCCCCTTGGGTCAAAATCATACACAGGCTGACCAAGCCACACAGCAGTGCAAAGGGGTTTAATAGCCCGAAGAAGCTGCCTTTGTACGTTGTGATCAACAAGTCATCCAGCTCAAAAGGAACGCCTTGCAAAATATTACCGAAGGCAACACCAAAGATGATTGTCGGTACCAAGCCTCCTACACATAGGGCTTTATCACAAACCTCACGCCAGATTGGGCTATCAATTTTTGAACGGTAGTCAAAGCCAAGCGGGCGTAACCACAGGGCCGCCAGTGCTAATAACATTGCGAAGTAAAACCCGGAAAAAGATACCGCGTAGACTAAAGGCCAAACCGCAAAAATAGCACCGCCAGCGGTGACCAACCACACCTGATTGCCATCCCAATGGGGGGCAACTGAGTTGATCATGATTCGGCGATCCGTGTCACTTTTGCCCAGTATCGGTAGTAGGACGCTGACTCCCATATCGAAGCCATCCGTAATGGCAAAGCCAATAAGCAAGAGGCCAATTATTATCCAAGCCATGCAACGCAGTGTTTCGTAATCAAACATAATATCATTCCTTAATGGCTAGTAACTGAAGTTAGCGCTTTGTCTTTGGACTGGGTCTCGAAGTGGTAACGACCTGTCTTGATAGCACTTGGCCCAAGTTTGGCGTAGCGGACCATGAGGAATGTTTCAATGACTAGGAATAAGGTGTACAAAACGTAAACCATGACGATAGACAGTATGATTTGACCGGGTTCTAGTTGGGAGGCTGCCATATTAACCGGCAGAATTTCACCAACAGCCCAAGGTTGACGGCCATATTCGGCGACAATCCAACCGGCTTGGCTTGCAATCCATGGCAGCGGCATCGAGATAAGAGACAGTTTGAGTAACCATCTTTTTTGAGTGAGTGATTCACGGCAGCTATACCAAGTCGCTAAGACAAACAACAGCGCCATTAGCATGCCGCAACCGACCATAATTCTAAAGCTCCAGAATAGCGGGGCAACTTGTGGAATGGTGTCTTTGGTTGCTTGTTGAATTTGGGCTTCCGTTGCGTCAACGACAGAGTTGGTGTACGACTTCAATAGCAAACCGTAGCCCAAGTCTTTTTTGACGTCATCGAAGGCTTGGATGTCGGCTTCAGTATGGTAATCGCTTCGCAGTTTCTCCAGCAGACCATAGGCAATCATACCATTGCGGATCCTTGCCTCGCTCATTTTCATCAGATCATCAATACCCATCACTTGTTCGTCAAGCGAACGGGTTGCAATGATACCCATGACATAGGGGAGCTTAATGGCGTAGTCTGTTTCCATGGTTTCTTGGTTGGGGAACCCAAATAGGGTGAAGGACGCGGGGGCCTCTTCGGTATGCCATTCGGCTTCGATAGCGGCAAGTTTAACTTGTTGAACATCACCAAGCTCGTAGCCTGACTCATCACCCAGTAGTAATGTACCTAGGATCGCGCTAAGACCAAACGCTGCCGCAACCGCAAATGAGCGACGAGCGAAGGTGATATCTCTCCGCTTCAATAGGTAGTAGGCACTGATGGCCATAACAAACATGGCACCTGTGGTGTAACCGCCGGCAACTGTGTGAAGGAACTTCACTTGGGTTACAGGGTTAAAGACCACAGCGGCAAAATCGGTCATTTCCATTCGCATGGTTTCAAAGTTGAACTCGGCACCCACAGGGTTTTGCATCCAGCCATTGGCCATCAAAATCCATAGCCCCGAGAAGTTCGAGCCCAAGGCCGTTAGCCAAGTTATGGCTAAGTGCTGGCGCTTTGAAAGGCGATCCCAACCAAAGAAGAATAGACCCACAAGGGTTGATTCCAAGAAAAAGGCAACGAGTGCTTCGATAGCAAGTGGTGCACCGAATATATCCCCGACATAGTGGGAATAATACGACCAGTTCGTCCCGAACTGAAATTCCATAGTGAGGCCGGTGGCGACACCGATAGCGAAGTTAATACCAAATAACTTCCCCCAGAATTTTGTCATGTCTTTGTATATTTGCTGATCAGTAATGACATACATCGTTTCCATTACCGCGATCAACACGACTAACCCTATCGTTAAGGGTACGAAGATAAAGTGGAACAGTGCCGTAGAGGCAAACTGTATCCGTGATAGTTCGGCTACTTCATTGAGCATGATTTCCTCCCCGCCAGGCTGGTTGACGGAATATTTCTTTATAGTTTTGGGTTTGGCTCTATCGTTGAGCGATAGATAGAGCGGAGGAATGGTAATGCTGGCTTTATGTTAAGGGTAGTCAAACCTATGTAATGTCTGGTTAAGAACAGCTTAACTTAGTGTTTTTTGGGGCGAGTTTAAATCCAATCTCACCGCATCGTATAGGTTCTGAATAATGAGGGTAAACCTGACCCCATTTGCAGCGACTGACTTTAGGATACGGGCTTGAAGCGACGTTTTGGGCAACACCGAATTAGCCGCTTTAATTGAGGTCTACCTTTAAGATTAATCTTGGAGCCTAAGGCTAAATGATCAACGCTTTCTAGCTTTGTTCAAAATTAAGGACGCTTAATAAAGCATTTACTTTACATTGATACAACGGTCCACTTCATAAGGATCTCTTCTGCTTCGTCACACTGAGCCAATTCAAGAGGTCGTTTCACCCACGGGCCTGCTTCTTGAGTTTCCGATGTAACAGCCAAACAGTAGCTTGTATCAGCTTTAAGCCTAAAGGTTTGATCTTCTTTATAAACAAAATCTTGGTGTTTTGCATCACTACACTCGAGTAACGCCAGCTCGCTTTTACCTTTCGCTAAAAGGCCCTGCATACACAGCCCCTCAAACGCATAAGATTGAATTTTGTTGGTTTTACTATCGTACTCAAATCTCACATCATGCCCAGAATAGTTGCGAGGGGAACCTTCAGGGGCTTTAGGTTTACAAGTGTGGGTTTGCATTAATTCTGATTGGCCTGGGCCATATGTGTCAATGCAGAATCCATAGCCGTTTGGTTCATCCAAGTTATCACTTAGGACAATATACGGCGGCTCTGTAGGTACATTTGGCTCTGCTGCGAAGAGGAATGAAGGAGCAACAATTAAGCTAGATGTAACAATGAATTTGGTCATACTTTTTAGGTTCATATCTATTTCATCCTTTAAAAAATGTCGGTATCGTGACTAAAACGGCTTACTGGTTAAAACTTTCGGTGAACTCTACAATTCTAGTGGCATTGACACCTTTGTCACTGCGCCCGATTCGAGACACACTACGAATATCTACGCGGCTTTCGTTGTTTATCGGGGTGACTTTAACGACCACGTCGTCCATAAAGCCAAAGAAGGTGGTTTGAGCGGTTGCTTCAAAGCATAATGCCTCTTGGGACACTGCAACAATGTCCCAACCTTTGTTCTGCGCAACATCCAGGGCTTTTGCGTACGCATCTCCAGCAGAAAGGTTCGACTGAATAGGTTGAATGTGCGGGTACAATTTTTTCTGTATTACAGCGACTTCCTCTCCTGCATAAATCAGAGAGTTTTTGGCACCTGCACGCGTCTCATCCAGCACAAAAAATTCAGGTGGGTTTGTGGTATCGGTTGTAATGTCATGAATTGCAGGTCCACGTTTCACGGGGTGTATCATGCCATGGATCATTGGCGCGATGAGGCCAAGCCCTATGAATGCAGCAACTAGAGATTTGATCGCCCCAGTGCGATTACGAGTAACCCATTGGTAGATGAGCCCGAGAGTACTTAAAGCGAGTAAAGAGAGCCCGATAGGGTTGAGGTAGTTTCGAATGTAGCTAAAGCCAACAATGGGATCCCACAAACCCAAACGAGCCCCAAAGATCATCACGGTTACGGCTAACACAGCGGCAAAAGCGATGGCCAATAATAATGTTCCAATACGAGATGTACGGTTGTTCGTCATTTTCTATCCTTTGAAAGTGTTCAGCGAGTAATGATGAGCCATTCCTAGGCTCACCATATCTTCATTTTGTTAGCACTCGGTTTTATTACTACTTCGTTTTGTTATTGCTCAGTTTGGTTGTTCGGCGTTATTTGCTATTTCTGCTTTGTCTTCTGACTTGAACAGTTTGCAGATCAACACAAAAAACAGCGGCGCAAAGTAAAGCACCAGTAGTGTCGCAGCCATCATGCCACCCATGACCGAGGTACCTATTGCATTACGTGCATTAGCACCAGCCCCCGTGCTGAGTACTAAAGGTAAAACACCAAGCCCGAACGTTAGTGACGTCATGATGATCGGGCGCAGACGCATCTCACACGCTTGAACTGTTGCATCGATAATGTTCATCCCTTTGTCGTATAGCTCTTTAGCAAATTCAACAATCAATATCGCGTTTCGAGCCGTTAAACCAATAGTCGTCAAAACGCCGACTTGGAAGTAAACATCGTTCTCTAACCCGCGCAACATGATCGCAGCCAGTGCGCCTAGTATTCCAAGTGGAACAACAAGAATAATCGCAATTGGAATGCTCCAGCTTTCATACAAAGCGGCTAAGCACAGGAAGACCATTAAGATGGAGATCGCATACAGAATTGGCGCTTGGTTGCCTGCTTCGATCTCTTGATAGGACATTCCCGTCCAGCTCACTTGTACATCGTTTGAAATCTCTGCGGCTAATCTATCGATTTCATCCATCGCGTCACCAGTACTGTAACCAGAGGCGGCTTCACCGACAATTTCAACAGCAGAGTTACCGTTATAACGCTGTAGCTGAGGAGAGCCTTGACCCCAATGATAAGTACTGAAAGCAGAGATTGGCACCATCTCACCGTTGTTATTACGCACAAACCATAGGTTCAGGTCTTCTGGTGTCATCCGATATTCAGCATCGGCTTGAATGTAAACCTTCTTAGAGCGGCCACGGTCAATAAAGTCATTTACATATGACGATGCCCAAGCAATCGAGAGTGACTGGTTAATGTCGTCGATCTCTAAACCGAGCACTTTGGCTTTTTCATAGTCGACATCAAGGAACAGTTGCGCCGTATCTTCAAGGCCGTTTGGTCGTGTTCTTTGCAATATTGGACTTTGTGCCGCTGCGCCTAATAGTTGGTTTCTGATTTCAATGAGCTTGTCATGGCCCACTGCACCGACGTCTTCTAGGTAAAAATCAAAGCCTGTTGAAGTACCAAGCTCTCGAATTGCTGGGCTACTAAAAGCAAAGATCTGTGCGTGTTTGTAGTTTGAAAAATTGCCCATAACACGGCCGATAATGGAATCCACATCGGTTCCAGGTTCCGTCCTTTCTGACCAATCTTTCAAGCCAATGAATGCCATTGCTGCATTTTGTCCTGAGCCTGAAAAGTTGAACCCAGACACGGTAAACACGTGGTCGACAGTGTGTGATTCGTTCTCTTCAAAATAATCTTTGATATCCAACATCACTTCTTGTGTCTTTTGTAATGTGGTCCCCGTTGGTGTGGTGACCATAACCATGAAGTCACCTTGGTCTTCATTTGGCAAAAATGAACTTGGCAGCATGTTGTACAGGTAAGCAGTACCTGCAAACAGCATTAGGTAGATAAATACGAAGCGCAATGGACGCTGTAAAGCGTGTTTAACGGAATAACGGTACTTATCTGATAGCTTGTCAAACATCCTATTAAAATGAACAAAAAACTTAATGTTAGACTCTTTATCGACAGGCTTTAATAGTGTTGCACACAGTACTGGCGTGAGAATCAATGCAACGATAACGGATAGCACCATCGCCGATACAATAGTCAATGAAAACTGCTGATAAATAACGCCCGTTGAGCCTGACATAAAGGCCATAGGTATAAATACAACTGACAATACTGTAGTGATACCAATTAAAGCACTGGTAATTTGCACCATTGACTTCTTTGTGGCTTCAAGAGGTGAAAGGTTCTCTTCATGCATCAAACGCTCAACGTTTTCCACAACTACGATGGCATCATCAACCAGTAGACCAATTGCCAGCACCAAACCGAACATGGTGAGTATATTAATAGAAAAACCAAGTACTGCCATAACCCCAAAAGTACCGAGCAGTACAACTGGAACGGCGATCGTCGGAATCAAGGTTGCTCGTAAGTTTTGCAAAAACAGCAACATCACGATAAATACAAGCCCAACCGCTTCAAAGAGGGTTTTGACCACTTCACTGATGGATAAACGGATAAACAAGTTGTTATCGGTTGTTTTAACCAGTTCTAGTCCATCCGGGAACCCTTTTGAAAGTTGTTCCAGTTTTGCATCAACCGCATTTTGTGTGTCTAACGAATTCGCGCCTGTGGCGAGGGTGATGGCAATACCTGAAGAGTCCTTACCCATGTAGGCAGGAATGGATGAAGATTCTTCACTGGCTAACTCTACACGGGCTACGTCTTTGAGCTTAACTTGAGAGCCGTCACTATCGACTTTAATTAAGATATTCTCGAACTCTTCAACGCTGGTTAATAGGCTTTGCGCTGTGATACTGGCATTAATTAACTGAGAATCAACGGCTGGCGTTCCGCCCAATTGTCCAACGGTAACTTGGCTGTTTTGAACCGATACCGCATTAGAAACGTCAACAGGCGTGAGGCTATAGCTATTTAATTTTGCAGGGTCTAACCAGATACGCATCGCATAAGATGGGCCGAAAATGGTCACTTCTCCCACGCCGTTCACACGGCTTAAGATATCTTTGATGCTTGAGTTTGCGTAATCTTGAATGTCTCCCGCACTCATGCTGCCGTCAGGAGAATATAGGTTGGTCACCGACATAAAACCTGATGTACTCTTGGTCACAGAGGTACCCTGATTTTGTACCGCTGTCGGCAGGCGATTACTTACTTGTTGCAAGCTATTCTGTACTTGCACCTGAGCAATATCGGGATCGGTGTCTGCACTAAACGTTAAGGTAACACTTGCACTACCAGAAGAGTCACTTTTAGACGCCATGTAAAGCAGGTTATCCAACCCTGTCATGCCTTGTTCGATGACCTGAGTTACGCTGTCTTCAATTGTTTTTGCTGAAGCGCCAGGGTATGACGTTGAAATAGTCACTGCTGGTGGCGCAATCGTTGGGTATTGCGCGACAGGCAAAGAGACGATTGCAGCAATACCCGCAAGCATAATGACAATCGAGATCACCCAAGCAAAAATGGGTCTGTTAATAAAAAAATTCGATAAGGACATGGTTTATTCCTCACTTGCCAAAGCAGGAACGGCACTGTCTGTGCCGCTATCGACAACAACAGCAATATCATTTTTCATGTTGATGATATTGGTGATGACGACTTGCTCACCACTGACAAGCCCTTCTTTGACCACCCAACCGTTACCAATTTCATTGCCGAGAACCACAGGCTTTTTCACCGTTTTATTATTTTGACTAACCACAAAGACTGAAGGTTCTCCAGACTGGCTTCTTACCACGGCCGATTGCGGTACAACGAGGTAGTCTCGAGCTTCAGGCATAGAGATATGAGCACGTACGTACATACCACCTAATAATAGGTTGCTCGGGTTTGGAATAATGGCTCGCAGCGTTACTGTACCTGTCGAGTCTGAAACTAGCGTGTCTGAAAACTCTAAATGACCCACTTCATCATAAGCACTACCGTCTTCTAGCGTGATCGACACTGGGATCTCAGCATTTTTTTCCGTAAAGGTAGCAAACTCTTTTCTGATTTTAGTGATCGCTAGCGAAGATTGTTGCATATCTACATAGACGTTCGAGGTTTGTACAATCGTCGTTAGGTAAGAAGATTGTTCTGCGGTCAATAAAGACCCCTCAGATACCAAAGAGAGTCCCGCCTGACCTGAGATAGGGGCTTTGATTTTGGTATAAGACAGTTCAACATTTGCATAATCTAATTCTGCTTGGCGGATCGCGACTTCAGCTTGGGCTTCTTTGTAAACGGCATCGGCATCGTCAAAATCTTGCTGACTGGTCAGTTTTTTTCTTAATAGCTCCTGATATCTAATTGCCGTTTTTTGAGCGGTATCTTCACTCGTCAACGCTTTTGCTAATTGAGCCTGTGCGCTATTAACATTTGATTGATAGGTGGTTGGGTCAAGTTCATAAAGTACATCACCAGCTTCTACCTGAGAGCCCTCATTGTATAAACGGCTTTTGAGAATACCCGTCACCTGTGGTCTTACTTCTGCCTGTTTAAAGGCTGTAATACGCCCTGGCAACTCGGTAGTTAATCGCAATGTCGTAGGTGTTAAATCTATTACGTCAACATGAAGTGGCCCCGGTGCTGGCCTTTGGTTTATGGCTTGTTCACCACAGCCCAGTAATAAAGTGCTAGAGAGAAGTAGACACAGAGGCAGTTTTAACGAGTTGGCTAGATACATGATGAGACCTTGTCGTAGAAGCATAATTACGACCATATTTAGCAGGGAAGTGGTTAAGGCGGGGTTAAGACTCAGGTTTTTTATTCCAATAAATCATGAACCATCTGCAATTCTGAGGGGTTTGATGAGAGGACTGATGTTTGGTTCTGTCGTTTTGTACATTCTGTAATAGAATACACGCAACCAACTCTCTTTCTTATTGATAAGGAATGCCATGCGCAGCCAGAATGCACAGTCAGATGATGTAGTGATTGTCAGTAACTCTTCCGACAACCCTTTTGCGATCGATGTCGCATATGCAATGGGGCAGGATGAAGATATCTCCGATGTAATCAGCATGAAGCACTTCATGAACTCTGAGTTTTGCCCACGCTTTATCTCTGATGAAAATGACATGGAGAATATCGGCAATAGCTTAGAAGGCAAGATTGTTGTTATTGTCAGTACCGGTAATCTGGTTACAAGCCGCCAGGAATTGGCCATGCACAACCTTATCATCGCGCGAGCAGCTAAAGAAAATGGTGCTAGCCGTGTGGTATTGGTTGAGCCTGATCTATTTTTTTCAGCTCAAGACCGTGGCCCTCGTGCAGATTTGGGTGATCCCCTTGTTGAGAGAGATGTAGCCGACATTAAGAAGTTTGATGGCCAACCCTTTACTTCTAAGCTTTATGCACAGATGCTAAAGCTTGCTGGCGTTGATGATGTCGTGACGGTGCATAACCATTCTGTTTCCGTTCAGAAGATGTTTAGCGAAGTATTCAGTGGCCGTTTCTACAACCTCATTCCTTACAAAATTTACGCTCACTACTTGTTGAATTCAAATATATTGAGTTACGGACCAGACGGTGAAGGGCTTGTTCTCTGTGCGCCAGACAAAGGTGCTCGCGACTTCGTAAAAGAGATGTATAACACACTTGGTTTAACCAAGGCTAAGTTCATCATGTTAGACAAAGAACGTACTGCCGAACGTAAGGTAGAAATTACTCTCCACAAAGAAAGTGAAGACACATTCGAAGGCCTGAACAACCCTAGCATTGTGTTATTTGACGATATGGTGCGTACCGGTTCAACAGTAGTAAAATCCTGTCAGTTCCTTCAGCAGTTAAAACCTGAGCACATGGTATTTACCGTCTCACACTTCTACGCAAGTACTGAAGGTCGTGAGCGTATGTTTAACCCTGCGCTAGGTGAGATTCTGACACTGAATACAATGCCAACTATTCTGAACCGTGATGAGCAAGGTCGTTTGCGCAAAAAAATGGTTGTCCTGAAAATTGAGAAATTTTTGGCTCAAGAGTTGTGCAAGATCCTGAACATACCACAGCGCTCTGAAGAGACTAACCCTTACAAAATTGACATGTCATCGAAGAATCCTCGCTTTCAGCGTAAAATTTGGTTCTCTGATCAATTGTCCGAACTGTAATCGTTAATATGGTTGCTAACGTAATTTTAGCTTTCTGTGCAGAGTGACGACGAAGGTAGAGATTCCAAATGTCTTTGCCACGAAATATGATGCCTCTATGCTCATAGACTGTTGATTAAATTAGGGAAACAGGCTGTTCCCCCTAAACCTTCAACAAGATGTTGGACTAGTTATACTATCTGCATAGTAAGCGGTAAAACTATCTTATTTTTGTCCAAATGAGTGTTAGACGGGAGTTGAAGTCATAAACGTGACCTGAGTTAAATCAGGTCACGAATAATTTTCAGCCCGGCTAAAAGCCGTTGTTTTTCACCAATTGAACGTTAGCGTTGATTCAACTCGCTTAACTTAGCACCGACACCTTGTGAGTAGGTGCGCTTATAGTATTCGTCCCAGTTGATTGACCAGAACATCACGCCACCAAAGTTGTCGTAACGCTTTGAAGGAACAACAGTGCTGCAGCTTGTTCCTAGCACCAAACAATCAAGTGCTTTATTGGTATCTTCAATGGTGGCTTGGCCGCTACCTGCCGCTTTGGCACCCGACGGTAAGCCAATGGATACTTGATCATCTCGCAATGCTTCGAAGCTCGGGCCATTGCCATAGGCCGTTTGGAAGCCTTCTATCAGCATCTTCTGGGCGGCAACCATCATATCAACAGAGCCTGCAGGGGCTGTTCCGCCGTATGGGTGTTCTAATCCACCATTGTTATAGAGCTGAACATGAAGCAAATCAAGCATATCACGCGTCTCGTCGATCACTGGTAAGTACGCTCCCCATACACTCCCGTTAGCAATGCTGACGTAGCCGCCCTGAACATACGGATGCTCTGGGGCCATGGTGAGGTATAAATCTCGGCCCAGTTTATCTTGGATGCTACGTAATGCGCGAGGTAAGCGCTTTTGAATTTCTGAGCCATTTACGAGACCTGAGCCACTTTCGTAGTCAACGTCCAAGCCATCAAAGCCCCATTCTTGAACGATTGCCGTCAGGCTGTTCACGAAGGCTTTTTCTGATGCATCATCGTTCAAAATGATTGTTCCTTCTGCGCCACCCAGAGACAGGACGATTTTACGTCCATCTGCTTGCAACATTTGAATGTCTTGTTTGAAACGGGCTTCATCAATGGCAGAGCAACCACCGTCACCGGAGAATAAGTTGAAGTAGTTGGTACCTGGCGCAGAGTGGTTTGTATCGGCAAAGGCGATGTCGATGATATCCCATTCTGCTGGGATATCACTTAGGTTCATCGGGCAAACTGACCCGTTCACGAAGTTATGCCAATAGCCAACCAGCTTGTGTGTGTTCTCCGTCGACAATGTGACGCTGAACGGTACAGCACTAGAAAGTTCCTCATTACCGCTACCATCAATGGCTTTGGCCTGCACTTGGTAATCACCGGCTGCTTCAGAGACCCACGAAGCTGCGTAAGGAGCCTGTTGATCAGTGGCAATCACCTTACCATTCACCAAAAACTCAACGCGGTCGATGCCTGATTGGAATGATTTTGCGTCTGCCGTCATTTCAACTGGTGTACCAATGCTAAAGCGTGAACCTGCGGTTGGCTTGGTAAGATCAATGACCAGAGCCTGATCGGTCACTGTCACTTGCTGTGAAGTCTCACCCTCAGCATTGTCTTCATCGGTAGCGACGGCTTTTAATGTGATACTGCCCGTATTGATCGGGGTCCATTCGAGCTGATAATCAGTGCCATCGACAACGCCATTACCAATCAATTGGCTGTTGGCAAAGAACTGAACTTTTGTAATATCAAAGTCACCAGCGGTTGTTTTCACGACGAGATCGGTCGGCATGCCAGCTAACAGAGTTTCACCGGTTGCTGGAGAGGTAAAGCTGATCTCAGGTGCCGTGCCACAGTCCCCTTCAAGTTTCCAAGCATCTTCCCAGTGTGAGCCAATGCCCGGTTCGTAGGCCCAGGCTGCACCACCACACCAGCCTGGAATCTGGCAACTATATTGGCTGTCATTATTGGTAACGAGTTGGCCTTGGGTGTAGCTTTCGCCTTCAGCATAGCTTGGGAGATCTTTACAGCTGCCGCCCGGTTGTTTGCCGTTGACGGTAAAGCTGACCGATTCTGTTTTGGTGCTCTGCTGGTTGTTGTCAATTGCCTTTGCATAGACTGCGTGGTTACCTGTGGTTGATGTCCAGCGGTGCTCGAAGGGTGTGCTGGTGTCATTACCGACAAGGGTATCGTTGAGATAAAACTCAACTCGCTCGATGTTGCCGTGCTCGCTGCTGGCATCAGCAGAGAGTGTCACGATATCACCTTCGTCAAATGTGCTGCCAGAACCTGGCGAGGTTAGGCTCACTTCAGGTGGCAGAGTAACATCGCTGTCGACAATGGTGATATTCGCCAGACTGGATTCAGTCATGTTGTCTATATTGGTCGCTGTTACGGTAATACCTGTTTGGCCGAGTAGGGCCGGTGTCCATTGGGTCAAGAAGGGTTCTTGCTTGATAGTGGCGATAGACTCACCATTTACCAAAAACTCAACTTCTTTGATTTCCGAGTTTTTACTACTTACTTGGGCTGCCAGTAAAATGGGCTTATCTAAAACAAATTGGCCGCCGTCTTGAGGGGAAGTAATGTCAATGACTGGAGACTGCGGCTCACCGGTTTCACATTGTCCGAGTAAGCTCCATTCTTGATATTGACCGGAGAACTCATCGGGTGCACTACCTCGTGACCACCAATTGGCGAGGTAGGCATGATCTAAATGTTGTACATTGGCACCGCCATTATAAGCTGTGTCACTATTCCATACTTGTAGTCCAGTGCAGTCATACTCGGTCGCGAAAACATGGGGAGATAATAAGGAGGCGATAATGCCTACCAAAGGGATTTTTCTCATTGGAAGTCCTTTTGAAAAAGTGGCTGAATTCATCATTCTCACAGTTAAAAATGAAAATTAATAAACTTTATCAGATGTTTACAAGGATATTTTTATACGTTTCCATTCATCAATGGAAGCGCTATTTGGCTGTGTGTTGATTTTTGTAAATATTATTTAGTGATGTTGTGATCTGCTACCAAAAATAAAATTGATTGTGGTTGGTTTAAATATAATGGTTCGACCAGTGGTAGTGGTTTTATGTGTTGTGAATGTCCTTTAACGACAATTCTATTAATTGTTTCTATGAAGATACTTTTAGAAGAGTTGACTCCATCGATAGAATTAAGATGGATTTAACGTTCAGATATATTAATTTAATTAATGATGATATCTATTTTTGTACATTTTGGGGATTGTTCGTGGTTTTAATATATCCACGGTGAATGTGTTAAGGGCTGTGTGTAAATTAAAACTAAGCTGGGCTGTACGTAGAGAATGAAAGATAAAGCAAAAGTGAGAGGTTGTTCACATTCAGTGCGCCGTATGTTGATAGAATTGTAAGACAAATAATTAGAATATGAGGAGTAATTTCAGTGAAGTCTCTCTACGCATTGAGTATTAGTGTTCTTTTAGGCTTTTCAACAAGTGTATTAGCTGCAGGTTGTGGTAGTTTGAAAGGGTGTGAAAGGAAATTTTGCGAAATAGAGCATAAATTATCAGTCGCCCAATCTGAAAACAACGAGTATAAGATCAATGGGTTAAAAAAAGCGCTTTATCACGCCAAAAAATACTGCACAAATGAAGGGTTACAAGAAGAGATACAAAAAAATATTGATGATGCTTTGGAAGATATAGAAAATTATAACGAAGATCTTGATAAAGCAAAACGAGATAATAGAGTTGATAAAATTGAAAAGTATCAACGTAAAATTGATGAGAAAAATAAAAAAATATCAAAGCTGAAATCTGAACTGGCTGAGTTAGACGGTTTATAAATATTAGTACTGTTTCGGCGTTACTAACATTTATAGCTAGCCAAAAAGAAAGCTACCAGTGGTAGCTTTCTTTATCTGTGTAATGAGTCATTATGTTGTGTGGTAGAGCTCGTTGCTAATACTTCCAAGGTGAAGAATATGAACTTTTGAAGCCAGAGGACTGGGCAAAAGCAACGCCTTCAACAGCCACATCCTCTTCGTCGCCATAGGTGATTTTGGTGATATCCTCTGCATCTATCCATATTGAAAGGTGACCAGCAGGGGAAAGCTTGAAGATATTTCCACCTTTATCATTGTCATTATCATTGTGATTACTTACATATAGGTAGCCTTTATTATCGTATGCCAAACCACCTTCGATGTCGACAGGCCCTTTGTTAGCCAGAATGAACTCCCATTCGGTGACGAGAGTCGACACTTTGCCGCGAGGGTCAATATTATATAAGAAATGCGCACTTGAATCGTCTTCAAGGGTAATGTACGCATCATGCTTTCTTGTCATAAAGCCATCTGGGTCGTCAAAGGCGCGTGCATCTTGAATTGTACCTGTCCTGACATCTTCCTCTTGTATATATTCGTACCCATTAAAATTAAACTCAATTTCCGTACGATTAAAATCTCCTTTAAATTTAAAAATCCAAGGTGATTTAAGTGTGCCATGCCCAGTGACATCAACATCGTATTGACTGAGCAGTGAATTTTCGATTATTTTTGTTTTAACTGAAGCAGCACTTTCACCCACCTCTAAATCAAATTCATCACTAATTGTTTCATCATCATCAGCAATACGAGCTGTTATTTCAATATCCTTGAGGGTGCCGTATTTGGCGTCAATCGCAAGCGCTTCGATGTGGCTATTTGCTTCATTAGCTTCTCTACCGCCGTCATCATCTCGTTCATTTTGGATCGACGCACCATAAATATAATCATCATTGATGCCATCGATGTCATACCCGTCCGGTAAGTCAAATGTCCACGGTTGCCCTGGTGTCCCACGTCCCATGACTGCTACTTTTTTTCCTATGGCCTTAGAAATTGCTTTAGCAACAATGTTAGGCTTGGCATCCCATGGGATAGGGTATGTTGTCTGGTCATAGTCTCCGTGACTTAGGGTAATAGTAAATTTCCCTGAAATGTTCGTAGGCTTAAATGGTGCATCTTTATCTTTCGGGTAGTACTTTTTATTCGATAGATATGGATTGTAATCGTTATTCTCTAACCAAATGAAGAACTCCTTCTCTAGTGAGTGTGGGTTAACATTTGGACCAACGGCAAATATTTCTGCTCTACCATTTTTGTAAGCTTTTCTGAAAACAGCATTAGGGGTATCATCAGAAGCGACATAGATATATCTATCATCAGCAGTAATCGCAGGCTGAATATCAAAGTCGAAATCTTTACCTAAGGCATCAAATTCAGCTTTGGTTGCAAAAACAGAGGAATAGCCAGAGTAGGGATTAATCCGATAAATATCATCAAGGAAATTAGTCTGATTTTCTTCATTGTTAGATTGGCCGTCGACGCCTAAGTAAAGATTACCGTCAAAACCTAGCACAACCCCTTCAAAATCAAAATCGATAGCATCAGCAGGGTATGGCGGTTGGTCGACATCATCACTGTCAAAGAGTACTGTTAAATTGCCATATGAATCTAGTTTGAGTAAAAATTCTTTATCCGTATCAGGGTCACCATTATTATCATCATTTTCATCGTCTTCAAATGCACCGACAGGGAAAATAACAGAACCATCTTTTAAGGTTACTATGCCTCTATTAGAGAAGGTTATGTCTTTGTAATAAGCATATCCGTATTCATGGTTATTGATGGCTTTAAGGATGTCATACTCTTCAAGCAACTTGGAAATTTTCTTATTTGGCGTAATTTCTAATATGCACTCACAATCGGTTTCTATCGCGATTAAGTTTCCTGTAACTGCTGGAGGAAGTAGAAACCCGCTAGCCCATATTGGTGTTGAGAGTAGCCCCAGCATAGAGGCCAAGGCTAACTTTTTATTTTTATAAATCATATGCTTACCTATTTTTTATTTATTAGATCTAGCTATAAGATTGATTAACGCAACCATGGTGCTAGATGTTTATCTAGCACTTTGTGATTGGTCCAAAAATATTCCCTAAATTTGACATCAAGGCTGAATTTTTTTGCCCTTATCTCTTGTGTCAGCTTTTAATGTAATAATGATAGATTTTACAGCTTGTCTTGCTTTCTAAATTCAGATAACCATGAATAACATGAACAAATAAGTGGGTGAGGATTGTTTTAACTATATGAAAAAAGGTGTTTTTTTATTGATTGGTTTTTGTTTTTTGTTTTTTTGGTTTAGTTTTTTACATATGATTATTCTTATTGAACTGAATATGTTTTTTATAAATACATAATTTCTTTTTTAAGAATATACGGGTATAAAAAAACTGCCATTTGGCAGTTTTTTGTCATGACGACTAACTATTTGTTAGCCACATTTAGAGTCGCCGCAGTTTAAGCATGTCTGGCAACCATCTTTGATGATCACTGACTTGTTGTGGCACTTATAACAAAGTGTCGCGCTTGGCGGGAAGCTACCAGACTCTTCTACAGCCTTATCTTCTTTTTTGCCTTCAAGCTCCGCTTTCTTAGCATCAAGGAAGGCCTGCTGGTGCTCATCAACTTCTGGTTTGCCTAGCATGCCAATTTCAGTCAGGTGTTGTTCGATCACATTGCCGATTTCAGCAATCAGTGAAGGGACATACTTGCCTTTGTTCCAGTAACCACCGCGAGGGTCAAATACAGAACGTAGCTCTTCAACCAAGAATGTGCAGTCGCCGCCTTTACGGAATACTGCTGACATGATGCGGGTGAGCGCAACAATCCACTGGAAGTGCTCAAGGCTCTTAGAGTTGATGAACACTTCGAATGGGCGACGAACTTCATGCTCGGTTCCTTCATTCAGTACAACGTCATTCACTGTGATAAACAGTGAATGCTCAGAGATATGCTCTGGTGTTTTCAACTTGTAGGTGGTGCCAAGCAGCTTATCTGGACGCGGCATGTCTTCATGCATGTGCTGTACTTCATATTCAGGTACAGCTGGAGCAGCTTGGACTGTTTCTTGTTCTTTACTTTTCACTTTGAAGGCAACAATTTTGCCGTCGATTTTCTTTGTCATGTGTTTTTAACCTATACCTTAAAATTTACCGTAGTAGCCTTCTTTCAAGGCATCATAAAGGTTTGCTGCTGAGTGAGTTTCGCCATCGTATTCGATTTGTTCATTACCCTTGGCCTCAAACGTCGAGCCATCTTCAAGGGTGAAAACATAGGTGGTGTTTTCGAGATCTTTCTCTTTCACTAATACGCCTTGGAAGACTTCTGGATTGAAGCGGAAGGTCGTACAACCTTTTAGTCCCTTGTCATAGGCATCCATGTAGATGTCTTTGAAGTCTTCAAACGGGAAGTCGGTTGGTACATTTGCCGTCTTCGAGATAGAAGAGTCAATCCAGCGCTGTGCGGCAGCCTGTACTTCTACGTGCTGGCTTGGCGTGATGTCATCAGCCGTAATGAAGTACTCAGGTAGCTGGCAGGCTTCATCGGTCGTGTAGGGCACGGCTTTTTTGTTGACCAGCTTGCGGTACGCCAACAATTCGAAGCTGTAAACGTCGACACTTTCTTTGGTCTTCTTGCCCGGAACAATCACGTTACGGGTATAGTGATGCGCAAAGCTTGGTTCAATACCGTTGCTGGCGTTGTTGGCTAAAGACAGTGAGATAGTACCTGTCGGTGCAATTGAGCTGTGGTGGGTGAATCGGCAGCCATGCTTAGCGAGATCGTCAACCAGCTTAGGCTCTATTTCACCGACCTGCTGCATGTAACGGCTGTATTTAGCATGAAGGACTTTACCTTTCACCTTGTCGCCAACCTTAATCCCGTCATTTGCCATCTCAGGTCGTAGGCGTAGCATTTTGGCAGTGATTTCGAACTCTTCCTCCATCACCGGTGCCACACCTTTTTCTTTGGCGAGCTTCAGGCCTTCTTTCCAACCCGTGATCGCCATTTCTTGCGCTACCTGCTCGGTAAAAGCAACAGAGGCTGAACTTCCGTACTTGTGCTTGAGCATAGTTGTGGTTGATCCCAGACCCAAGAAGCCCATACCGTGACGACGTTTGTTGGTGATCTCATGGCGCTGCTTCTCAAGTGGAAGCTGGTTGATTTCTACCACGTTATCGAGCATGCGGGTAAAGATAGCGACAACCTTACGGTAGCCATCCCAGTCAAAGTGCGCATTATCAGTGAAAGGTTCGCGGACAAACTTAGTTAAGTTTACTGATCCCAGTAAGCAAGCACCATAAGGCGGTAGTGGTTGCTCACCACATGGGTTTGTCGCTCGGATCTCTTCACAGAACCAGTTGTTGTTCATCTGGTTCACTTTATCGATAAGAATAAAGCCGGGTTCAGCATAGTCATACGTGGAGGTCATAATGACATTCCACAGGTTACGGGCAGGAAGTGTGCGGTAGATTTTACATGCTACACGGCCTTCTGCGTCTTCAACCAAGTTTTCTTTGCTTGGCCAGTCAGCCCACAGGATAGTGTCATCGTTCTCAAGATCTAGCTTATCCTGTTTCGCTTCTTTCGCTGTAATTGGGAAAATAAGTTGCCAAGGTGCATCATTCTTAACGGCTTCAATGAAGTCTTCATTAATCAGCAGTGATAGGTTGAATTGACGTAAGCGACCATCTTCACGCTTGGCACGAATAAATTCGATAACATCCGGGTGGCGGATATCCATGGTACCCATTTGTGCACCGCGCCGGCCTCCGGCAGAAGAGACGGTGAAACACATCTTGTCATAGATATCCATGAAAGAAAGCGGGCCAGATGTGTATGCGCCAGCGCCAGAGACAAAAGCACCGCGTGGACGCAGGGTAGAAAAGTCGTAACCGATACCACAACCCGCTTTCAGGGTTAGGCCGGCTTCATGCACTTTACCCAGAATATCGTCCATAGAGTCTTCAATGGTGCCTGATACGGTACAGTTAATGGTAGACGTTGCAGGTTTGTGTTCGAATGCGCCTGCATTTGACGTGATACGCCCAGCAGGAATAGCCCCGTTACGGAGTGCCCAAAGAAACTCGTTATACCAATGATCTTTAGCGTCATCTTTTTCTAGATCTGCCAATGCGCGGGCAACGCGTTTGAAAGTATCGTCAAGCGTGACATCAATAGCTTCTCCGTGCTTTGATTTCAAACGATACTTAGTGTCCCAAATCTCCATTGAAGTGGATTGGTACTCGATATCGACGGCTTGAGAGACTTCCGAAGCGGTTGGGGATTTCGCCATTATGAATGCACCTTACTGTTATTTTGTTGTGTTGCTGCTTGCTATGAACTGAAATATACAATTCTATATATAGCTTATTCACCCTGTTGAGCATTAAAGGTGAAACTCAGCAAGGCGCAGATCAAACCACTAACCCAGCTGATCTTCAAGTCTTGACAAGCCGATTAGTGGCCTTTGTAACCAATCGTTAATACCAGTCGTTTTTATAGATGGATTGGTTGTAAACAAGGTTGGTGAAATGTGATCGGAACGCTCGACGGGAGTTAATTTCACCATAAATCAAAATTCGTAGTATGTTGATTTTAAAGCTAACATTAGCCATCAAATACAATGAAACAAAATCTGGTATTACATTAAAATTATGGCTTGCTCTAAAAAATCTGACGGCAAAAAACATAAGGTGGGTACTCCACTACAGTTGTAGTGGCAGCAGTATCTTTTGAATGGGGTCAGTATATGTCCAACAGGTCGCCTTTTGTTTTCATTTTTTCTCTGGTGCTAGTGGCACTTACTGGTTCGCATTCAGTTGCTAAGTCTTTGCCTGAAGGTTTTGTTGATATTCAGCAAGTCAATTCAACCATTGTGGTCGATATCCGGTATTTCAGTAGCGATAATTTTGTTGGTGAACGAATTAATGGTTACACAGCCGCAAAGGCGATAAGCACCCTGAAAACAGCAGAAGCGCTGGCTGAGGTGCAGCAAGAGTTAAGTGTTTTTGGTCTTGGGTTGAAAGTGTTTGATGCGTATCGCCCGCAGCCTGCCGTCGACCATTTTGTTCGTTGGGCTGAAGATTTATCCGATACGCGTATGAAGGAGAAATACTACCCAACGGTTAAGAAGAAAAATTTATTCCGCGATGGTTATATTGCCGCAAAATCTGGTCACTCAAGGGGAAGTACGGTTGATCTTACTTTGATTGATCTTGCTAGTGGCGAAGAGCTGGATATGGGAACCGGCTGGGATTACTTTGGAAAAGCCTCTTGGCCCAGTTCGCCTAAAAGCACTGCTCAGCAAAGAGCTAATAGAATGCTATTGCAAGCAATGATGCTTAAGAATGGCTTTAAACCGTTAAAAGAAGAGTGGTGGCATTTCACATTGATTGATGAGCCGCACCCTAAAACGTATTTTTCTTTTGCTGTGCAGTAAAAAAAGGGCACCTTCCTGGTGCCCGTAAAAAAATAACTCGTCAAATCAATTCGACACAATGAACACAATTTAGCGAAACAGAGTTGAGCGATTAAAAGTTGTAGCGAACAAGTAGTGCTAGTTCGTCATCTAGGCCTGCGTCAGAGCCAAATGCATTTTTGCTGTTTGCATCAATTTGGTATTCAGCGGCAAGAATTACTGGACCTGTGAAGTAAGCTACACCTAAAGTGGCATAAGCATGCTTAGCAGAGGAATTATCATCTTCAAGTTGGTTATAGCCAGCTAGAAGTTGGAATTGGTTGATGTCATAAGTTGCGGCAAGTTCAAGCCCCGTTGCTTCTTTAATGGTATCGTTGCTACCACCAGCTGTTTTAGCATCGGCAAATACATCGCCAGAAGCTTTTTGATGGTTACGGAACTGACCGTAGTTTGCCGCTAGGAATAGTGCGTCGTTTTCATAAGAAACAACTGCGTTAGCAACTTTGGCGTCTGCACGATCGTCAAATTTCGTTTCACCATATACACCGCTTACGCCAAGGATACCCATACCGGTATCGAAGTCATAACCCGCCATTGCCTGATAGCCGTAATCGCGATCGTAACCGCCAACCACATTACCCGCCTCGTTGCGATCTAGATTTGAATCCTGGAATTGGTATTGAAGACCAACTTGAACACCGTAGAAGTTATTGCGGTATTGGATTACATCATCCGCACGACCGGTACCATGTACACCACCATCGCCAGAGATACCATCGTAGTTACCCGCCGTGTCACCACCGTAAACCCAGAAAATATCAGTCTTACCGGTTACGTCGTAGTGAACTGACCATGCTTTACCAAGAGTGAAGTTACCAAAATCTTCGTTATCAGCGGTGATGTAGCCAAGACGGTTTGAAATATGGCTACCTTCCGAGCTGTTTGCCAGCGCATCGTATGCCCATTCGGCACGAGTACCGATATCCCAGCCACTTTCTAACGCATGAGTATAGCCAAAGTTAATACGTGATGATTGGTTACGAAGATCAGAGTCACCATCAGAGAAACGAGCACTTGCCGCCAAACGACCACCTACAGAGAAGGTGTTAGTACCATCATTATAAACTTCCAATGCATGTACAGAAGATGATGCTGCCGCGGCTGCTACTGCTAGGGCAATTAGCTTTTTGTTCATTTCATAATTCCTAATTTTATTGTGTGTAGCACCTCGTAAGTGCTTGTTTTATGTTTTATTACTTAGTTCCGTGTAGTAATAGTGAAATGATCTTAAGGAGGCGGGATTAAAGAAATATTTATGGTTAAGTTATTGAAACTTAGTGGTTTGTTTTTTGAATTTTTACATTTGTTACACTGGTTCTGGTGTGTTCGTATGGAATGAATGTAAATACACGCTCAGTGGATAAAGCTATTTTTTCAGGAATTGAGCTTTAGAATTTTTTGCCATTGAATAAGGTGATTAATCAGCCGAAATAAGAGCAGTTTAAGGTATGAAAGATGACTGTATTCTGCTTATAGAGGTTTGCGAAAGGAGTATAGTGGTGATTGGATTATCTGTAGAGCGAATCGCGTAGGTGGAGTAACCAGTTAGAAAGGCTGATGATTGAAGGGCCCTAAAACGGTCTCACTAGGTTGATTACGAGGTTAATTGGTGGGTGGTTGTTTTAAGGAAGGGGGATGTATTGAAGAGAATAGGCCGAGTTCGAAATTAAAGGGCTAACGGATTCGCTAGCCCTTTTGTGTCTGTTTATTGCTTTTCGGATAGGAAACGGATGGTGTTTGCTAAATCTTCCAAGCTGTCGTGTGCACCATTTTCTACCAGATATTTACCTTTTACCAAGAAAGCTGGCACACCCGTGATTTTTGCGTTCTGCTCAAGTTGATTGGCATTGGTCATTTGCTGGTAAACTTGCTCTTTTTGCTCATCGCTTAGATCAAATGGGCTCACAAGATCATATTGGCTGAATATTTCATCCAACTTGTTCTTGCGACTCTCTTCATCTAAATCAGCAGCTTGATCTTGGACAAAAGCAAAGAGTGCTTCCTTTAACTCAGCTGCTGGCTTACCGTTGCTCTGGATAGCGGCAGTGTAGTAAAGATAAGCAGCGTACTGGGCACTTTCGTTAAACGTGACGTGTACTTGGTCGATATCAACGTCAGCCAGTTTTTTGATTTCAGGTAGCATCAACTCCATGTTACGGCAGTGGCCACATCCGAGGGAAAACACTTCAACAACGTCGGCAATGCCTTCAGTTGGCGTTGCGACAACAGTGTATTTTTCCCCTTCTTTAGGTATTTCACTTTCACTACATCCTGTAAGGGCCACTAGAAGGAAGAGGGTAGAGGCTAAGATTTTAGTTAGCGTATTCATACTGATATTTGTATTGGAGATTAAAAAAGTAATTATGGATGAAAATGACAGGTAGGTCGCTATCTGGTGTCAATTTTGTTGTCTCTTGAGTGAAAATAATGTTGTTACAGTTGATCTTTCGTGTTCGCAGATAGGGATTTTTTTCCGAACACCTCGTTATTGACCCAACTTGAAAATAGTTTGTAGCTTGCCCTGTGCTCCATTCCCTTTACCGAAACTAGCCAATAGTGCTTGTTTGTCAGAATTGCCTGATAAGGCGCAATCAATTCGCCTGATTGGATCAAATCTTTGACCAAGCTCCAGCGGGCAATTGCCAAGCCGATACCCGAGCTCGCTGCTGACAGGGCGCTATGAAAGTCATCTACCAAGAACCGATTGTTGTCGGTGGAGGTATACTCGCCGTCGTTAAGCCACTGCATCCAATTCGAAGAATTGACGTTGTCTATCAAGGTCAAACCAGACAAGGTTTTGATCCCGGAGGACAGGTTGTGCTTGTCGGCATAGTCTGGGCTACAGATGGGAAGGATACTTTCGCGTATTACCGGCTCGGTGTGAAAGTCACTGATCCTGTCCGCATAGACAATAGCTACATCCATCGATTCATCATTAAATGTTTGCGAAATGCTTGAAGTCACTACTCGAATATTCATTTGGGGATATTGCTCGAGAAAGCTTGGTAGGGCGGGTATGAGTACTCGCGATGAGAATGAAGGAGAGGCTCCGATACGCAATTCACCACATGGCGTAGGATCTTTCAGGTCAGAGATCACATTGTCGATAACTTGATAAGACTGGCTAACGGCATCGTAAAGCTGTTTGCCTTCGGGAGTCAGCGCGATACGCCTGACACGCCGGATGAATAGCTTACAACCTATTTCATCTTCGAGTTGTTTTATCCGATAGCTCACAGCCCCTTGAGTTATACCGAATTTTTGTCCGGCTTCGGTAAAACTTAGTGTCTCAGCAGTGGCTAAGAAAAGGTAAATATTATTGTGGTTGGCACTGGCTCTGAGCATAGTCTTACGCTTCTATGGATTAATTGTATTAATTTATAGCGTACTTCTTATGATTTGTTAACCACCTAAGCATTTGAAAAACTGATGCATGTAATCACTAGATGGTAATCAAACATGCAAAAGTTATTGAAAGTTGCCGTAATCGGCGCAGGCTCAAGTTACACACCTGAATTGGTAGAAGGTCTGCTAAAGCGCGTTGAAACGATGCCAATCGGCGAGTTGTGGTTGGTCGATATCGAAGAGAGCTGGTGGAAAGCGGAAATTATTTACGGCCTGACTAAGCGTATGGTTAACAAAGTCGGTAGCAAGATGCAGATCCACCTGACATCCAATCGTGCCGATGCGTTGAAAGATGCGGATTTTGTGTGTTCACAATTTAGAGCGGGTTGTCTGGAAAGCCGTATCCGCGATGAACGCATTGCTGCCGAGCATGGCATGATTGCCCAGGAAACCAACGGGATTGTCGGTTATGCCAACGCCTGCCGTACTATTCCTGTAGCGCTAGAAATTGCTTACGAAATGGAAGAGCTTTGCCCTAATGCATGGCTACTTAATTTCACTAATCCATCGGGCATGGTGACCGAGGCCATTTTGCGCAACAGCACCACCAAAACCATCGGCCTGTGTAATGTACCGGTCAATATGGAGCGCGGTGCGATGGAATTGCTGGACGCCGACAGTGATGATTTCTTTATTCAAATTGCTGGTTTGAATCACTTGGTCTGGGCTCGTCAAATTATCCACAAAAACCAAGACAAAATGCAGTTTGTTATCGACGAGGTGCTGGCGGGCAACGACAAGATGCGCCCACAAAATATCGCACAGTTCAGCTGGTCAAAAGCCCTGCTGAAGAATATGAACATGCTGCCTTGCTCGTATCTTCGTTACTACTATGCGAGCGAAGATATTCTCGAAAAGGAAATTGCCAAAAATAGCGAAGCGGTAAACCGCGCCGATGTCGTCAAGCAGATCGAAGAAAAGCTGTTCGATGTTTATAAAGACGAAAACCTGAACGAAAAGCCGAAAGAACTCGAGCTTCGTGGTGGCCAGTATTATTCAGAGTCGGCATGTAAAATAATGAATGCCATCTACAACAACACCGGCGAAATCATGCATGTCAACACCATGAACAAGGGGGCAATCAGCGGCCTTCCGGATGATTGTGCGGTTGAAGTCAGTGCGATTATTCGTTCGTCAGGTGCACATCCACTCAGCGTCGCGGCTTTCCCAGAAGACACGCTTCGCCTGCTTCAGAGTATGAAGACGTTTGAAAGGCTGACTATCGAATCGGCGATGAAGGGCGATGTCGAAATTGGCCTGCGTGCCCTTACGATCAACCCGATTGTCGGGACAGGCGTGAAGCTAGAACGCGCACTCAAAGATACGCTAATTAAAAATGCCCACCAGTTACCGCAATTTAAACCTGAAAACTTCGAGATTTTACAGGGGTAAACATGAAACTGATCATTAATGCCGATGACTTTGGCTTAACCAAAGGGGTTAATGCTGCCATTGTTGAAGCCATAAATAACGGGGTCGTGATGTCGACGACCCTGATGGTGAATCAGCTTGGCACGGCCGATGCGATTGATCTAATCCACACACACAAGTTAGAAAGTATCGGTCTGCACGTTAATTTGACATTGGGTAAGCCCGTATCTGAACCGGGAGAAGTTAGCAGTCTGGTTGATGGCAACGGTGAGTTTCATAGCCGCAAATACCTAACGGACCATGCCGAGCAAATTAATGCCGAGCACGTTTATATCGAGGCCATGAATCAATATCTGAATGCAAAGTCTTACGGTGTCGAAATTGATCATTTCGATTCCCATCACTTTGCCGCGTTTTTGCCCAACTTGAGAGATGGCTTTATTAAGTTTGCCAACGAAGTGGGGTTGGCATCTCGCAGAGCTGATTATTATATCGATGATATACAGGCGCTTGCTGTCAAAACAACAGATAAATTCAGTGCTCAATTTTATGGTGAGCGAGCAAATATTAAAGGCTTGAAAGATACCATCCTCGAATTAAAAGGTAGCGACAAAGAGACTACCGTCGAAATTATGGCCCACCCAGGCTATTCAGACGATGAGCTTGCCAGCCTATCGTCTTATACAACACAACGTGAACATGAACTGAGTGTCCTGTTATCAGAAGAAATCAAAATCTGGTTGCAGGCACAAGAAATAGAACTCATCGATTTCAAAGGAATCAAATAATGAAAATCAACGTTTTTGGATATTTACAAAAAGTTGGACAAGCCTTGATGATCCCGATTGCAGCCCTACCTGCAGCGGCGATCTTAATGGGTATTGGTTACTGGGTTGACCCAGTAAGCTGGGGCCATGATAGCCAAATCGCAGCCTTCTTAATAAAATCCGGCGGTGCGATTCTCAAGAATATTCCAATTCTGTTTGCTGTCGGTATTGCTTTCGGTATGTCGAAGGACCGTGATGGCGCGGCGGCATTGTCTGGTTTGGTCTGTTGGCTGGTGGTGATGGCGCTGCTTGACCCGTCAACAATGGCCATGATCAAAGGTATGGATGTCGCTGATATTCCTGCTGCATTTAATAAAGTCGATAATCAGTTTGTAGCGATTATCGTGGGTGTTGTGGTCGCAGCTATCTATAACCGATTCTCTGAGACGCAACTGCCCAAGGCTCTGTCATTTTTCAGCGGTAAACGACTAGTACCTATCCTGTCGGCTGTAGCCGGTATCGTTATCGCCGGTGTATTGATGGAAATCTGGAACGGCATGTTCTCAGGCATGACCAACTTCGGCGCTTGGATGTATGCGCAAGACTCTATCGGTGCAGGCCTATTTGGCTTCTTCAACCGATTGCTGATCCCAACCGGTCTTCACCACGCGTTGAACCCTGTATTTTGGTATGACGTAGCCGGTATCAACGACATGCCAACCTTCCTAGGTGGTGCCCAATCTATTGCTGAAGGTTCGGCGCAACCGGGTGTGACGGGGCGTTACATGGCGGGCTTCTTCCCGGTACTGATGTTCGGTCTACCTGCTGCTGGTCTGGCAATGTACGTCACGGCCCACAAAAAGAATAAAACCCGTGTTGCTTCACTGGTTATCGCGGCGTCTTTTGCCTCTTTCTTTACCGGTGTTAGTGAGCCGCTTGAGTTTGCGTTCATGTTCACCGCACCGATGCTATTTGCTTTACATGCATTCTTGATGGGGCTGTCGCTGTATATCGCATCATCAATGGAGTGGATTTCCGGCTTCGGCTTTTCTGCCGGCCTGGTTGACCTGGTGCTGCAAGCGCAAAACCCACTGGCAACCAGCTGGTATATGCTGGTACCGCAGGGCTTAGTATTCGGTTTGATTTACTTTGTCACATTCCGCTTTGCGATTCTTAAATTCAACCTAAAAACACTGGGCCGTGAAGACGAGTCGGAGTTGCAGGCGGAAGCAACGCCAGTTTCTGATATGGGCGAACTTGCTAATGCTTATGTTGAGGCGCTTGGTGGTAAAGATAACCTAACGGAAATCAATGCCTGTATTACACGCCTGCGACTTTCCGTGAATGACAAGTCGCTAGTATGTGACAACAAAATCAAGGCGCTGGGCTCACTTGGCATAGTCCACGTGGGTGAAAAGAACCTGCAGATTATTGTTGGCACCCAAGCTGAGTCTATCAGCCTGCTAATGAAAAAAGCATAAGGTAGATGATGTCTAGTAACACATTTCTCCGATTACCGGTCACTCTGATGTCATCAGTGATGGGTGTTGCTGGACTGGCTACCGCAGCTAAAGCTTCTGGGATCAACGCTCTCGCACCTACCGTTTCTGCGGTAGCGGTAGGTGCCATCGTCATGCTGCTGATCTTTACTTTGAGTTTATTCGCAAGGTATAGGAAAAAAACGACGCAATATTTTGATGAAATGGCGAACATGGTAAGTCGCAATTTCCTCTCATGCGGTACGATTTCCCTGTTCTTACTTTCTGGGCTGTTTAACAGCCCAGCTCTTTGGATGCTTGGCGCGGTAATTCAAGTTCCGCTTTTTATTTTTGTCCTAGCACGCTGGGTATATGGTTGCGAAAACCTGCTAGCAACCTTTAATCCAACATTTTTGATCCCGCCATTGGCAAATGTAGTCTGCTCTATCTTTGTTCCCGAATGGTTTAAAGGGTTCGGCTACTTTATGTTTTTACTGGGTATGCTGGTTGGGGGAGGTGTTTATCTGGCATTATTGTCGCGATTAGTGAAAAAAGCATTTATCGCTAAACCTTTATATCCGACCTATTTTATTATGATGGCGACGCCGTCAATGTTTTTCTTAGGGCAGCAAACCTACGCGATTAGATTATCAGCCGTAAGTGTGGGCTACTATATCTGGGCGGTTATTGCATCGATAGCAATATTACTCAATATAAGAAAATTCATTGGGACCAACTTTAGTTTGGCCTTCTGGGCTTTTACTTTTCCGATGGCGGCATTCACGACAGCAACATACCAGTATATTTATTTAACAGGCGCTCCGCTCTGGATTGGACATTGCCTATTGGCAATAACATTTTTAATCCTGCTGAATGTTATTACGAGAACGGTTTTAAACCGAAAAGACCTCTTATTGCCGCAGTAATTATTTATTATCACTAATTATTAGTACATGGCGATAAAGCCATGTTAGAAAACCATATCAGGAGAGCACAATGCGATTGATACCACTACAAAACTGCAGCCAGGTTGGCAAGTGGGCGGCAAGACATATTGCCAAGCGCATCAATGACTATCAACCAACCGCAGAGCGTCCGTTTGTTCTCGGCCTACCGACCGGCGGCACGCCGTTGGCGACTTATCGTGAGTTGATCCAAATGCACCGCGAAGGGGATGTCAGCTTCAAGCATGTCGTTACGTTCAATATGGACGAGTATGTGGGGATCACGGCGGATCACCCGCAGTCATACCGCACATTCATGTTCGACAATTTCTTCAACTATATTGATATTCCGCTAGAGAACATCAACCTACTAGACGGTAATACCGGTGACAACGCCGCTGAATGCCAGCGGTATGAAGCTAAGATCAAAGCCTACGGAAAAATACACTTGTTCATGGGGGGAGTGGGTAATGACGGCCATATTGCTTTTAATGAGCCGGCCTCTTCGCTGGCCTCGCGGACTCGGGTGAAGACCCTCACCGAAGATACCCGTATCGCCAACTCGCGATTCTTCGACTCCGATATTCATCAGGTACCAAAATCAGCCCTAACAATTGGGGTCGGCACCCTGTTGGATTCTGAGGAAATACTGCTTTTGATCACCGGCCACAACAAGGCCCTGGCGTTGGAAGCGGCTGTGGAAGGATCGGTAAACCACCTATGGACAGTATCGGCACTTCAGCTACACCCAAAGACCGTTATTGCCTGTGATGCGCCAGCCACTCAGGAGTTGAAAGTGAAGACGCTGAGATACTTTACCGAGCTTGAAGCGCAAAGCATCGAAGGTATTTAACCCGAATCCGGCTAACGAGCAATTGTAGTTTGACGAATCTGCAATGGTAAGTTGGCCGTTCTTGCATCAGGGAGGGTTAATGGCATTTATGGCGTCGCCGTTATCGGTAACCAAACGTCGATTAACCTGCTACAAAAGTTAGAGGCGATAGAACGGAAATCTAGTTGTATGACTGTGATGATATAGTCACTATGTTTATCACTACTAACACTAAGTAATTAAGAAGAAGGATTCATGAATAAAGAGCAAAAGGATTTTCTTGAGCAGTACTTGGCCACACTCTCGCAAAGTGAGCGCGATGCCATTCCAGAGATCATTGCTGAGTATTTTTGTGCCGATGAATACAATGCTAATGAGTGTGCGAGGTTAATCAACCAGGGAATTAAGCGTGCATCTTGTAGCTTGAAAGCGGGGTATGATGCTGAGGATGAGGCGCTTCCGAAAGTCGGACGTTTATCTGTTGTGCTCAATTGGGCGCAAGAGCCGGTCTGTATTATCAAACTGAAAGACGTTTCTGTTTGCCCTTTCAATGAAGTAACTCCGGAGTTTGCGGCTCTCGAAGGCGAAGGGGATCGGTCTTACCCGTGGTGGCGAGAAGCCCATATTAAGTTCTTTTCAAAGTATGCGGCCAGTCTAGATATTGAGTTTACCGAGTTGTCCGACTTGGTGTTGGAGCGCTTTGAGAAGGTATATCCACTATAAGCTACAAAAGCGGATTAAGTCGCGAACCTCGCGGCTTGGTTTATGCACATTCTTTAATGAAAAACTGTTGAAAGAACGACAGGGTTTCACTCATAACTTGATCACGTAGTTCATCTTTTTCCATCAACAATTCGTGACGCGCAGATTCAATCACCTTTAATTGGCATTGTTCGGTAACTTCATCAAAGCGGAATTGGGCACGATTATCAACAATGGTATCGTTTCCTGCCTGCAATAATAGCAAAGGGGTTTGAAGTTTGTTGGCGTCTTGGATACAGTGTTTTGCTGCTTGCATTGCCTGCCATATCCACCGAGCACTCGGACCGCCGATGCGCAGCTCTGGATGTATTTGATACAAGTGTTTAGCCCATACATAGCGTAACTGACTTTGTGATTGGTCGTTTTGTTCAAATGGTAATTCATAGTAAGCCCTTTGCCCCAGCCCGTAATTGGGTTTTGACTGGTAGAGGTCATAGAGTTTAGCCACTGCGGGCGCGACCAAGCGCAAAGGACCCGGTATATGCATACCAAACATTGGAGCATTTAACACTGCTGCGTTGAAAACACTGGGGTGCTGCTCCATATATAATGTTGAAATTGCTCCGCCCATTGAATGCGCCAACAAAAAGCAACGGGAATAGCGTGCAGGTTGGACAACGGTATCGATGAATATCTCTAGATCGGATACATAATCAGCAAACATATCGACATGGCCAAGCTCAGGATCATCAGCGATACGACCGGATGCACCTTGACCTCGGTGATCGTAGGTATAAATATCAAAGCCTCGGGAGTAGTACTCAAAAATCACTTCCTGGTATTTCCATACGCTTTCATTTCGGCCGTTGACGATGACTACACAGTAGCGATCTTGTGGCAGTAATGTCGATTCAGTTTTACGTAGACTAATACCAAAGATCGGTACACTATGAACACCAGAAAAAATATGCTCTTGCCGTTGCTGCCACATGTGGTGAATATCGTGGCTCATTAACTCTGTAAAAACTGATTCTTTGGTGACGAAGTCCGTCGCACATAATGGTGTCATGAATCCGTCCTATGCATAGATTTTTTCGTTACACATATCGGCGCTGTTTGAAGCACCCTGATTTGAGAATGTCGGATTTAGATTTGGTTGGCTTTGAGTCGTATGACTTGGAGCTGAAAAATCCCGCCCTACGGTAGCCATAAAATAACGGCCGGATTGGTATCCCAAGTGGTAATCGTGGTCGAGTGAGTCAATGGTACTGCCAATCAGTTTTGAGCTCAGATCTTTATTTGGGTGGATCTCATAGATCGTTGCATCGTCCGGTGGATTATTTAAGAACGCTTGGGTTTGGCGGTAATTTTCTTCATGTTCGAGTAGGAGCTGGATCAAATCTGACGCTTTAGTCTTACCCAGTGCTTTGCTGATTATTGACATCCAGCAGTGATCGAAACTAGCAGTGATCGGCACGGTTCGGATGACAACAATATGTCGGAAACCTCTGTCGTAAGCTTCTTGCACCGGAATAGGGGCGCCAACACCACCATCAACCCAGTACTGTTGCTGATTCAAAATGGGCTGGCGACGAAGAATAGGGATCGCGCATGAGGCTTTTAATGCCACTTGCCAGTTATCGTTGTCGAGGTCAAAAAAGGAGGCTTGGTGATTGTCTGCCTGACATGCACAAGCCAGCACGGTTCGAGAGCGCATGTTCTCATGACCTTGATGCCAGTCCAGTGGTAAGCGGGTTTGTGTTTGCTCCAACAACCAATCCAGATCCAACCCTTCTTTACCCAACAAAAAACGCGATAAATCAAAAAAATCATGGGTCGTTGTCGCTTCGGTAATGACACGATAAGCGTGTTTTGTTTGTCCGCAAATGAAAGATGCGATATTGAGTGAGCCTGCAGATGTACCGATTAGCAGAGAGAAGGGGTTAAACTCCGCATCCAAGAAGGCATCTAGCACTCCCGCCGTGAAAATGCCACGTTGACCGCCCCCTTCCGTTACCAGCGCTATGCTGTTGGACGTCATGGGTAAATAAGACAGTGCTTCCACATTGTTTACTGCACATGAAATATGTATTCCTGTCATTGCCAGCCCCTTACCACCTTGCTGTTGAAGTCGGGCTTATCATAGCGATGTCTTAATGGTCTGAATATTTGAAACTTCGAAGCAAATGGTTAAGTAAAAATTAACAATGCTATGTGGCCGAAAGTGGAGAGGGGGAGGAGAGGTGCCTAGAGGTTGAAATTAATCGTACAGACTATGCATTGTCATCAACTCATGATTGAACAAATGGTTAATTTCAGTATGATGGCCGGCTTTTCTTGGTTCGGAGGATAACATGTTTATCGGTTTTGATTATGGAACGGCCAATTGTTCAGTTGCTGTCATGGAGCATGGACAGCCAAAGATGTTGGCTCTGGAAGGCGAAAACAGTTTTATCCCTTCGACATTGTGCGCCCCGACTCGAGAAGCGGTGAGTGAATATTTGTACCGTCACATGGGTGTGCAGCCGATAGATGAATTGGGCGAGCAAGTTCTGCGCCGTGCGATCGCTTTTAATCGTGAAGAAGACATTATTGTCGACAAAGGCGATTTGCTTTTCGGCCAAGCCGCGCTAGATCTATACCTTGAAGATCCTGAAGAAGTTTATTATGTAAAATCGCCGAAATCCTTCTTGGGTGCTAACGGTTTGCGTGATGTGCAAATCCGTTTTTTTGAAGATCTGGTCTGTGCAATGATGAGCAATATCAAGCACAAGGCAGAAACCCAGCTAGATAAAGCCATCACCAGTACCATGATTGGCCGTCCGGTTAACTTTCAGGGTACCGGCGGTGAAAAAGCCAACCAGCAGGCTGAAGCGATACTGCGTCAAGCCGCCAAGCGAGCAGGCTTTGAGCACATTGAGTTTCAGTTCGAACCTGTCGCTGCCGGCCTTGAATACGAAAGCACTCTGACTGAAGACAAAACCGTCTTGGTGGTCGATATCGGTGGCGGTACGACAGACTGTTCAATGATTCAGATGGGGCCAAGCTGGGCGGGGAAAGTAGACCGAACCGAGAGCCTATTGGCTCACACCGGCTTGCGCGTCGGCGGAAATGATCTGGATATCTACTTGGCTTTTCGCCAAATTATGCCGCAACTGGGTTTGGGCAGTAAAACCCAGAAAGGGATTGATATGCCTATCGGCCAGTTCTGGAACCCGATTGCCATCAATAACGTAGTTGCCCAAACGGATTTTTATGGCTCAGCTAACCTTGCTGTATTGAAGCAGCTACAGCGCGATGCGGCAGAGCCTGAGAAGATAATGCATTTGCTAAAAGTGTACCGTGAGACTCTGGGCTATCAACTTGTGCGTAAGGCTGAAGAGTGCAAAATTGCACTATCTGATTTATCAGCACATACATTGACGCTGTCTCACCTTTCTTCTCTACTTGAAGTTGAGGTCAGTCAACAGCAAATGGCTCAGGCAATTGAAGCACCAAGAGTCCACATTAGCCAATTGGTTACAGAAGCCATCGAGCAAAGTGGCATCAAACCCGATGTGGTTTACATGACCGGGGGCACAGCACGCTCCCCGATCTTACGTGCTTGTATCGAGCAGCAATTACCTGGGACACCGGTGGTCAGTGGTAGCTACTTTGGCTCGGTGACAGCTGGATTGGCCCGTTGGGCAGAGCAGTGCTTTAAGTAATTGTTTTGTTTGTCTTAACGAAGCAATAAAAAAGCCTGACTATCGATATGCCAACCGCTTGGTTATATTGATAGCAGGCTTTTTCTTTCAGTGAATAATTTCCGGTTTAAGGCTTCTTCACCCAAGCGCTACACCAACCATTGGTATTTACGGCTTTTCCAGGGAAAATCGCACATGGGCGCCACTCGTCACCATCACTTCCTTGAATGAGTGCGCAATTGCCACAATGTTTTTCACTGTCTGCTGCTTGGTGAACGTATTGAAGGGCTTTTGCTTGAGGATCATCCTCAGTCAGCTGGGGTAAGTCTGCTGCATGGGCCGGTTTGACCAATAGCTCCTTACCAACAGTAATACCAATGACACTGGCAAGCCCAAGTTTGAGGAAATTCCTTCTATTTGCTGTGTATTTCATATTACGACCTTTCCTATTGCTCACAAGTTTAACGACATTCATTTTTGTTATTTGTGTTGCTCTACAAGGGTAATACGGATCGCAACGCGATGTTGGGTCAAAAATGTGATGATGTTAATGAGATTGTTATATTTTGTGATTACACTTTTCGTGAGTGTTGAGTGCAATATGCTGAAAAGTGGTTGATTGATAAGTGAACAATCAAGGTTTAGTGCTGAGATAACGTACTAACATACTGAGAAATAACGCTTGATCTGAAACAAGCTTTTACAGATTACGCGAAATTAAGGGTTGCAACATTTTCTTTACAAGCGCATTATCTTGCGTCGAGTGCAGCAAGTCATAAGGATAAAAAATGGCAAATTTGTTTTTATTGGATATTGATGGGGCACTGGTAGATTCAAATAACCTAGAGCTGGATTGCTATGTTAAAGCAGTCAATGAAGTGCTAGGTGTTGAAATGGATACAGACCTGACCCAATACGCCAATCTTACCGATGCCGGAGTGTTAGACGAAATCATCGCCAAACACGGTATAGCCGAGAGCCGATCACTGATTCATCGTAAAGTAGAGAGCCGTTTCTCGGCCTTGGTTCAACAAGCAATAAAGGAATCCCCAGAAACGGTGAGTGAAGCCATGGGGGCCAAAGCGTTTTTGACCCACATAAAAGAGTCCCAAGATGCGCATATTGCTATTGCCACCAGTGGTTGGGCGTCGACAGCTAAATTGAAATTGCGTGCAGCAGGTTTTGATATTACTAATGTGACTTTCGCTTCATCTTCTGATGCGTTAAGCCGTACAGAAATTATGGCGTTGGCCGCTTTTCGTGCTAAACAAGACTCCGGTGTTGTTTTCGACCGCCGCGTTGTGTTTGCTCATGGCGATCGTAATAAGCATGCATCACAAGAGCTTGGTTATGATTATGTTGAAGTAGGTCTTACACATGGCCACCATACACATATTCCAAACCTTGCTCACTACCAGGCGGCATTTTCTCGATTGGCCTTGTCTGCATAAGGACATTCATTCCTTATAGGGATGATATTGTGAGCTGATGTGAGAATCATTCCAGATTCTCAACTCTTTGGGCGTAGTGCGGGAAATTCCGCATATAGTATAAGCAGTTATTTTCTTTTCTTGCATTCAAATTGCTATGCTAACTTTACGCCCAATGGGTAAATGGTCGATACCCTTACTTTGCACCTCGTTGTTGTTTATTTCTCTTCCTCCTCAAGCGGCCCAGGAAGATGTACCGTACTGTCACCGTTACGCTGATTTTAATTTCCCCGATTACATGGCGCTTTGGAATGAAGATGCCCCTGAGTTAACGGCCTCAACCTACTTCTCAATGCTGAATATGGCAGCAAGCAGCGCCGATAAAACGTTCTTGAGTGAGTTGCTCAGTCAAATCGGTCATACTTTTGTTATCCGGGATGATTTCGAGCAAGCTAAATACTACCTAGAGCAAGCAGAAGTGTATTTGAGTGATGCCGAGCCAAGAGCGCGAGCCTATTTCTTGAGAGAGAAAGCACGCTATTTTTCGCTGAAACAGCAGAAGGGACAGGCGACTGATTTATTACTGGAGTCGTGGCAGATTTCTGAAAGGGAACAGTATGAACAACTGGCCATCGAAACGGCGTTGGATCTGAGTGAAAACACGATTGCAGATCTTAATGAGGAGGCAAGGCAACATTGGCGTCAAACGGCAAAGCTATTAGCGGATTCAGCTCAAGATGAGCGGGCTAAAATTTGGGTAATGCAGAACCATTCACGGTTCATTTAATCGCTTTTTTACCTTTATCTCATTACAAGATGATTAGATAGAAGCCTCTATAAGTTCTATGCTAAAAAATAGCAATGATGGAACGTGGAGTAATATCGCATGGATGAAAAGTGGGTTATGCAATGGTTTAACG
This sequence comes from Photobacterium sp. DNB22_13_2, assembly GCF_052873915.1. Lineage (NCBI taxonomy): Bacteria > Pseudomonadati > Pseudomonadota > Gammaproteobacteria > Vibrionales > Vibrionaceae > Photobacterium > Photobacterium sp. DNB22_13_2. Next base: position 74,095 of record NZ_JBNNXU010000016.1, read on the forward strand.
ATGTTTGGTCTAACGCCAACAGTACAAAGTTACAGGTTTTAGCCACCGATCCTTTCCATTTTCACGTTCCTGGTGGAAAGAGTTACCTGCTTAGTCATACTGAGTACCTCAACTTTATAACGGTGTGGGGGCAGCGGTTCAGAGACGTTACTTTTCGGATTATTGACACGGTTAGCGATGACAACAAAACCGTCGTCGTTTACCAATGCCACGCTTTGTATTGCGGAGGGTGGGCAAAGATCCCGGCAAAAAAACAAAAAGTCATGATGACAGGAATGGCTTTCTTCAAACATAAAGGTGACAAAATTGTCGATTGCCGTCTTGAAGACAGTAGCTTTGATTTGTACCAGCAACTGACAAGGCGTTTGGAATAATACCAACCTACATAAATACTTGATCAACTACTTATCCAGATTGGTATAAAAAAACACCCCTCGATGATTTATTTCGAAGGGTGTTTAGTGACGGCTATTTCGTGAAACTTGTTAGGTATTGGGTGATAGCTAATTTAAAGCATCACACTTAAATAGTTTGTGCCTGCGCGGGTGGCGTATTCAGTTGTTGGAAGAACTCTTTAGTTTCCGCAATAACCACGTCACGCAGCAAGATCAAACCAATCAGGTTAGGGACTGCCATCAAACCATTCACGATATCGGCAATAAGCCAAATCATGTCCAGTTTCATAAAGGCGCCAGCGGCAATCAATACCAGGAAGAATACTTTATAAGGTAAGATTGCTTTAACGCCAAATAGGTAGGTAATACAACGCTCGCCGTAGTAGTTCCAGCCTAGAATAGTCGTAAAGGCGAAGAACATCAGGCCGATAGTAACCATCATAGGACCAATGAAGCTAGAGTCCAACCCGCTGGCAAAGGCATAGCTGGTCATCGCGGCACCCGCATAGTCGCTCTGCCAAGCACCGGTTACCACCAAAGTCAGACCGGTCATGGTACAAATGATGATGGTATCGAAGAAGGTACCTGTCATCGAGATCAAGCCTTGCTCTACACAAGAATCTGTTTTTGCAGCAGCGGCTGCCATAGGGGCACTACCCAGGCCAGATTCGTTCGAGAACACACCGCGGGCAATACCAGACTGGATAGCCAGCATGATACCGGCACCGACAAAGCCACCTGTCGCGGCATGGCCTGTGAAGGCTGATTGCACCACCAGTTGGATAGCCGCCGGGATCGCGCTGTATTGCGAGCCAAGCACAATGACACAAGCAATGATGTAGAACACAGCCATGAATGGCACAATTTTACTGGCCACTTTGGAAATCGATTTCACACCACCAAGCGTTACGACAGCAACAAGAATGGTGAGAATAACAACCGTGACTTCACGTGGGATCTCAAATGATAGATAGGCTGCATCAACAATGGCATTAGCTTGTGGGAAAGTACCAATACCAAAGCAGGCAACACCCAGTGCAAAGACAGCAAACATTCGTGCTAGCCATTTTTGTCCGGTGCCTTTTTCAATGTAATACATTGGGCCACCGAGCATTTGACCATTGGCATCGACCTCACGGTATTTAACCGCCAGTAGGCATTCTGCATATTTGGTTGCCATACCGAACAACGCTGCAAGCCACATCCAGAATAGAGCGCCTGGACCACCCATTTTAATGGCGGTCGCGACACCGACAATATTACCTGTACCGATAGTTGCAGAAAGCGCTGTGCATAACGCGGCAAAGCTGGAAACGTCACCGTCAGCCTTGTTGTTTTTATTTCCCTTGAATAGGAAGCCCAAAGCGAGGGGTAGGTAGCGGATCTGGATCAGTCCCAGACGGACTGTCAGGTAAATACCTGTACCTACTAGCAAAATAAGTAGTGGCGGGCCCCAAACGAGGTTATCAATAGTTTGTAAAAAATTATATAGTGGGTTCATTTTCTCTTTACCTTTAAACATCAAAGGAAGAGATAAAGAACAACAGTTATACCGTTGTATGGTGTATCAGAATGTTGGTGTTACTTTCTGTGCTGTTGATCTTATCTCCTCTGTCCTTTTGCCTGAGAGTTTCACCTGAATTCAGGTTTGCTCCTTCGGCGACCGACTTAACGGTTCTCTCCAGAGGCTCCTCCAACAACAGTCCATACCTTGCTCAGTGTTCAACCGAGTAGGGTGCCTGAAAGATTTACTTGCCATTGTTTGCAGTGGCTGCATACGGGATAGCGAGCTTACTTCTTCGGCGGGCTTGTACTTAGCGTTAATAGCGAGTACTTGCCACTCTCCTGCTGTCTTCATCGGAACTCAAATTTGCCCGGCCATACTAATAGATAAAAATGCGATTGTCTTCAAAAAATTCAACAAAATTTAATAGGATGGATTGACGTGCCAGAATTTTATGCGCGTATTTTCATTTGATATGGCCTTAAACTTTGTCTTCATTTGGGGGAGTATTCTAGCCCGCTAGCAATAGCCTCGAGTAACTGGTTTTGGTGATCTGCCGTAACTTCCCAAACAAAAACCCCAGCCAGTTGATTTTGTTTAACATAGATAGCCTTAGCTTTGGCCGAGCGAGGCGATTCGAATGTAATGTAGTCTTTTGATGTCGGGTTATAGAGTACAGCAGCCTCAGCGAGTTGATCGTAATAATAGAGAAATCCTTTATTGTTATTCCCAAGGAAATGGCGAGAAATATCATTGAAGCTAATAAACCCGGACTCGGTAATCGAAGAGGATAGGCCATTGTTTTTATTGGCTTTGAGTGCTTCAAGGCTAGTTATACTGGCATTATCGACCCCTTTCCATCCTCGGCCATAAAATGGGCTGCCAACAAGGATCTTTTGGGACGGAACAGATTGCTCGCGTAAGTGCTGTACCTGGCTTGAAACCGATAATCCTTCGGGGGTCAATGGTGTTTGATTTAAGTTAGTATGATGCCCGACAATGTTGCTCCATGGGCCATGGTAATCATAGCTCATCAGGTACACGGTATTTAATAATGGGCTCACTTGTGGCCAGTCGATACTCCCGTGGTGCTTTTGGCTAGCATTGTAAGTGATCGATAACTCGTAACTGTTGGGCATCTCGTTACCAAGTTTATCAAGCTCACCCCTGACATTCCGTAGCAGTTGAGTATACCCTTGCTTTTCTGATTTACGCTCAGTAAGTCCTAGCCCAGATAGTCCATACCCGCCCGGGTACTCCCAGTTAATTTGAACCCCTCCAAAAAACGGGTACATCTTTAACAAAGTACGCATGCTGCTAATCATATTGGCTTGGTATTGCTCGTTAGTAACCACGGTATGGAAAGGTTCAGAAAGCGTCCAACCACCAAGACTGGCAATGATGGTTAAGTCAGGGTTTTGCTCTTTAAGGTATTTGAGTTGGCCGAAATTACCTCGATAGTAGGCTTGGTGTGAGGTTTTGCCGCGCAGCTTGGCTTTAAGTGCCGCGTGATCATCCAACACAACCACATGCCCAATAGGTTTCCCTTCGCACCGTTTCGCCATTAATTGTTGGACTTTCTCCGGTGATTTGGTCACAGGGCCGCAGACAGCAAGAAATGAATAAACCAAGTGCGTCGCGTTGTCGATAGCCAGTTCACTCAGTACTGGGGACGATTTGTTATAGATTTGCCAATCGGGATAGTAAAGGGCTAATTGTGGTGCTTGAGCAAGGCTCAATGATGACTCAATGAGAAGATATAAAGTTATAAGTAGACGCGCCAGTGCACAACTGAATTTGCTCTGTGTCATTTATTCGCCTCTTTTCCTATCTCCAAGTGCTTTGACATGACTTGGTGATTTTTATTGTTAAATGTCAGCATAAAATGTCAGAAGTCGCTCAGTTAATGCTACTGGGTTTAAAATTTTGTGATATCAGTTGGATATGGTGTAACGCTATTAAGTGCAAATGTGTTGATATGGTCTTTTTCTTGCTAGTTACCTTAAGCGCTATAATTTTGTGGTGTGTAAGGCGAAAAAAAGCAAAAAGTAATTTTAAGAAAATGCAATACGGAATAAATTCATAGATTTTTTTAGACTTAAAATAGTATTAAAATTCGAAATTGATATAACAGACTTGATTTTAAAGGCAGATATGCGCTTTAACTTGTTGAAGTCATCGCATTAGCAGATTATTTCAAAGAAATAGCTTTAAAGTTGAAACAAATTTGCTGTCTGGAATTTTTTGGGTTTATAGACGTTAATTATCAATGTCACGTCACTTTTTTGACGGACATAAAACTATAATTGATACGACGAAGTTTTATGACAAGGAGAGTTTATACAGACTAAGCGTTTGTAATTTTCTTAATAGATTAAGGTGAAGCTGTGATATGGGTTAGTTGTAGCCACTTCGATAAAGTGGCAGAAGCGAAAGAAAACCTTAAGATGTCACATGATGTGGTGGACGTCTCACCTTTTGAGCTGTTGTCAACCATGACAGGTCAGGAGCTGATCTTCCTTGAAGTCGTAGACTCAACGTCGAATGGTTTTGAATTGTTGCAGTCGGTAAAAAGCCGCTTCCCGCAGACTAAGGTCGTGGTGGTATATCACAGTCTTGATGCCGATCTTGCTTTGAATGTCCTACGAGCTGGTGGTGAGGATGTGATTGCCGCCAACGCAACCAAACAAGAGATTGAAGCGTGTTTCAGCAGGCTTCATACACATAGTGTCGTCGCCGAGCCTGTACAAGGGTATGAACAACGTGAACTGTCAATTAGGCCCGCATTGAAGATCATCGATGAGAATATTAGCTCACCGTTGCGGGAAGAAGATCTTGCCAATGCATGCCATTATTCTCCCACCTACTTTTCTCGCCTATTTCACAATGTGATGGGTGTGACCTTGAAGCAGTATATTATCAAGAAACGGCTGGATTTAGCGTGTGGGTTACTGAGTTCTGACAGAGAAAAAATCTCCCAGATCGCTCACTCAACAGGCTTCAAGGATGTTTCTTATTTCTCTCGGGTATTTAAGAAGCACATGGGCTGCTCTCCCGGTGAGTTCAGAATGCGTAAGCATAATCTGCATACTTGATGCTATCTGCATAACCGAAGAACAACCTAATATCATGGATATTAGGTTGTTTTTGTTTCATTGAGCGGATCCCCTCAATTTATCCAACATTAAGCCGATACATCATTTCTATTTTGTTCACGACTATTTGTGACACAAGCATCACAGTGCTGGCGAAATAATGCTTATTGTGTTTAGCAGGAATAGCTACTGTGTGCATATAATTAAAAATGGGATGTTAGTTCAAAAATGTTGGTTGTGGTAAAAATGGAATGACAACATATTTCGATATTTTAGGTATTAATAAAAATACGTCTTTACCTGATGTAAAGCGGCGATATAAGCAGCTTTCAAGCCGGTGCCACCCTGATAAGGGGGGGGCAAAGTCAATGATGCAGTTGGTCAGTCAGGCTTATGAAAAAGTGTTATCAGGACATGGCCATGAAGAGGCAGTACAGACTGTCTACCTCAAATCTAATGAGCAAACCGTGATATGGCAGAAAAAATGCCAGTTGCTTGAAGAGATCAATTTGGGCCTTCAGCAAACCAATAAGGATCTGGAAAAAAGACTGAAAACTGCGCTTGAAAAGCGACAGGATAAAACGACTGCTTCAAAAGAAGAGAAAAAATATAAGCAGATGATGGAAGAAGATATGCTGGCGCTGCGTAGAGAAAATCGCCGTTTGCAATCTAAAGTGGACAGCCTTCGTCGTGAAAAAGGAAGTGAGAAGACTGAGGTGGTGAAATCTGAACTTCCGGGGCAATTAGTAGCGGCCTCGCAGAAGTTAACACCAACAGTCGTAAAGCAAATTAAAGCCATTGGTCGGAGCCGTTATTGGGCTCGTTTGGCGATGCTTGGTATACCTGTTGCTCTGCTATGGCTCGCGATGGGACCTGCGAAAGAGCCTTTGCTGGATGTATGGCTGAGCCTGAACCCCGAGCCTCAACAAGTGAGCAAACCTACGATGCGACTGCTGCATCATGATCCTAATGAGAGTGATAACCAGAACGCGACACAGGTTGATTCACCGTTGGATGCGGTGATTGAAAAAGAAGAGATATTACCCCGTATACAAATGATCAAAGATGTTGGTATATGGCAGCTGAGTAAATTTGAAAATACGGCGAAGCACTACATCAGCGTGCGTAGTGAGAAGGGCTCATATGTGATTAAAAGCTGTCAGGGTGATTTTCAATATTACAAAAACACCTTGCAGCGCTCGGGGAGGATGGCCGCCAACCTTATTTATACTCGTGATGAGCGGCATTTTGAAATCTACGACATTCCCTATGGCAATGGCTCATTTGCCCATAACTGGGCCAAGAGCAAAAGCTTACTGATTAATAATGAGTACTTCCCAAACAACAACTTTGCAAGTTCATACAGTACTTTACAACAATACTGTCAGTGAAAAAAAATGACGGGCAAGCCCGTCATTCTTCTCTTATTCATTGCCTATAATATCTGGTTCAGTGTTGGCCACTTAAATCAGCTGAGCTGCAGTTCTACATTGCGTACCGCCAAAGGTTTGTACTTCACGGCTAGCTTGAACGCAGCGGGAACAAAGTAAAACGAGACCAGAGTTGTAAGCAGGGTACCGCCTGCAATTGCCACGGCAAATGGAGGCCAGAAGCCACCACCGGCTAGGATCAGCGGCATGAAGCCACCGATGGTCGTAATGGTTGTTGAGGTAATGTGCCTAGTACAGCTCATTACGGCGACCACAATCGCATCTAGGTTGCCCTCACTCGCTTCTGGGCTGCTCTTTAGCTCGGCCAGAATGACGATGGCTGCGTTAATGGCTAGGCCGACTAGGCCGAGCAAACCGATTATCACGGTAAAGCCAAATGGGTAACCAAAAGTGGCCACTGACAGCAACCCCAACCCTGCTGAAAGTATCCCGACTAGGAAAATTACCAGGCTTAACCGGAATGAGTTGAACGACAGCACGACAACCATAACCAGCAAGGTGATGACCATAGTCAGGTTTGCCATCAGGTTACCGACTGACTCGTTACGCTCTGCCGACTCGCCACCAAATTCAATGGTGTAGCCACTTGGAATACTCGCTCGGTACTTTTCCAGTTCAGCCTGAAAATGTACCAATGCTGTTTGCGGCAGCACGCCGGCGCGGATATAGCCTTCAATCACATTGACCCGCTGTCCGTTACGTCGAGGGATCGCGCCTCGACTAGGGGAAAGAGACAGATCGGCAATGGCAAATACCGGTAAGCCAATCACATCACTGTCAGCTTTTATAGGTAGTGGCAGACTGCTCAGTTGACTCATACTTTCTCTGTTTTCATCACTGACACGAACACGGACAGGAATGGATTCTGTGGCCTCAATAATGCTGCCACTCAAACGGCCAGTGAAAGACGCTTGCAGGAGATCAGCAAGGTCTTTAAGGCTCAGGCCACTTAGCTGACTGGCTTCCTCATTCACATTGAGCCACACCTTTGGTGTTCCCGGCTGTAGGGTTTCACGGGTGTGGGTAACGTTTGGAGTGTTAGCCATGATCAAGCGGATGTCTTCGCCGATTGCTTTGAGTCTATCGAGATTCGGACCATATAGTCGGACTTCTAGAGGCGCATTGAATGGGGGGCCTTGTTCAAGCTTTCTGACTAGGATCTGCGCATTGGGCATTTTCTTATCGAGATCGGCTTGAAGGGCGGGGATCATGGTGTTGGCAAGTTGGAAATCACTTACCTTGACCATTGCCTGGGCAAAGTAGGGGGCACCTTGCTGGCGACTGGTCAAATTATAATAAAAAGATGGGATGTTTCCGCCGACAACCCAACTGACCTGTTCGACACCCTCATAGTTTGCCATGATGTTGTCAACCTGCTGGGTCGCTTCTGAGGTAGCAAAAACACTGGCCTGCGGTGGTAGGAATAGCTGTATTTCGAACATATCCCGATCCGATGGCGGGAAGAACTGCTCGGTAAGTTGCGTTGCCGCCCAAAAACCGGTGAATGGCAGGATACATACCAAACCTGCTGTGATCAGTGGGTGTTTAATAGCAAAACGAATAGAGTCTTCAAAGCGTTTACTGACTGCAGGAATGACGATACCTGCGTGGTACCAGCGCTGGCCTTGACTGGCGGAGGGTAATATACGAGAAGCAAAACCGGCTACTAGCGTATGGGAAATTAAATACGAGCCAATCAATGAGAAACAGACTGTCACGGCAATTGCCCCGACAAACTCACCGGCAGGGCCCGGCATGAGGAAAATGGGTGCGAATGCCAATACCGTTGTCAACGTCGATCCCAGTAGCGGGATCCATAAATGGTGGATTGCCTGTAATGCCGCTTCCAGCTTGGCTTTGCCTTGTTGGCGGTAGTGCTGGATGGTGTCGACCATGACGATGGCGTTGTCGACCATGATACCAAGCGCAACGATCAAACCGGTTACTGACATTTGGTTGATAGGCAGCCCTGTGAATTTCATCATCGAGAGGGTGACAAGACTGGTAAGCGGTAATGAAACCGCCACAATAATCGCTGAGCGGACCCCTAAGGTCAGCAGTAAGACCACCAGGATAATTGAAAAGCCAAGCAATAAGCTGTTGTTGAGATCAGACAGGCGGGTTTCGGTATAGCTTTCTTGCTCAAAAATGACATCGACCGAAATATTGGAAGGGATCTGTTGTTGGTATTGCTCCAACAGTTTGTTCATCCGCTCAGTCCACTGATCAACCCGTAGCGTCGGTTGCATTCGGGCAGCCACAATAATCGCAGGGTTTCCGTCTACAACGCCAATTTCAGAGGGTGGCGATGCAGCTTTGCGCTCTACCTCGGCTATGTCTTCCAATCGAATCAGGAAGCCATTGTCATCCATTGTGATAGGTACACGCCTCACTCTGTCGAGGGTATCAAGCGAATCAGAGACTTCTAAGGCAAAGCGGTTTTTGCCATTAACCAATTCACCGGCTGAATTTTTAGCATCCGCTTGATCGATGGCTTGTGACAAAGAAATGGCTGAGAGGCCAAGAGCGCTAGTTGCTGCAGGATCTAACGTGACCTGAATTTCTTCATCGGGTAGGCCATAGGTATCGACAAACTCAACACCACTCATGATCCGCATCCGGTTACCGAGCTCAATGGCATAGCGGCGTAAAGTCAGCAAATCTGGCTGGCTATCACCTTGCCAAGTGAGGGCTGTGATCATGGTAAAGGCATAGCCATGATCGCTTTCTAAATCAGGTACAGAAGCGCCAGCCGGAAGCAAAGGTGTGACATCAGACAGTTTATCTCTAGTTCTCGACCACACTGGTTCCGAATCGATTATCTCGTCATTAAGCTCGACTTGAATAACCGAAATTCCCGGTCTTGAAACCGAAGAAAGCTCTTTTATTTCTTCTAGCTGGCGTAATTCCGTTTCAATCTTCTCGGTAATGAGCGCTTCAACCCGCTCGGCGGTTGCTCCAGGGAAGTGGGTGATGATGCTAGCATGGCGGTTGTGGATCACGGGATCTTCTGCCCTTGGTAGCGTCGTGAGGGCAGAAAAACCCGCCACGACTAAGAGCGCAACAGCTAAAACCAATAGGCGGGTATTGCTAATTATGGCTTCCATCTTCATAGCACGGCCTCATCGCGTGTATTCAGAGGAAGTGGTAACTTTTTTATCGGTTGTACTGCCTGACCTGGGACTAAACGGTGAAGCCCATCCGAAATCAATCTCTCGCCAGATGTTAGCGCTCCGGTTACATAAGCATATTCAGCGTTGGCATGGAGTACCTGAATAGAACGACGCTCAACCACATGCTGGTTATCCTCATCACTCATTACAAAAACATTCCACACGCCACGAAGGCCGTCTGTCATTGCAGAAAGCGGGATCCAATATCCGGGTTTATCATGTACATCACTAAACTGTAGGTAAGCGAGTTGTCCATCAATGACTTCAGCGTTTTCAGGCAAGGCAAATCTAAGTTTGACCGTGCGTGATCCGCTGTCGACACGAGCACCGGGATTTAACAGCGTGACAGGGTAACCTTTTGGGCCAACTCGCAGATGCCAATCACTATGAGTAATCAATTTAGCAAGTTGTTTGGCGGGTACGCCGATATGAGCCTCCCTGCTGGTGGAGGCCAGTAAAGTCAGGGTTGGTGCTCCGACATTAATAACATCGCCTTTTGACACATGGCGAGCACTGATGGTGCCATCGTATGGTGCGTAGACCGTCGACTTTTCTTGTCTGAGTTGGTTGGCAGCTAAAGAAGCTGTTAGCTGGCGGTAGTTGGCACGTAGTGCATTGCGCTGGCTATTGAGGGCATCAATTTCCGAATCAGCACTAAAGCCTTTCTTCTTCAATGAATTCTGGCGCTTTAAATTCGCTTCAACTAAGTCCAGTTGAGCAGTGATTTGGGACTGTTGAGCACGTAACTCATCCGCTTGGGTGATCAAAATTTGGGTATCTAGAATAAGGAGAGGATCACCAGCTTTTACGTCGTCGCCGACGTCAGCTAAGATACGGGCCACTTTGCCGCCTAGCTCGGCGCCTAAATTCGCTTGTTGTCCGGCTTGTACCATCCCGACATACTCTCGTTCGACACTGTAGTGATCGGAAGGCGCTAGCGTAATCGTATTAACACTTAGCCGTTGGCTCATTTGCTGATCGGGTGGTGATGTCGTAGAGGTATTGCATCCTACTAGCAATACGGAACCCATCACGATACCGGCGATTGTTGTCCTTTTCATCTTGCCCTGCCTTAAGTTGTGATATCCAAATATTTGGGATATAAACTAGACTGTCCAGTCCATATGTAAAAAATAAACCATTGGAACTAGACTGTCCAGTTTGATTGTATTAAAACTTATATAGGTTTGTTAATTAAGGGTGAGCGCGTGTTGACTGCAAGAAGTGCCCAGAAAAGGGAACAAATTTTAAAAGCCGCGACAGATCTGTTCTGCGAGCAGGGCTATGGCATTAGCATGGAGGCCATCGCATTAAGAGCGCAGGTGTCCAAGCAAACGGTGTATTCACATTTCAAGACCAAGGATGAGCTGTTTGATACTTGTATTCGGGCTAAATGTACCGCAAATCAGCTAGATATCTGCTTGCTGGATGATCCCAGAGAGCCTGAACAAGTACTTGAAGACTTCGCTTGGCGGTTTCAGAACATGTTACTCAGTGATGAGGCGTTGAATACTTACAAGGCAGCGGTAAGGCAAAGCGATACTCATCCTGATCTTGCCAAGGTTTACTTGAATGCGGGACCTAGAAATACGACAGAAATGGTCGCTGGTTATTTGGGTCAGTTGGTTGACAAAGGTTTGTTAATCGATGATTTGAACTGCGCCGATGCGGCAATGCAGTTTTTATTGATGTGCCATGGCAGGGTGGTTTACTGGGCTTATCTTGGCCAGCAAAGTGAAGAATCAGAACAGGAACGCAAGCAGTACTTGAAATCATCTGTCTCAATGTTTTTACAAGGCTATAAAAGTTCCAAAGGTTGAATTTACTAAGATAAATTACTGCTATCTTTATAGATAACTTTTTTGATGAGTTTAGAGGCATCTATGAAGACATGGTACATCAAAAGTGTAGCTGTAACTGTTTGTATTTTGATGTCATTGCTTTCTGGGATGACCCATGCGGCGAAAAGTCGGCTGACAGAAATTATTGATCGCGGTGTGCTAAGAGTAGGGACTACGGGTGATTGGAGCCCGATGACAATGCGTGATCCTGCCACAAATTTTTACCGCGGCTTTGATATCGATATCACTACCGAGCTAGCCAAAGATCTAGGTGTTACGGTGGAGTACGTTCCCACTTCGTGGAAAAAATTGGTAAACGGTGTGGTGACCGACAAATATGACATGTCGGGTAGTGCGTCACTGAATATGAATAGGGCGAGATTAGCAGGCTACAGCGATACCTATTACCATTTGGCTTTTGTTCCTGTTGTGAATAAAGCCAATGCAAAACGTTTTCGTAAGTGGAGCGACTTCAATGCCTCTTCGGTCATCCTTACGACTACGGCAGGCACGGTGCAGCAAAGTTTGGTAGAAGAATTGCTGCCGAACGCCAGGAAACACGCCAGTGAGAATGCCAAACTGACCCATCAATACCTTTTAGACAATAAAACCACCGCTATTGTTACCTCAAATATTGAAGCTGCAACCTTGGTCAAACGCTACCCGCAACTCAGCGTGGCCAAGGTCGACGGTATGCGACTACCGACTCCTATCGCGATGCTATTACCTAAAGAAGATCAAGTGTGGATCAATTACGTCAACCATTGGATCGAGTTGAAGCAAACCCAAGGTTTCTTTGATCGAGTAGCGAAAAAGTGGGGCTTAGTGAAGCTAAGCGTGAAGTAGACGAGATCTTGCGAGAATGATAAAAGGCGTGGTTTACCTCATCGGGGATCAACAAAGCAGCCAGCCTGATCTGCTGGCTGCTCCTCATCTAGTCTTATGCTTCTGAAGGGCTAACGGTTGAAGCTTGAGCACTGCGCTGCCATTTTGCCAGCAAATAAACCATACAAGCTTGTAAAACAAGAGCGAAAGCCAACACGACAGGGCTTTGGATCAAACCCGCAGCAATGAAACTAACCAAAGCAATAGAGCCATTGAGCAATGCATAAGGTAACTGCGTTCTGAAGTGCTCAAATTGATCACAGCCTGATCCAGTCGAAGACAAAATCGTCGTTTCTGAAATAGGCGAGCAGTGGTCACCGAATAACCCACCAGAGAGTACAGCACCGATACAGGCATACAATGGGGCATCGATAGCAATGGCTGTCGGGATCACAAGCGGCATCATGATGGCGAATGTGCCCCAAGATGAGCCTGTCGCAAAAGAAATAATGGCCGCTAACAAGAACGCGACAGCAGGTACCAACCAATAAGGAAATCCTGCCTGTGCTTGCTCTGCAATATACGCCGCTGTTCCCAGCTCTTTCCCCACACTGCTCAATGTCCAAGCTAAGATAAGTACGATGGCAACTTGCATCATATTCCCCATGCCTTTGAGGTATACACTGATCCCATCATTGAGTTTACGTACACCGTGAAACGCCATCAGGGCAATCAAGGTAATCGCGGCAAAGAAGTAGGCACTAGATAGTGCTGCACGGAATACCGAGCCAGACACTTTCTCGAACGGGAAGCCAAGTGGTGCCAGCATCATAACCAATACCGATGCCATAACAAACAGTGGCGCGAACACAAAGGATGCTTTTGCATTTTTATGCGTAAAGGTCTGTAGGGTATCAGTACTGGCGCCAGTAATAATACCTTGCTGGGCTTTGGCTTCAGCTATGGCCATTGGGCCAAAGTCGAGCTTTTTGATTGCGACTAAAGGTACGATGAAAATAGCCAAAAATGCATAGAACTGGAAAGGAATCGCTCTAACAAAGGCTTCCCAATCAGTGATGGTGACATCCATGGCACTGAACTCTTTTTGCAGTAAGCCCATGATGTACACCCCCCAACCAATAAAAGGGATTAATATCGCAACAGGAGACGAGGTAGAATCAATGATGAATGCGAGTTTTTGACGAGACAGCTTGAGTTTGTCAAATAACGGACGAAAAACCGGACCGACAATAAGTGGCGTACCTAAATCAGAGAAGAATATAAAAATCCCACCAAACCATGATGATAGCTGTGCACGGCATTTGCTACTGATCCAGTGGGTAACCTTCGCAGCAAATGCCTGACCGCCACCGGATTGCTCCATCAAAGCAACAAAACCACCGATAAAGACCAGCAGAACAATGACGCCTGCATTGTAGCTGTCGGTGAGTTGCGGGACGAGATAGTCCTTGACCAAAGCGCCGAAGGTATCAAGTGGGGCAATGCCATTAAGCATAACGACGCCACTGAAAACACCGCCAAATAAACCGATAACAACGTTTCGTGTTGTGAGGGATAAGGCGAGGGTGATAATGATAGGTATGAGGGAGGTTATGTCTGGTTGGCCCATGTAGCGTTCCTTAGCTGTACGTCCAATATCAAAAAAGGCACAGTGAATATCAATGTTTGTTGTTTGAATATATATACAAAAGTATTGCATGTATACCTAGATGGGGAAGGTTTTACTATTTTTTATGCGATGAATAGATTGTTCTGCTCGATATATGAACAATTGAATTGATTTCTAATGCAAGCCTCCCATGGAGCCACTAGATCTTCAAAACAATGCTTGGTCTATAAGCTTATAAATTCTCGCTGAACCTGCATCTTAAAGTAGCTTGGGTATAGAGGTTTACATTAGGAAGTGATTGCAATATAAGTGTCATACAGTGCCGCTACGATGCACGGGTGTCTTGGAGGTAAGTGAAGCCCAAAGCACAAAGAGAATAAACAAGGAGAAACATGGATTTATCAAGCTACAAAGGTATCATTTTCGATATGGACGGAACGTTGGTTGACTCTATGCCAGCACACCTGGAAGCATGGGAGAAGACCTGTGCGATTCATGAGATACCCTTTGATCGCTATTGGTTTTATAACTTAGGCGGAATGCCTAGCGTGAAAATTGCCAGCGAGATCAACCGAAGCTTTCGTCAGAATTTTGATACAGAGCGTTTAGCAAATACCAAATATAAGTTTTACGATGAAATTGCCCACAAGGGCGAAGTGATTGCACCTGTGTACCAGGTCTTACTTGATAATAAAGACAGTAAGAAAGTGGCCGTCGGCACCGGAAGCCGTATGTTTAATGCCGAGCCTTTACTTGATCAAACAGGCATTCTACCGATGTTAGATGCGCTGGTAACGGCTGATGATGTGGATAACCACAAGCCCGACCCAGATACTTTCCTAGAAGCCGCTAAGCGTGTCGGTGTTGAACCGCATGAATGTGTGGTGTTTGAAGATACAGAGTTGGGCCAACGAGCCGCTCATGCTGCCGGTATGGATTGCTACCTTGTTGTTGATGGTGAAATTACCACATTGACGAAAGCATCACGTTAAAAGCCCTGTAAAAATAGGGCCATTGTTGTTTCTGACCTAGAGACATCGTTATCCATAAAGGGTATTCTTCACCGCATTGTTTGAATACCCTGTCATTACCATGAATCAACCCTCGAAAGCCTCTTCTGATAAAGCCTCACCTTCTGAACGAAAGCAGTCTTCAGGAAAAAAGCGCACCGATAATGCTCACAATCAAGAGTTCGGCATGTCTGAAACCCGCTTTTGGATCCAGCGTCTAAGTAAAACGGCTATTCGTGCCATGCACATCCTCGGCATTGCAGGCAGTGCGGGTGGGATCCTGTACGGGGTAGAGAAGTCGCTGTGGATTCATTGGTGGATCATGGCAATGGTGACAGGGCTAATTATGACTGGATTGGAAATTCGCCAATCGCGGCTATGGCTCATCCAGTTAAAAGGTGTGTTGACTTATCTAAAGCTCGGTCTGCTCAGTAGCTTTTTCTGGATCCCGCAATATAAACCAGAGTTGTTCATTATCATCCTTGTGATGTCGGTGGTTATTGCTCATGGACCGGCAGGGCTACGACATTATTCTATCTGGCATCGCCGCCGTATTGATGAGCCGAAAGGCAAAAAAAGACAAATCAACGGATAAAGTTGACACACGAATAAATAAAAAAGTCTTTTATACAAGAATTGAGACACTGTAAGTAGCAACCCGCACTACACTGATTACTAGGCATTTACCAACATGTGTTTAGGAGACCGGTTGTGAAAAACGTACTACTTGTGACTTTTTTACCCTTGGTAATAGCAGGATGTTCCAAATCTGTTGATGAGCGTGCTGATGAATTCGTTGAAGCCAGCTTTACCTTGTGTGGCTCCCAAGTTCAGTCTTACGCCCAAGGTGATGACGGTAAAATTCGCATCGTCTGTGATAACAACAGTTACTTCTCGGTTAAAGATCAAGGCACCTTGGCCTACATGCATGAGCTCAACGGCGCGTATTGCCGTGGCCAAGGCTTTTCCTCATTTCATGAGCGCAGCCGCTACTTTACCTTTATCTGTAAAGGTGAGAAGTCGTTTAATATTCCTAAATAGTGCTTATGCTGATTGGTATTAGGCCAATCTAGCTCAGTATTTCTGCAACAGTTGATAAAGCCGTTGTGGCCTACCACCGGTTTTGTAGTTAAGCACTAACTTGATCATCCCTTCCGTTTCCAGAAACTCCAGGTAGCGGCGGGCGGTGATCCGGCTAACATTCATCTTTTTGCCAATATCATCGGCTGAAAAGTCTTGTAGCTGTTCAATGATCAAAATCTGCTTTAAATTCGCCAAAGTCGTCGCATCAATCCCTTTAGGGGTGTTACGTACAGGGGTTACGGACGACTTGCGAAACAACTGGTCGATATCATTTTGGTCGACGGTTGCAGCTGTTGTCAGGGTGCGGCGATATTTTAGGTAATCTTCCAAAGCTTGGTTTACCCGCGACATGCGGATCGGTTTGACCAGGTAGTCCATCACCCCTAGTTGTACCGCTTGCTCGACTGTTGCGGCCTCGCGCTCTGCTGTGGTCATAATGAAACTACAGGTGACATTCTGGGCGCGTAGCTCACGGATAAGGGCTAAGCCATTACCGTCGGGCAGGGTGATGTCCACAAACACCAAATCGGGCTTGAAGGCGTCGAATTGCAACAGCGCATCCGCATAGCTTTCGCTAACAGCGACAACAGTGAATTGCGAATGCTGGTTGATGGTGGACTCTAGGGTATAGCTGGCGCGAATATCGTCTTCCAGCACCATGACCGTTGTTTTTGTCATAAGCGTGTTGTGATCTGTTTGTCTAAGTACAGGCTAAACAAGGTGGTATCTTGTTCAGTGCGTTCCCAGTCGATACTGCCATGGAAGTAATCGACAAGTTGGTTGACCAAGTACAGGCCAACCCCATTTTGTTGGTCGTCGTGTTTGCTGCTCACACCAAACTCTAAAATTGAATCGCTGATCTCTACCGGCACTCCAGCGCCGGTGTCTTGCACTTCGATAATGATATGCTGGTTGCGATCACTTAGATATAGCTGAATTTCCGCCTGCTTTTGTTTGCGGTTTTGCCAAGCCGCAAGTAAGGCATTGTCGATTAGGTTACCGATAATGGTGACCAGTTTTTCAGAGACGGCCTTTTCATAACTCGATAGGCAAGTATCGTCATCTAAGGTGAAAGTGACACCAAGATCCGACGCCTTGTTGAACTTGGCCATTAACAATCCGGCAATGGCACTGTCATTAACCGATGTTACAATACTGCGGATAATCGATTGATAGCTATCTGTTTCTTGTTGAATAAAGTCGACCGCTTTATCAAAGTTACCCAGCTGAAGCATTCCCGACAGCACATTGAGCTTGTTGGAGTACTCGTGGGTTTTGCTTCGTAGTAGCTCAGCATAGTTCTTGAGGTAGGTGACTTCTCGCTCCAGTTCATTCTGATCCAAGTTGGCATAGAAAACGATCACATGCCCCCGAATGCCTTTATTGTGCTTTATTGGGTAGATATCGGCGCGATAGGTATGTTTACCAATGTTGAAGTTACCTTGGTGAAAACTGTCATTCTCAGATAAAACCAGATGGCTCAAGGTCGATGAAAAAGACGAGAGCGGTTGGTTGAGGTATTCATGCGGCCCCAACTTTCCCATCGAGATCATCTTGCTGGCGCTGTGATTCATGGTGCTAATACAATGATTGTTATCGATAGCGATAATGCCATCTCGGATGCTGTTGAGGATCATCTCGCGCTCGCGAAACTTATGGACAACAATTTCGGGCTCGTAATCGAGGAAAGTACGCTTCATCTTAAACACAAACGCACTGGTGATGGAGACACCTAATAAGTAAACAATTGCTACAAGTCCGGCAATTTTGCCGAATTGCTCCATCAAAATGCCGACGCTGCGATCATACATATAGCCGATATTGACCACACCGATTATTCGATCGCCAACCATGATAGGAGAGAAGTTACGAATGGCTTTACCCAGTGTACCCGACGCAACATTGGTATGGTCGACTCCTTGGTTCAGGGTCGGATATATGTCGTCGCCGTTAAAGTGCAGCCCGATTTTTTCTTCATCAGGATGAGTCAGGCGAAAAGCCTGTTGATCGGTAACAACAATAAAAGAGGCATCGGTTTTACTGCGAATATCTTCGATGTAACCCTGTAAGTCGAACGGTTGATCATTATTTTTCGCGTCGACTGCGGCAATAACCACAGGATCATGGGCGAGCACCCGTGCCAGCTCCAAGCCTCTTTCCTCGATACCGTTAATGTGCGCATTCTGCAGCAGGTAAAAGATAAAAGTCGTGACAACAACAACGATAGAAGACGTTGTTGCAAGGGTTGTCAGGGCAAGGTAACTCTTTAGTTTCATTGAACGGGTAGATTGATTCAGCACTGGATTTGGCACGGATTATAACTGCAATAGAAGTGGAAATACTGTGCTAGATATCTTTTATCTAACGGTCTATGGATAAATATGTCGATAACACTAACCATAGAATGGAAAATGCCGGGCAGCATCGCTAACCCGGCATGAAGTGATAACTCTAAAGCGTTATTTCAGCAACTCTATAATCATGGTGGCTAATATCAACATGAAAGCACCACCGATACGTGAGGAGATCTGCGCAAACGGCATTAGCTCCATACGCTTACTGGCAGCCAGTACCGCGACATCACCAGTACCCCCCATGTTTGCCATACAAAGACCTGCGGTAATTGATGCTTCAATTGGGTTAAAGCCCATCAAGCGGCCGATAATACCGGTACCGATAATTGCACCCACAACAGTGGCTAATACCATTAGGAAATAAACAAGGCTCAGTGAATCCATGATTTGGTTAAGATCGGTATACGCAACACCAATACCAACCAGCAGGGCCGGTGTTAGGTTATCAACTACAAATTTGTACCAGCCATGTGCAGCGCGCTCAAGCTCGCGTGGCATGAAGCCCGCTACTTTAACCACAGCAACAAAGATGATCATCAGTGCGTAAGTGTGCATGCTGATCACGCTGCTGAGCATCGAGCCAACAAAGTACATAGTAATAGCCAGCAGAGCACCAACACCGAGTACATTGATTGAAATCGGTTGTTCCTCGGCTTCTTCTTGTTTCTCTTCGGCCTTACCGCGCATAAGCTGGCCGTTACCCGTTAATGATGGGAAAAATTTGCCCACTTTGTCCAACAGGCCAGCCATTACGATAGCAATCGCATTACCGATAGCCAGCGCCGGAACCATTTTAGAAAGCAGCACTTCAGCAGACATACCAGTGTTACCTGACATGATCTCTACCAAAGGCACAGCGCCGGCACCCATACCACCGCCCATAATCGGTAGGGCAATAAGCATGACTGACTCCATGAAACCGTGACCCAGTGCGGCACCGACGATACCAGCAAACAAAAAGGCACAAGCCACACCGCCAAGGATCACCGGAATGTACTTCAAAGCCGCTTTCTTAAGAACATTGGTATCCATGCCCAAGATTGAGCCGGTTACTAGGCTCGCGATGAAAAAGGAAAGAAAACCGCCACCTTTAACAAAGTTCGTAATGCTATCGGCAGTTTCTTGGGGAAGTAGGCCACTGTGGAAAATGTAGGAAGAGCCAAAAATGATAACAATGGCACCGCCACCAAAGAACTGATTAACGATAGGGGTTTTGTTACCAGCAACATTGAGGATATAGCCGACGACGGCCATTACGCCAATCGCGCCGATGATGCCGCTAGGCATATGGTTTTGCACGGTCGCAAGTAAGATCACTGCCGCAGAAAGTGCAAAAATCACATTCATCATGCGCTTATCGCTATGACTCATGGTGTTATTGGAAAACATAGTTCACCTGTTTTATATGTTGTTGTGGTTTGGGCGTAGTCTAACAACATGTACAGAGCGGAAAATTGAGTCGGGTGTTTATGTAACTATCTAGTGCTTTTGTAACTTTTGTTCATGAACATAACCCAGCCGATTAGCCCAATTGCTTTCCCATAAATAAAAAACCGTCCATGAGGACGGTTTAATAACGAAGAGTAAGGCTAGCTGAGCGATGCTAGCTTATTTTCGAACTGTAGCCAGGAGCGAGGGTTGCACTATTAACCTGATAAAGAGCTTGTGGGTTAGCCAAGGCCAACTGATAACCGACGTATTCGTGCAAGCGGCCGTCTTCACTGCAATCGACTTCCCACTTTCTTAGTAGGTAACCGGCAAGTGCGGCACGGACTTCGATAAGCAATTTGCCATCTTTCATCTCGTAGTCCAACTCAATAGCTTCAGGGTTACCCTGCTGCGGGTGAGGGATCAGTTCAACTTCGATGTACTTCTGCCATTGACGATCAGCCTCAATACGCTCTTCTGTTGTCGGCTCATCATCAAGAATCGTTACAGAGGTCACGCGGTTACAAACCACATCCATGAACTGTTCATTTTTACGGTCGAAAGAGCGAACGTGCCAGCGGTTACCTGAATCAACAAGACTGTGAGGGGCAATCACACGGCGGCTTTTACCACTAGAGGTAGAGATGTACTCAATTTCCAGCAGCTTGTTACGGTAAATACCTTCACACAGCGCCGCCATGATAGGCGTACGCGGAACGGTAAGCGAAGTTGGCGATTCACACTGGATGGGAAAATCTTGATGGCCGGAAAAACCATCACCGTAGCCTAGTGAGATCGTTGCTAGCGTCTTTTTTAAATCAAGGTTAAACAGCGGGCTGAAGCCGGGCTGTTTGTAATACTTCTTCGATCGCATGTCCAATTTGAGGTTATCCGGCGCAATCTCTTTATAAAGCGCAAAATCTCGAGTGGTAGCAGCATGGCCTACCGCAAAGCGATCGATTAAATCTTTTCGAGTGACCTCACCCAGAAAGTAAAGGGCAAAATCTATAAAAGCTAGCCGTTCACGTTGTGCTGAGCCAACAGCATTGAGCTTTGTCTCGACATCCATGTGTGTTGCTCCAGCGTTGTATGAGGTCATGTGTATTTATCCAGTACTTTTTGGGATAGGCTTAATATATACCGAAAATCAGTAGAAGCAAGGCTATTTATAAAGATAACATCTGTTCGAAGTGACCGAAGTAAAGAAAAATCAAAAGCATAATCAAAAAGCATAAATGTACTGTGCAAATAAACAGGTTTACATAATCATTATGAGTAGATAAAGTAATTGTACTTATTTTGAGTAGATGTATTCGTTTGTGGTACCTAGTCTTTTAGTGGTATAAAGCTCACTCTACTGGCGAAAAATTGCTTTGTTTTAAGTGAATTAAAAGCGAACGAGTGTTTGCTCTAAAGTCCACAAAATTTTAATGGTGAAATAATGCTGTTAATGTGGACAATACCGCCCTGAAACATATTTTTACAGTTGAAGAAAGTAACTGACGCCTTCGGTGTTTAGCTCTAGATAAAAGTCTTA
Source organism: Photobacterium sp. DNB22_13_2 (assembly GCF_052873915.1). NCBI lineage: Bacteria > Pseudomonadati > Pseudomonadota > Gammaproteobacteria > Vibrionales > Vibrionaceae > Photobacterium > Photobacterium sp. DNB22_13_2. The sequence continues at coordinate 95,421 of NZ_JBNNXU010000016.1, forward strand.
AAGACTGGCTAGTTCGGACAAAATCAATAAATGGGTGACCAATCGTGAACTTGACAAGACATCAGTTGAAACAAGCATATTTGTCGTTAAATAATGGCACAGTGTGTTTGGATGACCACCTGGCACAAGGCGTGTTGGTATATGTCGAAGGGTTGATGATCAGCGAAGGGATCGAGCGAGACAGCTATTTAAGCCTCGAGACACTCACAAAAGTCAGTGCGAAAGTTTGTATGGGGTCGGCGATGCCGATTGACTTCTTTGGTTTAAAAGACACCGCATGTACTGATGACAACTTCAAACCGATTAGCCTGAAAGTGTGTGAATCCGTCATTTTGTCCAATGGCCAAATCGGCCGTCGCTGGAAAACCCTAGCAAATTTTGCAGAGCGTGATATCACCGTTGCCATGGAACTCTTACTGCTGGTGATCAGCGAACTGTCAGCCCTTGATGGTTACATAGCTGGGGAGTGTGTACCAGCGGGGATGCTGGGGGAATTTAACAATTACCAAAGCCTTCACTGTGGCACTCATAGCTACGCTTAAAAAGAATTACGCTTAACTCAAATAGTTCTTCTGATTAAAAGCAATTCCAATAATGATAATCATCACTTTAACTCACGTTGATGTAAGCTAAAGTGATGAAAATAATAAATTACGTCAATTTCATTCAGCCGGTTCTATGAAAGATAGCTTTTACCATAACAATGCTTCTCGCTTAGCCCGAGACTACCAGAAACTCACTTTTGAAGATGTACATTCCAGCTGGAAGCGCTTTTGGCCTGTTGCAGATGAAGCGGTTAAACAGCCTCGTGTTTTAGACATTGGTGCAGGCAGTGGCCGAGATGCATTGTGTTTTGCCGAAAATGGCTGTGAAGTGTATGCAGTTGAGCCAGCTGAAGCACTTCGTGAGATCGGTAAACAGTATACCCAATCAAAGGAAGTTGTCTGGCTTGACGATAATCTTCCAGAACTAAAAAAAGTCATATCTCTTGGCATTCGTTTCGACTTTATCTTGCTTTCTGCTGTGTGGATGCACATTCCCCGTTCAGATCGAAAACGCACCTTTCGAAAGCTCAGTAATCTTCTTGCACCTAACGGTAAGCTTATCATCACACTTCGTTACGGTGATTTTGATGACAGCAGGGTTAACCATGGAGTCAGTGCAGAAGAAATAGAACTGCTTGCCAAAGAGCGAGCATTGCATGTTTGCTTGAAGACAGAGCTGAATAACGATGCCATGGGGCGCAGTAGTATCCAATGGCAGACAATGGTTCTCAACCTTCCTGATGATGGTTCGGGTGATCTCACTAAAGTACGCCATATCATCGTTAATGACAGTAAATCGGCTACTTACAAACTCGCATTGCTCCGTACACTTCTCCGTATTGCGGATGCTCACCCAGGAGCGGTTTTAGACCGAACAGATGGCAAGGTTGCTTTGCCACAAGGGCTCGTTGCACTTTATTGGATTAGACAGTTCAAGCGATTGTTAGATATAGACTTTGGTGACTCGATAGGCATCCAGCAAAACAGCAATACCAATAGAGGACTTGGCTTTGTTAAGGATGAAGGGTGGCGAAAACTTAACCATTTAACAGCAGACGATCTTGCCATTGGTGCTTTATTTACTGGTGATGATGCCAAAGCGTTGCAAAAGACGATCTCAGATAGCCTAGCAACGATTAAAAGTGGTCCTGTTACCTTTATTTACCAAGGTACAAAAGACAATCGTCTGTTTGAGATGGTGAAGGCATCCAAACAGCGCAAGTCACTGTCATCCTTTTTCATCGATAGTGAATTCTTAGCGAGCTTTGGCACTTTTATCCTAGATGAAAGCCTTTGGGATTGCTTGCGTTTATACAGCAGTTGGATTGAGCCCTTGGTAGTAAACCAATGGGTATCCGAGATGAAACGCTACGAGAGCAACAAAGCCCGTGAGATAGATTTACAGACTTACCATAACTGTTTGATTTGGGTCGATGAGAAACATGATACTCGGGCTATCCGTAAAAAAGTCGATACGCTTCGTAGTTGCGGCACAGAAATCCAAAGCGTTTGGAGTGGGACCAAACTTCGTAAAGAGTTTCACGTTGACCACTGCCTTCCGTTTGCCTACTGGCCGAATAACGACAGGTGGAACTTGTTGCCAACTACAACTGGTGAAAACCTAAGCAAAAGCGATCGGGTTCCTAAGTCACACCGCTTAAGCGATTCAAAAGAGCGTATTTTGCAATGGTGGCAACTCGCTTGGCAGTCTGAGCAAGAGCAGACCCGATTCTTCGATGAAGCCGTGCTCTCACTGCCAAACCTACCGCCGCAATGTCGTAATTTCGACGATGTATTCGAAGCGATGGGTTTGCAAATCAAAGGTGTTAAGAGTCGGTTATTGGTGGGGGAGTGGTGAGACAATAAATGTACCTCTAGCTAGCCCTAAAGCACACGGGTTTTAAACTGAGCGGCAATTACAAAATAGTTAAGCAATCGCTTAATTATTAGGTGGTTGCCGTTTTTTGTTTGTTGCTTCTATGTGGTTTTTAATGACTTTATTTATCGTTTTTTGTTCCGAAAAATAGAGGCTGAAATACGATAGTGTTAAAGGGCATAAACGCTATCGCAGTAACTTTCTTTACCCATCAAAAGTACAAAATGTTTCGAATCCTAAAGATGTACTAAAAAATACGCTTAGTAGCCCAATGTTTAGTGCCCATATCAATAAATCAGGTGTTAAATGCAATAAATAGTACAAAAAACCATCATATTGCTGTATTTGAAATGTTTATCAATAGCTGTTAACCTACGCCGACATTATAAATTGTTTAGTGGTCTAAATTGTTTTTTTATCACTGGCAATTCAAAGGTGCTTTTCGTGGACAGGAAAGCATCAAAAACAAAGCGTTTAAAGAGCATTATGGATAGTGTACTAAAGAAATATAGTATCGAGACGACCGACTATCAGGTGGGTCAGGACAACATTCAGAAATGGGGTTTTGATATACATAACCCTGTCTTCGGCACCAGCGCAGGACTGATCTTAATTTTCCTCGCCGCACTTATTTTCATCGACCCAGAAACAGCTAAAGAAGCGCTGAACAGCGTGAAAAATGGGATCCTCAACGATTTTGATGTGTTCTTCATGTGGCTGACTAACTTTTTCCTTGTTTTCACTATGGGGTTGATGCTGTCACCGTTGGGTAAAATCCGAATTGGTGGTAAAGATGCCAAGCCGGAGCATTCAAGGGTTTCTTGGTTGGCGATGTTATTTGCCGCTGGTATGGGTATTGGCTTGTTGTTCTGGGGTGTTGCAGAGCCGACAGCTTACTTCACCAATTGGTGGGGCACGCCGTTCAATGTCGAACCGTATACCGAAGATGCTAAAGCATTAGCGATGGGTGCGACCATTTTCCACTGGGGTATCCACGGTTGGGCGATTTACGCCATTGTCGGTTTAGCGTTAGCATTCTTTGCCTTCAATAAGGGCTTGCCGCTTTCCATCCGCTCAGTGTTCTACCCAATTTTTGGTGACAGGGCTTGGGGTTGGTTAGGCCATGTTATCGATATTCTAGCGGTATTGGCGACATTGTTTGGCTTGGCGACATCTCTGGGTTTAGGGGCACAGCAGGCAACCAGTGGTATTAACCATGTGTTCGGTACCGAAGGTGGTATCGGGATGCAGATGGGCGTCATTGCATTTGTCACCTGTATTGCCATTTTCTCGGTGATTCGCGGTATTGATGGCGGTGTAAAACTGCTAAGTAACATCAATATGGTGTTTGCTTTTGTACTGCTGGTATTTGTGGCATACGTTGGCTTTGATGTCGTGAAAGTCTCGCTGCCAGAAACGTTCATGGCTTACTTTGGTAACATTGTTGAATTAAGTAACCCGCATGGCCGTGACGATACAACCTGGATGCACGGTTGGACTGTGTTCTACTGGGCTTGGTGGATTTCATGGTCACCATTTGTTGGTATGTTTATTGCCCGTGTATCAAATGGTCGTACGGTGCGTGAGTTCTTGTTCGCGGTGATCTTTGTACCAACGTTGATGACCATTATCTGGATGTCGATTTTCGGTGGTATCGCGATTGATCAGGTCGTCAACAAAGTGGGTGAGCTAGGGGCTAATGGCCTGACTGATATCTCGCTAACCTTGTTCCATGTTTACGATGCGCTGCCGTTTAGCTCGGTGATTTCAGTGTTGTCGATTGCCTTGGTTTTGATCTTCTTCATTACCTCGTCGGATTCCGGTTCACTGGTTATCGACAGTATTACCGCTGGTGGTAAAGTCGATGCTCCTGTCCCTCAGCGTATCTTCTGGGCAACCGTTGAAGGGGCAATTGCTGCCGCTATGTTGTGGATTGGCGGTTCGGAAGCATTGCAAGCGTTCCAGTCTGGGGTCGTTGCTACCGCCTTGCCATTTAGTTTTGTCTTGCTGTTGATGTGTGTGAGTTTGGTTAAAGGTTTACGAACTGAACGCGCCCTATACTAGATTAAGATTTTTAATGAAAAAGGCCTCAAACAGTGTTTGGGGCCTTTTTTTGTCGTTTGTCTATCATGACCATTTCAGCGTATTCTAAGCTTATTGCATCCATTGCTATGATGTTTGGCTATTGAATTGAATAGTCGAATGGCTTTGAATAAAATATGAAAAAGTTGTCTTAACGCTTTCCATAAGTAGCCATTTCATTTATGAAGAAATTTGAGTTCGTTGTTCAGGATATTTTGAGCAAGATTTACCAAGGTGTGATAACCGATAAATTACCTGCCGAGCGAGAATTGGCAGAAAGTTACTCGGTATCTCGCTTTACGGTGCGTAAGGCGCTTAACAAGCTTGAGGCAATTGGTGCTGTGTTTGTTAGGCAAGGTGCGGGTCACTTTGTGAAAGATTCTAATACTAATAACCCTCTGGTTTATAATTCGATTACCGAAAATAGCTTCGAGGAGATGTCCTATAAAAAAGTGAGCTTGCACAAAAAACTGACGGACTCTCACGATAAAAACTCGTTCTTGACCGATGAAAATGATTATATCTGGTGTATTAAACGACTGCGTTTAGTGAATGGAAAAATTGTACAGTTAGAAAGTACAAAGCTGCCTGTAAAACTGTTTACAAAAATGAATGATGATATTATCGAAAGCTCATTGCAAAACCACACACTGGATCTTGGTCTTCAAATAGACAGATATTTGACCAGCTATAAAGCGATTAATGTATCAAAAGAAGAAGCAGAGCTATTAGGCTGCAAAAAAGGTATCGCGGCAATGAAAATTACCAACCGAGGTTTTTTATCAACCGGAGAGGTGTTTATTGTTAGCGAGGTCATCGATATTGATTATCAATGCACTTATGTTATTCCGTTTAATCGCGAGAATATTAAGTTTCGAGGAAAAAAAGAATAGCCGGTTATTTCGTTAAGAAATAACCGGCTATTCTTTGATTATGTTCAGCCTCTAGTCTTGCTTACGGCGTGTGAATTGTACCGTCAGGCAAGCGGCTCTGTGTCCACTCGTGCGGGCGGTAGGTGACTGGGAAATCAGCGGCTGCTTGTACATCCATTTCCACCCCGATACCGACAGCTTCTGATGCATACAGGTAGCCTTTGCGTGGCTCTTGTGCATTGGGGAATACACGTTGGGTATTTTCTTTGTACTCCACATGCTCCTGAATGGCGGCGTTGTGCAGGTGAACATTCATGTGGGTATTCACTGCAGCGCCAATTGGGGTCATGTCTGGCGGACAGTGCCATGCGAGACGTACGCCGAATGTCTGGCATAGGTGACCCAGCTTGAGGGCAGGGGTGATACCACCAATTTGTGAAACATGGCAACGGATAAAGTCAATTCGACGGTTGATGATCAGCGCTTTCCACTCTTCTGGGTTGTTGAACAGCTCGCCCAAGCCCAGTGAAACTGATGTTTGGCTACGAATGTTATCCAACCATTCGGTTTGGCTTGGCGGTAGAATATCTTCAATAAAATAAGGCTTGTACTGCTCGACTTCTTTAGCAAATTGAACCGCTTGATTTGGGAATAAACGCTCATGTACATCATGCAGAATATGGAACTGATTGCCATATTTCTCACGCAGTAATTTGAACATTGTCAGCGTGTTTTCAGTGTACTGATCTTGGTCGAAATAAGAGCCTTCGGTAGGGTTTACTGTGGTGTGAATGTTCTCAGGCACACCACCATAGAAACCAAGCTGGCACCGAATGTGTTTGTAACCTTGTTCTAGGAAGCCATCAACAAGATCGTAGATCCCTTCCATTGTGTCGCTTGTCGCATGGGTATAGACCGGAATAGCATCACGAGACTTACCACCAAATAACTGATGCAATGGCATCTTAGCGAGCTTCGCTTTGATGTCCCATAAGGCCATATCAATACCTGACACGGCATTGTTGATAACAGGCCCATTGCGCCAATAGGCATTGACCATCATCATTTGCCACAAATCTTCAATGTTATTAGCGTCTTTGCCAACAAGCAGCGGTTTTAAATACTCATCAACCATGGTTTTCACGGCTAATGGACGCTGCTGGAACGTGGCGCAGCCATAACCTGTAACGCCTTGATCGGTATGGACGATAACAGTAATTAAATTATGACGATCAGGTTTTGTAATAATGCATTCAACATCTGTGATTAGTGTTTTTTTCACAATGAAAATCTCATCTGAGCCGGAATCTATTTTTATATATACCAATTGGAAAACGGGTATTTCAAGCCTATTTTTTCATTAAATTTAATTGGTACGGTAACTTAGCAAAATGGCGTTAAAAAACAGACCAATCATAGAAAATTAATTGTTTTAGCCCTAAACGTCCTAATTTTCGTGATTTAACTCTCAGTTTCGTCCGTTGGTTTTTTGGTTTGGTTCTATATCATTTGTTTCATCAAAGGGAACTTCAGGTGTTGAATCGTTTTTTTAGTGTGCAAGTAGATGCACTGTCTCAGGGCTTGAAGAAAAAGAAAATAAATTCGTACGGCGTGATATTCAAAGGCGAGTTATTCACTCAAATAAAATGAAGTCATAAGTGATCAGTTTTATTACCGTTTTACAAACGGTAGCTATTCCACTAGATTTCTTTTCTTAAAGAGAGTTATTTAAATATGCAAATTAGTGAGTCGATGGGTGGTTTTGGGAAAAAGACATCTGCATCATCTAAGCAGAACGCAATGACAGACAAGTTATTGCAAATGATTGATGCATTGGGTGGTATCAGCAATATTACTGATGCAACACACTGTATGACTCGATTGAGATTGAAAATCAGTGATCAATCTTTGGCGTCAGAGGAGACACTGAAAGCGATTAAAGGCGTTCAGGGCGTTGTCTTTGCACAGGGCCAAATCCAAATTATCATTGGTGTCGATGTTGAGAAGTGGCACAAGGCCCTTCAGGCTATTATGAACAACAGCGGTGCTGCTGTTGCAAGTGATGAAGATAAGGCAAAGGACAAGAGCGACGGTAAGTTGTTCCAAAATGTGATGCGTGTCGTAGCCGGTATATTCGGCCCCGTCGTACCTGCTATCGCCGGTGCCGGTATGTTGATGGGCTTGCTGTCAGGCCTTATCGCAACCAACGTGATCTCTGAAACTTCCGACACGGTATACTTCTTCCGCTCAATTTCAGTCGCTGTTTTCTTCTTCTTACCAATGCTGGTGTCATTTTCGGCAGCGAAAATGTTCCGTGTGAATGAGTATATTGCTCTTGCTGTTGCCGCGGCGATGCTTTCGCCTCAGCTTGCAGATAAAGCGGCTGCGCTTAAAGCCGTCAGCGATGCAGCCGAGCTGACAGTATTGGGTGTGGTGCCAATTGAACTGATGAACTACGGTGGCGCTATTATACCGGCAATTCTTGCAGTATGGCTCCTATCCAAAGTCACTCCGCTGGTTGATAGCATTGTCCCAACGGTTGCCAAACCGGTATTTACTCCACTGCTTGCCTTTGCGGTAACTGCGACTGCGACTTTGTCGGCGGTTGGTCCTCTGGGCATGTGGCTAAGTAATGGTGCGGGTTGGGTGGTTAGCGCTCTGCTTGAGATTTCTCCAACACTGACTGGCTTTGTCTTCGGTCTAACTCGTCCAATCACCATCGTGTTTGGTATCCACCACAGCATGACGCCAATTAGCCTTAACAACTTCGCGCTGTACGGCAAAGATTTGCTAATGCCGATTATGTGTCTGGGTAACCTAGCGATTGCAGGTGCAACACTGGCTATCTGGTATAAGCAGCGTAAAACAGTATCAAAAGAGCAGTCTTCAATTACTGCAGGTTCAGGTGTAACAGCAATCTTGGGTATTACAGAGCCTGCTTTGTTTGGTGTTCTGACTAAGTATACCAAAGCCATGTTCACGGCGAGCTTGGCGGCGGGTGTGTTCGGTGCAATCTCTGTAACCCTAGATACCCACCTAACCAGCTACATTTTGTCTTCTGTGTTCAGTCTGCCTGCTTACTTGTCAGCAGGTACGCAAAACTTCATTCAGGCCCTGCTAGGTGTATGTGGTGTGTTTGTACTTTCTTTTGTCTTAACGACGCTGTTCGTAAAGCTTGATGAAGAGTAAGAGAAACTGAAAAGTCAGCCTTCATAAAAATTTAACCTTCATTATATTCAAAACCGCGGTTAGCAATAACAGCGGTTTTTTGTGTGTGGAAAATTGTAAATGGTTTTTGCTGTTACTTGAGGCTGTCAACTTACTTTGCAAGTATGTTCGTAGGCTTAGCAATAATGATTTTTGTATAAGTCATATTAGAACGAATAACATGAAAGGGAGTTGTCATGTTGAAGATGCAAGGAAGTAAAGGGGCATTAGTATCCGTCATTTCGCTCATGTTATCGGCAGGCGTATCGGCGAGTGAACACACTCAGGGTCGTGTTCAAGGAGATGCTGCACAAGCGTGCGGTATTGAGACGAATAAAAGAGTCATAGGGCAGAAAGAAACCTTCTACTTACCAGTAGCCAATTTGAATTTTCGCTCACGGATTGATACCGGGGCTACCCGAACCTCTCTTCACGCTACTAATATCGAGATAGAAGATTTCTCGAACGAAGCAGAAGACAACATTGGTAAAATGATTAATTTCATCACAGTCAATGAACAGGGTGAAAGTGTACACATGCGCAAGAAGATCACCCATGTTCGTCAAATCCAAAACTCCCTTGGCACTGAAATGCGATATAGCGTAAAGCTGGACCTTAGCTTAGCCACTCACGACTACAGCGTTGAAGCGAATCTAAAAGATAGAAGCCTGATGTCCGACAAGCTGCTTATTGGCCGCAATCTATTGGCCTGTAATTATGTAGTGGATGTTTCTAAGGCTACGGTGTTTGGTATATAAAGCGGTAGATATTAAAAAGCACAGCCAATTCGCTGTGCTTTTTTATTGCTATCAATAAATGAGGGGGACTATTGATTAGCCGTCTAGGCCCATAAGTTCGGTGACATCCGAACCGGCTTGGATCTTTTTGCGTTCTTGATTCAGCTTGAACCAGTGCAGTGGTTTTCCGTTTGCAGCTTCATAGGTCATGGTGTCGCCTGATACGGCAAGCCATGAACCTTCTGGGATACCAATAACAGATTGGTGAGGGTTTACCACGAGGAATTCTTCGATACGCTCGTCGCGTGTTTCACCCATATGGCCTTCGATAGTCGCATCAATGTAATGAGCATTGATTTGGAATGGCACAAAGCTTAGGGAAGGGGTGATTGCAGCAGAAACAATGCACATGTCATTGGTTGTGCGGATAGTTGGCGCACTGATCACGGCACCGGCACTCCAACCCACATAAGGGATACCACGCTGAGTAACAGCCTGTTGGATAGGGCCGATAAGGCCAAGGTCATGTAATGTCTTATTCAATACCCAAGTGTTACCGCCGCTACAAACAAATGCATCTGCTTGGCGAATGGCTTCTACAGGATCTTCTGCACGGTGAAGACCGGTAACATTGACATCAAGGTGGCTTAGAGACTCTGCAACCATAGCGGTACGGTCGTCGTGGCTACTGCGGATCACTGCGTAAGGGATAACCAAAACATTTTTAACTTGCTTACGGGTAAATACGTCTGTGATCGCTGGTAGGGCAAATTCCATCACCTTAGTGTTGCCAGCAATTTTGCCATTACTTAATAGTAAGAGATCCATCATATATTCTCTTGATTGGGTAAAGAGGCTCATCATATATGAAACTATCAATAGGGAAGGTGAACAAGAGCACAGTTTTGTCCCTATTTATAGTTAAGACCTAAGTGAGCTTAACAAGTGAATTGGTAATATCATTTCTTTCAATGTCTAGCCGTTCAGTATCAATGCGTCCAATATCAATGTACCCAATTAGACGGTTGGTCATAGGTTGCTTCTAGCTGAAGTTGTGCTGCTTCTAATCGGTTTAATAATTGGCTGACTTGTTGGGTTTTACCATGTGCTACCGCCTCTCTGATTTGCTTGTGGTAGTGACGAACTTTCTGAATACATTGTTGACGCTGAAAAATGCTTCGTAAACCTTCTGCCTGATCCATGTTGCCCTCATTATTTTGCTTGTTTTTTCGTATTGGAGGTATATACCCAAGTAACATCATTGAGCCCATTGCTGAGTCTCTGAACTCTGTACGTGAAGTCTGTTGGGTATATACATTTAACCAGCAAAATAGCGGTCGTTTTTCAGGGGATTGTCAATTTACTATCAATTTATCTTTAATTTATGTTTTTATGAATAAGTATTGTTGATTAATATTTGGACAAATTTACGTGCATTCTTCAAACTTTTTCTTACCAAGAATGGAAAGTTAGATTGCACTATGTCGATGTAGACGATTTAACACTGCGGTTTAACCGAGTTGTTTGAAGTCTGTTAAATTATAAAAAAACCATTAAATATTAAATTCATCAATAGCTTATGGTGTGTTGTTTTATATGTTTTATAATCTTAAAAAAACGCCTAATTTCATTTTGTGTGCCATTGAAAATCTTTATTTCAGCATTAACTTTTAGTAATGCTGGCGATATTTCGTCATTATTTTTCTCACAATTAATTTCATATAGGGTATGGCTGTCTTCGAATTTAGGTAACTCAAAAAATGAAAACAGCACAAGTGAAAAACCGCTGGCTAATTGCGCTCGCTGCGGTAGGTATTCATATTTCCATTGGTTCAGTTTATGCGTGGAGTGTATTCTCCAATCCGCTTCATGAGGCTTTTGGCTGGGATTTACAACAGATCTCGCTGACCTTTGGTATCGCTATTTTCTTCCTTGGCGCTTCGGCAGCTGTTATGGGTCATGTGGTTGAGAAAAAAGGCCCACGCTTTACTGGTATGATTGCTGCTACTTTCTTCGGTATAGGTATTGCTGGCGCAGGTGTCGCTGTTGCGATGGAAAGCTTATACATGCTGTATTTCAGCTACGGTGTATTGGCAGGTATCGGTCTTGGTATGGGCTATGTCACGCCGGTATCGACGCTCATCAAATGGTTCCCTGACCGTCGTGGTCTAGCCACTGGTCTAGCAATTATGGGCTTTGGTTTCGCTTCAATGATTGCAAGCCCAGTTATTCAAGCACTGATTAGTGCTGTGGGTCTGTCTTCTACGTTCTATATCATGGGTGCAACATACTTTGTTGTTATGCTATCTGCATCGCTTTATCTAGAGCGTCCGCCAGAAGGCTGGAAGCCAGCTTCTATGGTAGAGACTAAAGAAAACGGTGCTGTTGCTAAGAAACCTGCGGGTGACTTGAACCAATCAAGTGCCAATGACGCAGTACGCACGCCAACGTTCTGGGGCCTATGGGTGATGATCTTCATTAACATCACTTGTGGTATCGCAATTATTTCTGCGGCATCTCCAATGGCTCAGGAAATTGCTGGCCTTACGGCAATGGAAGCGGCAACTATGGTCGGTGTTATGGGTCTTCTCAATGGTCTTGGTCGCCTGCTATGGTCTGCAGCCTCTGATTATCTGACACGCCCAAATACATTTATGCTGTTCTTTGTCATCCAGATTGCTGCCTTCTTTATGCTGCCATCGCTTTCTCACGCACTGGCATTCCAAGCTGTAGTCTTCGTTATCATGACGTGTTACGGCGGCGGTTTCTCTACGCTACCTGCTTACATCGGTGACCTATTTGGTACCAAGCAGCTAGGTGCTATCCACGGTTATGTACTTACTGCTTGGGCGCTTGCTGGTCTATCTGGTTCATCTCTAGCTGCATTTGTGCGCAACCTTACCGGTAGCTACACCATGACGATGTATATCTTCGTGGGCATCTTGACAGTGGCACTGGCTATTTCTGTTGTGATGAAAGTACACGTAGCGAAAGTGCTACGTGCTAAAGAACAAGAAGCGGTTGATGTGACCCCCGTTACTGCATAATCTGTAGAGATAGGGCAATTTTGTGACAACAAACACATTTTAATTGTCCTATCTCAATGTTGAAGTAGAATCAGTTGGTTATAAACAAGAGATTCGTCACAAGCAGTAAGTAATATGAAAGCAGTAATTAATACACTTTATGAAGCCAAGTTGGCTGAGCTTAAAGATACAATAGATGCAGACAGCGTTCCGGTTCAACTGACTATCGTTACTGTCGGTGATGATCCTGCTAGTAAGGTCTATGTGAGAAACAAGGTTCGCCTGTTTGAAGCGCTTGAGCTTCCTTGCCATCACATTATCCTGCCAGAAGACGGGACAACACAGGCCGATCTTGATGGCTTGGCTGCGAAAACCGATCACCCGATCTTATTCCAATTGCCTTTACCTAACGGTTTGGAAGCTCCAGATCTACCGGCTGCTGTTGACGTCGATGGGTTTGGTTCTGAAGCGCTCGGGCAATTGGTATTAGGGCAAAACCCAGTGCTTCCATGCACAGTGCAAGCGGCGATTGATATTATCGAGCTACATTGCGGTGAGTTTAGCTTCCCGGGTTTGAAGGTTGCTATTCTGGGTCGTAGTAACATTGTTGGTAAGCCTCTGGCGATTGAACTGATTAACCGCCAGAGTACGGTGTCGAGCTATAACAGCCGATCAGATCTAGCGGTGGTTGATTGGAATAAGTTCGATGTTATTGTGGTTGCAACTGGTTACCACGGTACATTGGATAATACTCAGTTTATTGAAGGTCAATTGATCATTGATGTGGGTATTAACCGTATTGACGGCAAGCTGGTGGGTGATATTAAACACCAAGATGGCCATCTATCCGATGCGGCGATTACACCTGTACCGGGTGGAGTCGGTCGCTTAACTTGCCTGAATGTACTGGGCAATGCAGTTAAGCTGTGCCAATCTAAGTAATTGCTTCAACAGTTAACATACCGTTGTGAAGGCGCTACGCAGGTAGCGCTTTTTTTGTGCCTGTCACCAGACACTCTGCGCCGATATACCAAAGCTGGTATATCAGCGATACAGGTAGCGTGATTGCTGCTTTTTTCATCTATTTTAGAATGTGCTCATTACTTCACTTCAGTCTGTTGGAGGCGATAAATGAGTGATTCTCGAAAGATAAGTAACATCCATTTTTATATTGTTGCTGTTGTTACGGCGTTCTTTTCTATTTTCTCAGCAGTAGTTATGACCGAGCCGGGCCAAAGCTTGAATCTGCCGCGTAGTTGGACAGTAGCGTACTACCACTACAGTGAATATTTTGTGGCTCTGAACTTAGCTATGCTGGGCTACCTTTGGTATCTGCATTCGAAAGTAAGACTGTGGACGAACCGTGCAATGCGCTGGTCTACCAAAGGCGTTATTGTATGCATGATTGCGGCTAATTTCTTATTGAGTTTATTATTTCCTCCCCAGCAAACGGATGCCGTTTATGTCACGGTTGCAGAAGCTAATAATCAGCTACGCAAAGAAGAAATTATTTATGCCGTCGAGATAAATGGTGAAGTACGAGGCTACCCGCGTTCTCACTTGGGTATCCCGCACATTGCTGGCGATAATATTGGTGGGAAAGCGGTGGCGATGACATTCTGCGGCCTGAGCAATTTGCCTGTTGTTATCGGTCAAGACATTGGCCATGGTGAAAAATCAGACCTTGGTATCCTTATTCAAACCCACAACAACTTGGTAATGGTCGATCGCAACTCGGGGGATCTTATTCAGCAAATCACGATGGAAACGGAATTTGGTGATTCCAATATCAAGCAATACCCCAATACTATGATGACCTGGGAAGCATTCCAGGAAGTCTACCCAGATGCCGAGGTGTTTATATACGCGTTTGATCGTTGGATGGATAAGGTGTTGGTTAAAGCATTTGATAAGCCCATGAAGAAGCAGTTTGACCCTGAGCGAGGAGCCATTTTTCCAACGTTGGATATGGCCGATGAGCGATTAAATGCTAAAGAGCAGGTTTGGGGTTTTGATAACGCAGGAGAGCAAATAGCCTTTACCCATGAGTTTGCCAAGAAAAACCCAGTCTATGAATTTGAAATGGCAGGAAAACCTTATGTGCTGGTATATAGCGAAAAATACGACATAGTAAGTCTCTTCAGTCTAGAAAAGGACGGGCAACGGGTGGAATTTAATGAGATTAACTTCAAGGGTGAAACAGATTCTGAGTCTGGCCGCTTGGAGCAGATACCAATGCACAACGGTGTATTCTGGATGGTGTGGTCACATTGGTTTCCAAGTACCGAGTTGATGGGCTAAACAATATGCCGGTTAAAGGTGAGGGAAGTGCAGAGAAAGAAAATGCGCTTCCCTTCTTCGTTTCCGGCTGTCTACTCCCACATTCATTCATTCATCAGCAGAGAATACCCCCCTGACCAGTTCTTCCAACCATAGGTATTTGGCGCTACGGAATTGGTTATTGTTGAAGGTTAGGGAAATTTGCATGGTTAGCTTGTCCTCTAGACCGGCAAACTCAATGAAGGAAAATTCATCAGGAGATAAGCTTGCCAACGAGGTTTTGGGGCAGATGCAAACCGCATTGTTTTCTTTGATATATCGAAGGACGTTGCTTAGGTATTGGCTTCTTAATTTGGGTTGAAGTACTGTTCCTTCTGGAAACAATTGCTGGATTAGCATGTACTGATTATTCAGGTCAGGCAAGATCAAACCGGTAATAGGGTAGTCTAGTATGGACGCAATAGGGACGCTTCTATCTGCAAATTTATGGCTGCTTTTACAAATCCCTCCAACCAATGTTGCTGCAATTGGGATTTGCCTGAGAGCTTTGGGCACATCGATAGGGTAGAAACTGATCCCGGCATCAAGTTCCTGGTTGATTAACTGGTTGACTGTCGCTGAACTGTAATTATGAATTTCAATATCGAGGTTTGGGGCCTCGTGGGTGATGGCTTCAAACAGGGCGTAACCATGGCTTTCAGAGAGGTAACTGTGCAACGCAATGCGAAATATGCCGGTTAATTCGTTTGGCTTGAAATCCTCACCTTGTAAAGTGCTGGCTAGCAAAGAGAGAGCCTTGGGAAGTTCATTCTCTAAGCCTTGCGCTTTTGGCGTAAGTTTTAATCCTCGCGGTTGGCGAATAAACAGTGGATCGTCAAAATGGCTCCGAATTTTGACTAATGCTCGGCTAACGGCGGGCTGGCTGATCCCCAAACGCTCTGCGGCCTTGCGAGTGTTCTTTTCTTGCAGTAGAACCACCAATACTTTGAGTAAATTTAAATCGAAATTGTCGAGTTGCATGTCCCGCCTAATATCATTTTTTATTGTCGGTATTAATCCTAGCTGATGCTGCTGAGAACGTTTTGTATGATAAATAGACGTTTTTGTATGGGTTAATCGATTACGTGCTCAATTGAATGCTTATTAAGGATATTTCCTTGACCATGGCTATGAGGAGGAGCAAAGTTAGCGCCGAATGTAACAGAATGTAAATATGGTCGATTATGAAAAAAATCACTCTTGCTACCTCGGCAATGGCAGCCTTGGCACTGGCTCCAACTTCAGCTTTGGCGTGGAACTACCAAGGTCACATCACGGTAGCGGAAATTGCTTATCAGAATTTGGATGACGCGGTAAAAGTGCAAGTGGATGAACTTGCAGGTAAGGCTTATCAGTCGATGCCTGAAGATGTTCAGCAGAAAATGGACAGCTTTGAAGGCGCGAGTCAGTTTGCAAAAATAGCCATGGTTCCCGATCTTATTCGTAAGGTGCCTGCTGAGCAGGTTTGGCAACAAATGGGCGAAACAATCCCTTCGACATTGAATCAGTGGGATGAAAAAGAAACAGGTGCTTGGCATTACATCAACCAAGCTTATCCGGCAACCAGCCAATGTGACTTTATTCATACTCCTAATATCAAGTTAGTTGCGACTTACTTGTTTGAAGACTACAAACAAAATCCGCAGGCTGCGAGCTTGATGTTTATGAGTCACGTTGCTGGCGATTCACACCAACCAATGCACTCGATCTCTCAAAGCCTGAGTGACAATGCGTGTGTAACGGACTTAGGTGCTAACAAGCACACCTTGGATGTACCGCAGAAAGATCTTCACCACCTTTGGGATAGCGGTATGGGAATGCTAGATAAAACTCATAATATTCATGATTTTGCTGCATCACTTCAGCTGGATTTCCCGAAAGGCAATATGGAACTAGGCAAGGTAGCAAATGTCGATCTGTGGCTTAAGGAAAGCTATGCGTTGGCTGACTTTGGGTACAGCGTCGAGAAAGACTCAAAGCCATCAAACGTGTATTACCAGAAAGGAACAGAATTGGTTAAACAGCGACTGACTCAGGCGGGTTACCGTTTGGCCGATGAGCTTAACGCAGCTTACGCTGTAAGCCACTAATGTGCTGAAATCCTAAATAATAAAATGTTGATTTATCCCAAAGGGATAACAGAATCCGAGTATATTTGATGTACTCGGATTTTTTATTTTCATTCTGAAAAGTTTCAGGACAAAATTGGTTGGCATTATGGTTCAATACAATCAGTAGTTAAGTTGTATAGGATCTATCATGAAGAAAGTAACCATACTTGACGGTGGAATGGGGCGTGAGCTCAAGCGTATTGGCGCACCGTTTTCACAACCTTTATGGAGTGCCCAGGCACTTATTGAATCCCCTGAGTATGTCTGTCAGGCGCACCAGCGCTTTATTGAAAGCGGCGCTGAAATCATTATTGCTAATAGTTATGCTTGTGTCCCTTTTCATTTAGGGGAAGCTCTGTATGCCTCTGATGGTCCACGTTTAGCTTGTGAGGCCGCTGCTATCGCTCAGTCTACTGTAGCAAAAAGCGATCGAGAAGTACGTGTAGCCGGTTGTATTCCACCTGCTTTTGGGAGTTATCGACCGGATCTTTTCAACCCCGTTGAGGCCGTCGGTATTTTTACTTCTCTTTTCTGTGTGCAAGACCCGTATGTTGATGTTTGGATCGCAGAAACTATCTCTAGCCTTGAAGAGTTTGAGGTGATTCAAGCTGTTCTGAGTGACACGAATAAACCATGTTATTACGCCTTCACCCTTGATGATACAGAAGGGGAGGGTCGGTTAAGGTCCGGTGAGCCTGTCAGTAAGGCTGCTAAACGAGTATGCGAAGTGGGCGGAGCCGGTATTTTCTTTAATTGCTCGGTGCCTGAGGTCATGGAGCAAGCGATTAAGGAGGCCAAAGCGGTTACTGATGGTTTTAATGCGGATATAGAAATTGGCGCCTATGCCAATAATTTCACGCCAATAAAGTCTGATCATCAGGCTAACGACACCTTACAGGCAGTACGAGAGCTTTCCCCGAGTGATTATGTAGGCTTTGCTAAGCGCTGGTATCAAGCTGGTGCGACGACGATTGGTGGCTGCTGCGGTATTGGGCCGGAACATATTCATGCTTTGGTAAAGTGGAGAGATGCGCTTTAAAGGAGTAATATTCAGTCATCTCGTCCACCTTTCCAAAAATGCTAGGCTTGGTATTAGTTGGTAGGCTTTAGCAGCTGACCAAGGTAGCGAACAACATGCGCCGCGTCTTGCGCTGTGGTGTTAATTTTAGCGATGATCGCATCGGCGCGCTCATCGTCTTTATTAAACATCAGCTTTACTTTTTCATTCATCGCTTGGGCATTTTCAAGCTTCTGCTTACAGTCTTCAAACAAAGCCGTTAGAAATTCCATATCGACTTCACCGCCTTTAATGAACATGTCAGCCGCAATTCGGTATACGGTGTGGAACTTGTTGGCCATGTCCTTTTGGTTTGTCTGACCTTCTTTGGCCCAGTCTTCTGCCCAACCTTTGAAGATGATGGCGATTTGAGGGTTTGGAATAATGTTTACTTGTGGCATTCGAGCTGTCCTTCGGCGTGATACTGCGATTTTAACAGGCCAAGTGTAATGGAGCAGGCGATAGGGTTAAAGGGATAGGGCGGTATATGCTTAATTTACGAGCAACTTGTGATCAGTTAATCGGGCAGATGCGTACACAAATGTATGTTTTGCATCTGCAATTTTATTGCCTTATAGATATTAGGAGTTAGTCATGAATCAACACCAAGACAAGGATCAATGGTCGATTACATCACTTCACCTATCTCAAAGTCAAAAAAGTGATCGGGTACATCGTTTAACATTAACCGCAGGCATGATTGGTACTTGTATTTTGGCCGTGATATTGGCATCAGCTCAAGCCAAAGCGGAAACACCGGCAGAATGTGGGGATTGGATGAATTACCAACTCAATAAACTTAACTCAACAGAGTCAGTACAGTTGTGTGAGCAATTCGCCGGCCAGGTGTTAGTCGTTGTTAATACCGCTAGCCAATGTGGTTTTACCCCTCAGTATGAACAACTTGAAACTGTCTATCAGCAATACAAAGATCAGGGCTTTTCCGTTATTGGTTTCCCTTCTAATGATTTTAATCAAGACAGAGGCAGTGAAGAAAATACAGCTAAGGTTTGCTATCTAGATTATGGCGTGACTTTTCCTATGATGGAGCGAACGCATGTAAAAGGAGAAAAAGCGAACCCAGTTTTTCAGGAGTTATCAAACCAATCGGGAATATCGCCTAAGTGGAATTTTTATAAATATATTATCGACCGTAAAGGTAACGTCGTTGCGGTATTCTCTAGTAGAACAAACCCTACAGATTTAGCAATGGTCGATGCTATTGAGAAAGCATTATAGCTGAAACGATGACGAACTAAATCAATCACAACCATTATTAATCATGACTACCCATCAATATATTATGATGGGTGTCAGATAGCTTCCCTTTATTATGTTACGCTGTCACCCCGTGTTTTCTATTATGATATGAGATCCATTTTTGTAAAGGAGACTATCGCCAATTTTTCCACTGCACTTATTGTCCTTTTTTTCAATTGGTTGTGTTCATTTTTGCGAGCGATATTTGTATCCATATGTAACTCTGTGCACTTGTGTCAGAAGTTGAACAAAACTCCCGTTTCATCGTCATTAAAATTGATATTTGTAACACTGATATATAAGAATAGGCTTGCTCATAAAGATTAAGTTCAAATTAAATTCAACTTTATTTTTATTCAATAATTATTCACTGAGCATTTATTTATATCAGTTGTATAGCCTGATTACGTAATCGTATTAGGGTTATCTTATATCGGAGTTTACACATGACACGCATGAACACATTAGCTGGGGCTATTGCTCTGGCCTTAATGTCATCTTCTGCATCTGCACAGCTATTAATAACGGAATATGTTGAAGGAACCAGTAATAATAAAGCTGTAGAGATCACAAATTTATCGGACTCTGGGATTAACCTCTCAAAATATAGTGTTCGATTAGCAATGAATGGTGCAAATTCATTTGGGTCAACTATTGACCTGAAAGACATTAATTTAGCCGGTGGTGATAGCTATGTACTTCACCACAGTTCAGCTGCACAAGAGATTAAGGATGTCGGTGATCAATCGTCTGGCAGTCTGAGCTTCAATGGTGATGATGTCGTTGCTTTGTTTGATGGTGATGTGCTGATTGACAGCTTGGGCCAGCTAGGTGTGCGAGAAGATTTTGCCAAAGATGTGACACTGCGTCGTGACCCATCAATCACCTCAGGTAGAACAGACGTTGAAAATGATTTTGACGTTGATCAGCAGTGGACTACTTTCCCAACAGATATCTTTGACGGTTTAGGTTGCAGCGGCCTTGACGCCTGCGATGGTTCAACCCCACCACCGAACCCGTTTGTTTGTGACATTGATAAACTGATACCGATTTATGATGTACAAGGTGATGGTGACCGAAGCCCATTAGTACCAGAAGGCAGTTTTGAAAGTCCTGAAAAATACTTTGTAAGTGGGGTAGTCACAGCCAGAGGTGAAAGCTTGTACAAAGGCTTCTATCTACAAGACCCACATGGCGACGGTAATGAAAATACCTCTGACGGTGTCTTTGTCCATTTAGGCGGCGGCGCTGCACCAAAGGATATCCAACCGGGCGCGGAAGTGTGTGTCGAAGCAACAGTCAAAGAGTATTACGACAATACCCAGCTTGATGTGCGAAATAGTGCTTTTGAAGTACTGAGCACCGATAACCCAATTCCTGCACCTACACGATTCCGGGTTAAAGACGGGGAAGAACTGCATACCGCCTTGGAGCGACATGAAGGTATGCAGGTTTTACTCGATGCTGACAGCCCGTTGGTGATCACCCGTAATTTCAGCTTTGATTATGCGTCATACCGTAACAACATGATGTTGGCGCTTAACACTCCTTTGTATAACCCCACCCATCTATATGCGGCAGAAACTGAAGCGGCTAAAAAACAAGCGGCTGAAAATGCCATCAGCCGTGTGTATCTTGAATCTGACTATAAAGCCAAAGACGGTGAAGTGCCGTGGTTCGATAACTTTAACCCTGTCGATGGCTACCTTCGCATGGGCGATAAGCTCACCGGCCTGACCGCTATGGTGGGCTACAGTTACGGCGAATATCGTTTAGTCACGACTAATACTATTGGTAGCGGTGATTTGTTGCGCTTGCCTGAAAACGAAAGGGTCGATGAACCTCTAACTTCAGAAGAAGATGGCCTCAAGGTTGCTGGCTTTAATGTATTGAACTATTTCACATCATTTGCAGAATCTGGCAACCCTAACTACATGTGTTCAGAGGCGACAGTAAGCCCGAGTGATAAGTGTTATCGCGGTGCGCCTTCTGAAGAGGAGTTTGTCCTTCAGCAAGCCAAACTTGTGAATGCGATAGTGGCGATGGATGCCGATATTGTCACGCTAATGGAGCTGGAAAATAATGGTTTTGATGAAAACAGTGCGCTTGAATCCTTGGTTAATGCAATCAACGATGCGCAGGCTGATAAGAAAGATCATTACCGAGCTGTAAAAGTCCATAAATCTGATCTGACGTTTAAAGATGTACCTGGCTTTGAAGGTGTTGAATATTTCGGTACTGACGCCATTACTGTTGGCATCATTTACCGCCATGACAAAGTGAAGGCGAAAAACCAGGCACAACAAATCATGCTTCCTGAGCAGCACGCGCCACTTGATAACGGCGGTGTGAAGAGTGCTTACCAGCGCCATGCCATGATGCAAACCTTTAATATTCCTGGTGAGACCGATGATCTAACTGTGATCGTCAATCACTTTAAGTCTAAAGGCTCATCGTGTTGGGAAGATGACGTCATCTTCGTTGATAATGAGGATGTGCAGGGCAGCTGTAACAACTTTAGAGTTTCAGCAGCAAAAGTACTGGGTGAAGCCGTTCAGAATATCAAAGGTGACGTATTGGTAACGGGGGATTTGAACTCGTACGGTATGGAAGATCCTATTCTGACTCTGACTTCATTTGATGATGCGGATCGCGGTGGCAAAATCTTCACGGCTTCACACACAACACTTGGTGGTGAAGTGTACGAGCAAGAAGGTCAACTGGTTGAGAAAGGTTATGGCTTGGTGAACCTGAAACACAAAACGGATTACAGCTATAGCTTTGAAGGTGAGTTGGGTAGTTTAGACCATGCGCTTGCCAGTCCCTCATTGGTTGATAAGGTGGCTGCGGTTGAAGCTTGGCATATCAATGCGGCTGAGAGTAACTTATTTGAATACAGCAGGGAGCATACGGGGGATTTGGAAAAATCCGATAATATCTACTCGTCTTCTGATCATGATCCTATCGTTGTGACCCTGTCATATAACGATACCGATGATAAAGACTCAGGTGAAAATAGTAACTCTGGTGGTGGTGCCAGTGTACCTGTGTCTATGTTGTTTGGGTTAATGTTGGTGGCTATTTTGAGAAGAAAGCAGCAGTAATCTAATTCACCCTTCTAATAAACAACCGGCATAATGCCGGTTGTTTTGGTCAGTAGATGACGAATTACCTTTGGTGGTATGCAAGAAAAAAAGATATCTAGCTCGCCATTATACCAACCTACATAAATATTTGATAAACGATAAGAGTAACAATGCGATGTAATCTTTAGTAATGGTTATCAACCTTATCTTGACAAGCTGATACATTGCTTTTAAATGTAGCTATAGAAAGCACTAACTTTTTACCAAATACTGTAAAGGAACAAGTGGATAGCTATGCTGTATGAACTCAAGGAAGAACCCACAGATCTGACAACATTAATCAGAGGATATGAGCATCTTAGCCAAGCTGTTGTTGTCGCATCTTTAAACCGGGAAGTCTTGGGGTTAAATCAAAAAGCAAGAGAGCTTTTTGGTTATACGGCAGAGGAACTGTATAAGCAAAGCACTATCGTGCTTTACTCTGAACCCAAAGAGTATTATCGCTTAGGTGCAACTAGGTACTATTTAGATGCAGATGCCAAGTCGCGTGGTGAGTCAATAACGGTGAAATATAAAACCAAATTTGGTGAAGAGTTTATAGGTAAAACTTATGGAGGGGTTGTCAAAGACGAATATGGAGAAAATATTTTTTTCGTCGCATTGATTTCAGATGAGTCAGTACGCTTGGCGGTTGAAGAGGCATTAAACAAGCTTCACCTTATTACATCGTCAAGACATTTAACGTTTAAACAGCGTGTCGACGCCATTCTTAAGCTGGGGACTGAATTGTTTGGTTTGCCGATTGGCATATTCAGTGAAATAAATGGCAACCAGTATGTGGTAAAACAAGCTGTTCACCCAGATAATAGCCTTGAAGAGGGCATGACCTTTGACTTATCTGGCACATATTGTAGTCATGTCATTAAGGCCAATGATGTACAAGGTTTTAATCACGTATCATCAAGTGAAGTCGCCTCTCATCCGTGCTTTATTAATTTTGGCTTAGAAGCCTATCTTGGTACGCCGATATTTGTTGATGGTACACGTTTCGGAACACTTAATTTTTCAAGCCCAGAACCGTGTCGGCCATTCGTCCGTCAAGATTACGAGCTAGTAAAATTATTCTCAGAGTGGGTTGGTCATGAGATAGGCCGAAATAATGATATAAAAGCGTTAGAACGCGCTAACGTGCAAATGAAGATTATCGCTAATACCGATCCTCTCACTGGGTTAGCGAATAGAAGATCTATCGAGCATACATTGCAAGATCTCATAGATAGCTCAAAGCGGCTGGATAGACAGCTATCAGTTGCCATCATCGATTTTGACCATTTCAAACGCATTAACGATCAGTATGGGCATTCAGCCGGTGATCAAGCACTTAAGCTCTTCAGTGAGATTGTTTCTTCAACAAGTAGGCAATCAGGCCTTTATGGCCGTTGGGGAGGAGAGGAGTTCCTTGCCATCTTGCCGGACACTGACATAAAAGGGGCTGCCGTTATTTTGAAAAGAATAATGAACCAAGTCAGTATCACTTCATTAGAATCTAAAGGTTCAGTGTTTAATGTGACTGTCAGTGTAGGGTTAACGTCCCTTAATGTAGATGATGTTATGGATACCGTTTTGAGCAGGGCTGACAGCCTTATGTATAAAGCAAAACAAGGTGGTAGAAACAAATTGTTTCACGATGCCATTAATTCGGCAATAAAAGCGAACTTCTAGATAGATAAATAACTAGCTTTGCTCTTCAGCTTCGATTATTTGACGACGAATGATGAGGAAAGCTCGCCAGTAATTGGTTAGTCCACCAAGCAGAAAAAGGACACTACCGATAATGTATTGCCACGCTAAGTAGCTGAAGAGTTGATGAGAGTCATGTGCTGTATCTATATGCCAAAGATAGGGGACAGAAGCGACAAGAAAGAGAACGGAACCCGTAACGAAGGTGATCGCGGTAAGGTTCATTAGTTGCAATGTCACGATGGTGCCTTCATAAATAATCCGACAAACGTTGATGACAGCACCAAACATAAAAAGTCCACTGCCTATAATAAACATCCATGCGCCAGCGGTTATCATATCGACTTCTTCGAGGAAGAATATACTTCCAATTGTGAAAAAGAGCGAACCTGAAAAGTAAGCGAAAGAAGCGGTAAATTCTAACCGCAACTCTTTGCTAAGTTTGCCGTTATTAATACGATAGGCGTTTACTTCTAATACATCGTGTAAAGCAACTATGAGATAAAGGATCGAGCCAATAACAAATAAAGCGGCCCCGATGTCGACATATTTCTCAAAGCGGGGTAGGAAGCATATACTCCCTAATATAAAAATTATCCCACCTATTTTATAGACAATGGCATTGAGTGACTCCCACAAAAACTGTTGTTTAAGTTCGGGATTTTTATGGACAACATCGTGCATTCGTTCTCTATTGACAAACAAGTGTGGCATATTGTCATGGACCTCAAAATGGATGTTATTTTATCCAGTGCCAACTGGCGCTTACTACAGTCTAGCCATGAAGAGGAAGCGTACCCACAAAAGTGGTTGATTGCTGAGACATTACTGATTTGAATGAGAAGGGTTTAACCAAGCAAAAGATTTGCGTAAAAAGACGGATGCGCCATTCTCTACAATTTCACCATGCGCCATAATGATTCGTTGCGGCTCCCATTCAACCATTCGCAGGTAATGCTGTTCGGCCTCAGCTTTATGGAACATGAAGCTCATTCTCCAATCAATAGGGGTTTTACCGTTTGGCGAAAGAATGCCGGCAAACTTAGCAAACATGCGTTGTACGCGAGTAAAATCTGTTGGCGGAAAATTTTCAATCAAATCGGTCAATATTAAGGATTTGGACTCTCGATGCAAAAACACGGCTTCTTCCATTAACTTGGAGCCGGTAAAGAGAAGCGTATTAATCTCTGTTTCCCAAGGGTATAAACCACTAGAAGTAAGCTCAGATAGAAAGCTAAGGTCACTTCGCTTCTTTATCACCTCTCGCGTGCCATAGGTTGCGGCTGCAGGGTAGGCTTCTTGCCACTCTTTTAAAAACAGATGATGTAAGTGATTAGGGGCAATGAGGTATTGTACTTTCCCTAGTGAATCCAATTGTGCTTTTAGCGATTCGGTTAATTCAATTGGACTATGTACCCACAATGTTGAATCAGCGAGTTTGACTACCGTCATTCGAGTAGAAAAGGGCAGCAACATAAAAGTGACTGACTTACCATCAAACACCCACAGTTTTTTACTGATCTTTTTCATTGTATTTGTCCCTTAATAACCTAGTTCCATTGATGTTCTTATATCAAAATGAACAAAGGGCTAGGTCAAGCTATTATAATCAAAGGTTTACCCTACGATTAAGTGGTAGTTGGACGGTAAGGCTCTTCTTTAACGCCATGTGATAGAACCAGTTTAATCATAAATATAGGTGCTAGCCACTCAATAGACTGCACTTTGCGAACAGGGGAACCCATATTATGATTACCTAGAAAAGGATATTGGCCAACTGATTCAAAGTAACCAGTAATGATATGCTTGCCCCTTTATTGGCTAGTATTTCTTTCTAAAACGACTCATATGGAGAGTACTTTCCATATGAATACTTAATAGGCTGCTTTCATTGCAAAAATCGACACTGCACAGTTCTCCACTGTTAAGCTCGCCCCTGAAAACCGCTTTTTTAGTGAGTATCGCTATGCTGGCATTTGCGGGAAACTCCATATTATGTCGATTGGCGTTAGCTGAAGGGCTTATTGATGCAGGTAGTTTCACACTGATTCGGTTGGTGTCTGGTGCGATCACGCTGGTGGTAATAACGCTAGCAATGCACTCAAAGACAGCTTATTTACCACCTAAATGGAAGAGGTCTGATGTTGTCGGCGCGATGATGCTGTTTGGCTATGCCGCGACTTTTTCTTTCTCATACGTGAATATAGCTACCGGGACAGGGGCCTTGATCCTTTTTGCTTCAGTCCAGTTGAGTATGATTGGCTTTCATATTTTTAGTGGCAATAGAATGCAAGTTTGGGAGTGGGTTGGGGTAGGTGTATCTCTTGTTGGCTTTGGTTATTTATTGATCCCCAATGCGACTAGGCCCGATTTTTTCGCTGCAATATTAATGGTTATCGCAGGTATGTGCTGGGCAGCCTTTACTATAATGGGCAAGCAATCAACCGAGCGACCTTCAATACTGACCATGTCTATCAGTTTTTTGTTGGCATCCCTGATCGCAGTGTTAGTTGTCGTGCTCGTCCCTTCATCAATGGAAATAGAGCGCATAGCAGTTCGTGGTGCTCTGCTGGCCGTGCTTTCAGGGGCGGCGGCTTCGGGGATCGGTTATGCAATCTGGTATGCTGTGTTGCCGACTCTATCGATATTGAAGGCATCCGTTGTCCAGCTCTCAGTACCGGCCCTGGCAAGTCTTGGTGGGTGGTTAGTGTTGAGTGAGGCTATCACGGTATCCACCGGGATCTCGACACTGCTCATTTTGGGAGGGATTGCCTTGGTGTTTGTGGCGCGAGATTAACCTCGCTCTATTTCACCCGCAGTAAACGATACCTAACACCCTCAAGATGAAATACTAATACCTGCGAGACTTTCATATTCTCGACACTATTAAGCATATCGTCATCGAATTGCTTCTTCGCCATCCATTGTAACGGCTGTTTGAAGCTGTCTTCACTGACCACGAATGACTCGTCTTGTAGGGTGCTACTGCGGATATTGATGACCCAGACGCGGGATTTGAAATCGAGTACATCAATGGCTGCGGATTTAAAGCGTTGCCAAAGGGAAGAGGGTTTGTCCATGATTGATCTGTTGCCGCGGCTGAGGTTAACGCCTAGTGTAGCGTGCATATAAAGATGAGGCTATCGGCTTCTGATGGTGGGCGGATTGGCCCTTGTTGGAACTGGATCTGTTCCATCGTTATCATCCGGGAGGTCATGAATATTCTTATTGGTGGATCATAAGCCTTGTTGCCCTAGTTAAAAACGCTATCATAATTGATAATTTATCAAATATTATTTGAATATAAGGCTGGCAACAATGCTCATTCAAGATCTCGAGGTGGTGTTAAAAGTTGCGGAGTTTCGCAGTATTACCGCAGCAGCAACTAGCTTGGATATGCGTGTGGCAACGGCAAGCGCAGCAGTCAAGCGGGTAGAGGCTTCCCTTGGTGTGGAGTTGTTTGTGCGTACAACGAGGCAACTTAGGGTGTCACCCGCCGGTGAGCGCTATTTGCCCCAATGTGAACAAGCATTGCAGATGTTAGATAGCGCAAAGCAAAATGTGCGTGATGATCTTGATGTGATCGATGGTGAGATAAGGATTGCGTTATCGTCCGATTTGGGAAGAAATGTCGTTACGCCTTGGTTAGATGAGTTTCTTGCTAATTATCCTAATGTTGCTCTGCGAAGCAATATTAGTGACAGTAATATCGACTTTTACCGAGATTCTGTCGACATGGCGCTTCGTTATGGCTCACCGACCGATGCCAGTATGTATGGCTTCAAAATTTGTAATGTACCGCGCTTGATGTGCGTTTCAACCATTTACTTGGAAGCACACGGTGCGCCTAACACGCTGGATGAGCTTAAAGCACATAATGGGCTTTTCTATCAACTACGGGACATTGTGCAAGATGAGTGGCGCTTTACTCATGGCGATGAAATTCATAAGTTAAGACTTAAAGGTAATCGTTCATCTAATGATGGCGATTTAGTTAGGCGTTGGTGTGTGTCAGGGAAGGGAATCGCCATTAAATCATGCCTGGATATGGCAGATGATTTGCTTAATGGGCGGGTGGTCAACGTGATGCCAGAGTATAGACCGACCCCAACCGAGCTGTGGTTGGTATGTCCGAGTCGCCAGTCAATCACACCAACAGTGCGCTTGTTGCGTGATTTCCTCAGAGAGCAAACACACAATGTACTGTCACAGTTGGTTGATGCTAAGGTTTTAGACAAGAGCGTATTCAAGTAATTCGTGATCGAGCCTGCTTGTGTTGAGCTAGGTAGGCGTATTTCTTCGGTATCTATATGGAGTTGGTATCCGGCATTACTTAAAAAAAGAGGATGGCTAATGCCATCCTCTTTTTAAACAATATGACTCAAAGAGTAATATTAGTTCGCACGGTTAAGTGTCACTACGTTGTAGTTTAGCGGCTTAAGTGTCGGCATATTTTCTGCGATGTAGTCGATAACAGCTTGTGCATCGGTGTTACAGCGGAAGTTGTCTGCCTTACAGTTAGGCGCTTCACCTTCATAGTTAACTTTGAAGCGGCCATCTGCTTCGACGATGTTCTTCACTTTGAAGCCAGTTAGCTTACCGTCAACATAAGCAAGGTCTACACGGTCAGATGATTTTTGCTGAGCTTTGAATAGCGGAGTCCAGCCATCGTTACCGGTTGCGTTATAGTTGTTAACTGCAACGTTGTAGGTCTTGTTGTCTTCAATCGGAGTCCAAACTGGTGCATCAGCCGTACCCGTCATCACTTCAACGTAATCCAGCTTACCGTTTTGGTAAGGTGTCGTTTCAGTGTATTGGTAACGGATATGGCCACCGTATGGGAACTTACCAGCGTGAGCACCTTCAGGTAGAGTGGCAGATACCGTACCGTCGATCAGTTCTTTGATGTATTTACCTTGTACCGGTACAACAGACATAAAGTTAGAGAACGGTAGTAGCTCTAGTGAAATGTTACCTTCACGGTATTCACCCGCTTCAATGTTGGTACGGATACCGCCCGCACCAATCAATGAGAAGTCAACTTCCATGCCAGTAACCGCAACCACTTCTGGTGAGTTAGCCCAGTAGTACTGACCAGCAGCCAAGATAGGGGCAACATCAGAGCCGTGTGCATCGGTACCGCCGTCACCTGGGCGACGCTCGTGGTTGATCTCTTCAGGAACCTGCGCGATTACCTTACCGTAAGCTTCGTTAACCGCTGGCTTGTATTTGGTGTCGATGATCTGGCGCATTACCGCTTCTTCTTCGGTAATGGTGATGTTGTCTTCACCTTCGATGAAGTTTACGACAGAAGCGGTCTCGTTTGAGTTGAACTCGCTACCCGCTTCACGCAATGGCGAATGGAAGTACTCATCGTTGCTTAGCAGTACGTTTAGACCTGCACAGTTTGTTACTTCGCCATTGGTATCAAACGTAACGTCTAGCTGGCCGATAGCCTGTGCATATTCACCCGCTTGAACAACACAAGTCTGGCTCTGGCCGTTAGGGTTTGGAACCATTTGCGCGTATTCGCCACCATTGTCATGGCCCAGGTTGGTGAAGTCACCCAGGAGGGTATGGGAGTGACCACCAACGATCAGATCAATACCGTTAACCTGCGATGCAACATCAACGTCTACCGCGTTACCGATGTGGGTTACAGCGATGATGTTGTTGATGCCTTTAGCGTGGAACATATCAACGGTAGCCTGAGAAGACTCGACCATGTTGTGGAATTCTACGTCACCGGTATTAGGGGCGATGTTTGGCATATCGTCTAAGGCGATACCAAATACCGCAACGATATCTTTACCTGTAGGAAGATTATCTAGGTCAGTGATTTCAGTTTTCTGATTGCCGTCGAAAGCGAAAACTACGTAAGGTTTGAGGTTGGTTTGATCTTTTAGATCCGCATCTTTGCTGGCGTCGATGTTAGCAGCAAGCACAGGGAAGTTGATGTCGCCGATAAACTGGTTAAGTTTTGCATTGTTGAGATCAAACTCGTGGTTACCCAGTGCCATGGCATCAAGCCCCAAACGGCTTAGTAACTCAGCATTCATTGCTCCTTCATTTAGCTTGAAGTAAGCGCTGCCTTGCCATGCGTCACCGCCATGAAGGAAAAGGAAGCTTTGGTCATTATCTTCAGCCGCTTTCTTATACTCATCAGCCATGGTCTGCAAGCGAGGAAAACCACCAAACTCGTTGTAAACCAGCTTGTTTCTTGCCCAGAAACTGGACTTAACAGGATCGAAGTTGGAATGCGTGTCGTTGATGTGTGCGACAGTAAGGGTAAAAGAGTCACCTGTTTCAATTGTGGACTGAGCACAACCAGCCAGCGCAGTTGCGACAGAAAGCGCGATAAGAGGCTTAGTAAACTTCATTTGATAACCTATTTATAGATATTGAAAAGCCTTTGTAATCAAGGCTTACGCACTATATACGAGATGAATTGGAGGAGCAATTACAAAAAAATGGCAGAAAATGTCATCTATTTGTAACATCGCAAACGATTAGGCGATTATTTTGCATGTTATTGAATAAAAAGGGGGAAAGATAACCAATGAAAAGTCAAGTGTGAGTACAAACTTGTAACCAAGTGTATGGGTAAGTCGGGTGGTGAATAATTGAGCGATACATTGATGGTGAATTGAACAGCAATGCTCGGTTGGGAAAAATATCCCATGGCGAAGTTAGTACCTTAATGACTAAATTGATGTAGCGCAAATTAGTAGAGGTATTACAGATACCTCTAAAGAGTTGGTCTTAAAAAACATGAAATAAAGAAAGAAAAAAATAAAATTGCTTTTAGTATGGCCATTCACTGTTAATTTTGTGTGACGGAATAATTGATAAATATTTAATGTTTGACAAGGTCGTGTATTGCTTAAGCGGGTGATCACAAAATTATGCTGGGAAAATCGTATTCCCTTGCCTATTTTTGCTTTGAGTGGAAAAATTTCCCATAGAAAATGATATGCGGGAAATAAAACCCATGAATAAACAAGAGTTCATTAATACGGTGAATAGATTTGATTCATATACAGCGGCAGAAAAACGTATTGCGGCTTATTTTATGGATCACTACACCATGTTACCTTTTGCAAAAATAGATGAACTCTGTAAACAAATTGGGGTGGGAAAGGCGACTCTTGGGCGTTTCTTACAACGATTAGGCTTTAGCGGTTTTATTCCATTTAAAAAAGAAGTGTCAGATGATTTGGCACAAACCTTAACAATACCTATCGAGCGTTATGAGTATCATGCACATGAGCAGCCGCAAGATTCGACAGAGGGCTTATTGGCGAATCATTACCAAGAAACAATCGATAATGTAGATAAGACATTTACTCGCTTATCAGAACAGGATTTTGAGTCTGCCATGGTGTTGATGCGCCATACCAAAGGCAAGCTTTATGTCATGGGAAGTGCGTCATCAGAAGCCTTGGCTACGTATTTCTACCTACTTGCAAGGTACTTACGTAAAGATGTCGTACTGCTCAAAGCGGATATCTCAACCTTACCGCATCAATTGGTAGATGTGTGTGAAGACGACGTATTATTGGCAATTTCTTATCACCGTTATTCTTCTATTACCATTAAGTTGGTACGTTGGTTCCATGAGTGCGGCGGTCACAATATTTTAGTGACTGATCAACCGGTGAACCCATTCGTCTCATATTGTGACGTGCAGTTTATTGTGGAAAGTGCGGGGAGAGGTTTTTTCAATAATCGTGCTGCTGGATTTGCTCTGATAGAAGCATTCATTAAAGGCCTTTCACAACATCAAGAAAAAGATAATCGATTTAAACGAATAGAAGGGCTGTTCGACGAATTCAGTGTTTTTAAAAACTAACGTTCTATCATTTATTGTTAATTTAAAAATTTCATTTATGAAATGATATCGATTTTAACAACGCTTCAAATTGTAGCGGGATACTGATCGGGATATATATTATAAACTCGCGATGTATTCATGCTTATTTAAACGCAAAACCATTTTAAATAATTTCTATTTTATTTATCTCCATTGAAGGGGTTTTTAATGATTACATACCTTGCTCTTCCATCAATATTTGGTGTCGGATATTTTATTGTCAAAAAATATAACACCCAAGCGGTATTATTTTTGGCCGGTCTGTCGATGATTGCTTTAGGGGTGATAAGCGGGAACACCGACTTTATGCCAAAAGGTGGAGCCCATACCGGTTCTGTTGTTGTTGATTTCTTCGAAGTCATTAAGGTCATTTCATCAACCACGCTAGCCAAGTTGGGTTTGATTATTATGGCTGTGGGTGGTTTCTCCAAGTACATGGGCCATATCGGTGCTGCAAATGCCATGGTGCAGATTGCGACTAAGCCGCTGTCTTATGTCAAAAACCCTTACGTGGTATTGGCAATGGCTTATATCATTGGCCAGTTGATCAACATCTTTATTCCAAGTGCGACTGGTTTAGCCCTATTGCTGTTGGTGGCTATGTACCCGGTCTTGGTCGGAGTAGGTTGTAATCCAGCGGCAGCAGCGGCGGTTGTGGCGACCACGGGGTGTTTAGATCTTGGCCCTGCGTCATCGGCAGCGAATAAGGCAGCAGAAGTATCAGGCATTGATGTTGCCACGTATTTTGCAAGTTACCAGCTACCGGTTTCACTTGCGGCAATGGCTGTTATTGCAGTGCTTCATTTCTTCTGCCAGCGCTATTTTGATCGTAAAGATCAGGAGAATGGCGTGATTCATGAATTCAACCTTGATTCTAAAGATCAGCGTGAAGCGCCAAAGTGGTTTGCCATCCTACCAGTGCTTCCTTTGATGCTGTTGCTGACGTTCAGCAAATTTGCCATTACTTCAATCAAAATGGATGTAGTTACAGCGATGTTTATTGCCCTGTTCGTTTCAATGGTGTGTGACTTCATTCATACCCGAGACGGTAAAACGGTAGCCGCATCACTGAAAGTGTACTTGGAAGGCATGGGTAACGTGTTTGCTGGTGTTGTAACGCTGATCATTGCCGCGCAAGTTTTCGTTGTTGGCCTAAGTGCAATTGGTTTTATTGACCTACTACTTAACTCTGCTGCAAGCATGGGACTGGGTTATTCAGCAATGGTTGTGATGCTGGTGGGTATTATCATTACTATCACCATGCTATCGGGCTCGGGTAACGCAGCATTCTTTAGTTTTTCTAACCTAGCGCCGGACGTCGCTTCTCAGGTAGGTACTGCTGCTGCGCATGTAGCATTGCCTATGCAGCTATCAGCGGGTTTGATGCGCTCAGCATCGCCGGTAGCCGGTGTTGTCATTGCTTGTGCCGCTGTTGCCAACATATCGCCAATCGAATTGGCAAAGCGTACCGCGATCCCAATGCTTGGTGGTTTGCTAACGGTGATGATTTGCTCACAAATCATTGTTTAAGAATGATTAACAACTAATAACAATCATACGGCAGATGTTTCGTCTGCTGTATTTTCGATTCTAATCGGAGCTGAAAATGAACATTGTTGAACGTTTTATCAATTATACCCGCATCAATACTACGACCAGCCGTGACAAAGGCGCAGCTGGTATCATGCCTTCTTCGCAGGGGCAGATGGAATTAGCCACTTTGCTTAAGAGTGAACTTGAAGCGCTTGGCATGGAAGATATCATTCTTAGGGATACTGCGATTCTTACTGCTACGCTGCCTACCAACACCAACAAAGCTCTGCCAACTGTCTCTTTCTTTGCTCACCTTGATACCAGTGCTGAACAGACCAATGATACCCAAGCGAAGATCGTTCCGTATCAGGGTGGGGACATTGTGCTGAATGAGGCATTAGATATCGTGCTGAAAGAAGACGAGTTTCCTGAGATAGCCCAGTATCAGGGCCAGGAGATCATTGTTACTGACGGAACGAGTTTATTAGGCGCGGACGATAAAGCGGCTATTGCCGCTATTATGCATGCCCTTCAGGTACTAACAAGTAATCCTGAAATTGAGCACGGTCCTGTGAAGGTCGCGTTTTTACCTGATGAAGAACAAGGGCTGCGCGGCGCAAAAGCGTTTGATGTCGAAAGTTTCGGCGCTGATTTTGGTTATACCCTCGATTGTTGCGGTATCGGTGAATTTGTTCATGAGAACTGGAATGCCGGTAATGCCATTGTGACCTTTACCGGCCAATCGGCTCATCCTATGTCGGCAAAAGGGAAGCTGAAAAATTCATTGTTGATGGCCCATAAGTTCATCGCCATGTTGCCACCGGGTGAAGCGCCGGAATATACCGAAGGAAGAGAAGGGTATTACTGGGTTAAAGAACTGGCAGGTAACAGTGCCAAAACTGTGTTGAAAATGGATATTCGTGATTTTACCAAGCAGGGTTATGCGCACCGTATGGCATTCTTGCAGCAATTAGCTGATGGTTGTCAGGCGCTTTGGGGAGAAGGACATATTGATATTGACCTCTCTGACCGCTATGAGAATGTTGCTAACAGCTTGGAAGGTGACGCAGGATTCCCTATTGATATAGCCACAGAAGCTTATCAGCGTAACGGTATCGAGATGAAAGCGGTTCCAATGCGTGGGGGGTATGATGGGGCGGTGTTGTCGCAAAAAGGCTTGCCATGCCCGAATATCTTTACTGGTGCCCACAACTTCCATTCCATATATGAATACTTGCCGGTTAAGTCGCTGCAAGCGGCCAGTGATGTTGTGGTTGATGTGATCCGTATTACGGCTGAGAAGCTAGCGAAGTAAAAGAGAATAGCGAAGTTAACTGTGTGACTTCCACATAAAAGAAAAGAGCCAGCGTATTGAAGCGCTGGCTCTTTTTTTCATCTTAGAAAAGATTACTTGCTGGTAGCGGCTACTGGTTCAGTACCTTCTGGGTGCCATGCACCCTCTAGGTCGTCTAGTTCTGGGAACTTAGAACGGTCGAATTCAGGTGTTTTACCGGCTTTAAGCTGTGTTTCGTAGTCTTTGATAACCTTGATAGCCAGCTTAGATAGCATTACTAGAGCAACAATGTTGATTAGCGCCATCATACCCATAGAAGCATCAGCCAGGTTCCAAACAACTGGAAGTGATGCGACAGAGCCAAACATTACCATCACAAGTACACATAGACGGAAAGCAAATAGCCCCTTCTTAGTGTTACCGTTCAGGAACATTACGTTGGTTTCAGCGTAGCTGTAGTTAGCAATGATAGACGAGAAACAGAACAGTAGAATCGCTGCTGCCATGAAGTATGTCGTCCAGCCACCTAGCTCGCTTGTTAGCGCTTGCTGAAGTAGGCTGATACCTGTTGCTGCGTTTGGCTGATCCATCACGCCACTTAGCATGATCATCGCTGCAGACGCTGAACAGATAACAATAGTATCAACAAATACACCTAGCATCTGAACAAAGCCCTGTGAAGCAGGGTGGTTCGGATTTGGTGTTGCACTTGCTGCAACGTTAGCTGCAGAACCCATACCTGCTTCGTTTGAGAAGAGACCACGTGCGATACCGCTCTGCATTGCTTGAGCAATGGTATAAGCCACACCACCTGCCGCTGCTTCCTGCCAGCCGAACGCGCTCTTAACAATCAGAGAAATAACCGCTGGAAGTTCAGTGATGTTCATGATCACGATGACCATTGCGATAGCAAGGTAGCCGATTGCCATAACTGGAACAATCTTCGCTGATGCAACTGCAATCTTGCGTAGGCCACCCATGATGAAGAAGGCAGAGAACGCAACAATCACTACACCCATAATGGTTTGGTCAAAGCCGAAAGAGTGGCTTAGTGCGTCTGTGATTGTGTTTGCCTGCACGGCGTTGAACACGAGACCAAATGCAATGATTAGGAACACTGAGAATAGTGAACCCATCCAACGCATACCAAGGCCTTTTTCCATGTAGTAGGCTGGGCCACCACGGTATTGACCATCAACATCTTTGGTTTTGTAAATCTGTGCCAGCGTCGATTCGATGAAAGCCGTAGACATACCGAATAGGGCAATCAACCACATCCAGAAGATTGCACCTGGACCACCCACAGTAAGTGCGACTGCAACACCAGCCATGTTACCTGTACCTACACGGGCTGCCATTGATGTACAAAATACTTGGTAAGAGCTGATACCGTTATCAACTTCTTTACCGCTTTTTAGGACATCAATTGAATGGCGAAATTGGCGAATTTGGATAAAGCCGAGACGTATAGTGAAGTAAATACCGACTGCTACCAGTAGGTAAACAAGGAGTTGGCCCCAAAGTACACCGTTAATTGCGCCGATGACGGTTTCCAAACCATCGTTCAGCGAGGTCAACCAAGTTTCGTTTGTAACACTCATACTAATTTCCTGTATATGACACTCAACCAATTAGCTGTTGGTTGAGTAAATTGAAACGTCCATTTACATGACAATTCATGAATATGATTCTGAATTTATATTTGTTATTTGCTAGTCGATCCCAGCTATGTGTAACTTGTTGAAGTTACAATTGTGAAACATAGAATCAGGTGTTTCATCTGTAGACGGGGCCGTAAGTTAGCACGAAATCCGTCTAAATCAGTGTGATGCATATCACGTTTTTTAAATGGTAAAGCTGCAAAATACACTTGCAGTATAGATGCCTGTAAAATATATCAATATTTATCAATGTCTTATATTGTTGTAATTGGATTTCTTACCGGCGCTTAATGAACGGTGTATAATTGATGATAACTTTGCTTTTTACTCTGTGTTAACCATTTTATACAGAATATTTAACCGTGAGGTGTTGGCGAAATTTCAATTATTCTTAACATTTGAGAATGGCTGTAAAGGGTATTGAATGGAGTGATGAATATTTTTTCATGATTTAGTTAATTAAAAACCGCTAATTAGAAGCGGTTTTAACCAGTTAAGCGACCTAAAACGGGGTGGCTTAATGAAGCGGTTTGTTAGGAGACTTGTGTTGATATGACTCATGGTAGGCTGGATGACTAGCCTTTCTATAGGTAGAGCATTTGGTTTTATCGTTATTTGCATCGAGCGTTACCACCTCGAATCGGTGACCACAAATACATACATAGCTACCCGTTTCTGAAACCAGGAATTCTTCATCTTGGCCGCATTGAGAGCAAATTGGCAGATCTTGCATACTGTTTTCAATACCTCTCTTAAGAATACAGATAGTGACTGGATTATCGTCAAGTCACATTAATATAGTAAGCGCACTCTTATATATTGAGTATCAACTTAATGAATTTTTTAGAGGAAACACTAAATTTAATAATATTGCTGGAAGGTAAGTTTACAAAGACTCGAAAGATTGCATATTCAAGCCATGAGGGTTGAACTGCAGCAATGGTCACCCTTGAAAAGAAAGACCCGCCAATATGGCGGGTCTTGTCATATATTGCTTGTCACATTCTAGTGTCTGTATTAGAAAGAAGTACGCTTGTAACGACGGTACTCTGCACCCCAGAAGTTATCGTTGATCTTCTCTTTAATACGCTCGTCGGTATTTTTCGGCGCTTTACGTTGTTCAATTGCTTTTTTGGCAACAGCAAAAGCAATGTAGCGGGAAACATCTTGGATTTCTTCTAATGGCGGAAGCAATGCACCTTTACCTTCGATACCAAGTGGAGAGCACTCAGCCAATGCGCGGCTACTTTCCATCAGCATTTCATCTGTTACACGACGTGCGCCGACAGCCAAAACACCTAAGCCGATACCAGGGAAGATATAGCTGTTATTACACTGGGCAATTGGGTATGTCTTGCCGTTGTGTACCACAGGTTCGAACGGAGAGCCTGTTGCAACCAGCGCTTTACCGTCTGTCCAGCGGATGATATCAGCCGGTGTTGCTTCAACACGGCTGGTTGGGTTAGATAGTGGGAAGATGATTGGACGCTCGCAATGTGCGTGCATTTCACGGATCACTTCTTCACTGAATAGGCCCGGTACGCCAGATACACCGATCAAAATTGTTGGCTTGGCATTGCGCATAACATCGAGTAGAGAGATATTGTTATCTTCAGTATCCCACTCATTGATTGTTGAGCGTGTTTGAACCAGTTTTTTCTGGAAGTTGATTAGGTTTGGCATGTCATCAACAAGCAGACCCCAACGGTCAACCATGAATACTTGGCTACGCGCTTGCTGATCAGAGATACCTTCAGACACCATCTGAGCAATAATTGCTTCTGCGATACCGCAACCGGCAGAACCTGCACCTAGGAAAGTTACACGCTGCTCAGACAGTTTGCTGCCAGCTGCTTTACACGCAGCAAGTAGAGAGCCAACAGTGACAGCCGCTGTACCTTGGATGTCATCGTTAAAGCAGCACACTTTGTCTTTGTAACGCTCAAGCAGTGGCATGGCGTTTTTCTGTGCGAAGTCTTCGAATTGAATTAGGGCATCAGGCCAACGCTGTTTAACTGCTTGGATGAACTCATCAACAAAGTTGTCGTATTCCTGACCAGAAATACGAGGATGACGCCAACCCATATACATAGGATCAGATAGGCGTTGAGGGTTATTTGTACCCACATCAAGAACAACGGGTAGGGTATAAGCTGGGCTGATACCACCACACGCGGTGTAAAGAGATAGCTTGCCAATTGGAATACCCATACCACCGATACCTTGGTCGCCCAAACCAAGAATACGTTCGCCATCTGTTACAACGATAACTTTTACGTTGTGGCGTGATGCATTGTTTAGCATGTCTTCAATGCGGTCACGGTTAGGGTAAGAGATGAATAGACCACGACCACGGCGGTAGATGTTTGAGAAATCTTCACATGCCGCACCAACGGTTGGGGTGTAGATGATAGGCATCATCTCGGTAATGTGGTTTTCAACCAAACGGTAGAATAGGGTTTCGTTAGTATCTTGGATGTTGCGCAAGTAGATGTGCTTATCCATATCGTTTTCGAATTTCAAAAACTGTTTATAAGCACGTTCTGTTTGCTCTTCAATAGTTTCGATAGCTTCTGGAAGCAAGCCTTCCAGGTTGAAGAACATGCGCTCTTCGACAGAGAATGCACTACCTTTGTTAAGCAAGGGAGTTTCTAGTAACGCAGGGCCAGCGTAAGGGATGTAGAGAGGGCGTTTATCGTTATTCATGCAATAGACTCTGTTTCGTTGGTAGTTAAGAAATGGGCTATCGTAGGATTTTCCATTTAGGCGCTAATCGTAGATCTACCTTGCTGATTATTCAAAGGGAAAGCGAAGAAATTTCGAGGTCTAGATCAAGTTTTGGAGGGGTTTTTTACAGTCATTAACACGGTAAAAAATAATTTGTTATGTGAGTGGCGCTCGTGTTGCTGGGTGGTTTTATTTGTTGGTCTTTTGTATGTCAATTTGTTGTTTAAAAAGGGGTGCCAACTCGGTGTTACATTTGCATATATTATAGTGATGTCAATTTGTAATCTGTGTGATGTTATTGTTTTTGTTGTGTTCTGGGTGTTGGTTGTTTTGTTTTCTCTTTGTTGCCATTGTGTTTATGGTGTTAGTGGTGAAAAAGGTAGCCTAAAAACATTCATAGCGTCATTGTCGTCATAGCCCAATCGTTTGAGCCGGTGTAAAACAAAGTTGAGAAACTCTTGAGTGACTAAAGATAGGTAATGGCGTGGTGGATGCACAACCCAGCCGAAATTATAGCTTGGTGAATAGCTATGGATTACTTGTTCTAGTAGCTTTTTTTGGGCGAATAAATTGCCAACTCTTTGTGAAATCAGAATCAGGCCATGACCCTGGATCGCGCTTTCAATGAGCAGAGGGACACTGTTAACCGTTAAGTTACTCGAGACTTTAAGTACTCTGCCATCTTCCAGTAACAGCTTATTAAACCGTTCACCATTACTAAAACGAAACGTGATGAAATTATGCTCGGTTAGCTTATCTAGGGTATCTGGAGTACCGTTGCTTGATAAGTACTGAGGTGAAGCATATAGCCCGTATGGTTCTTCACGAATTTTGTGAGCAATAAGGTTTTCTTCTGTTGGAGTATTTACAACCCTGAATGCGATATCAATGTCATTCTTAATAAGGTCCAGTTCATCGTTGGAGCTGATGATTTCAACATTGACGCAGGGGTGTAACTGCATGAACTCCAGCACCAATTTCCCAATATTCATCATTACTGGTGAAATCATGACTTTTAGCCGGCCATCTAGTTCTTTTTTGGGTCGTTGTAGCTTGCTAATCGTTTGATCCAGTTGATTAATGAGTTGGACGGATGAGTTATAAAAGTCATTTCCGGCAACGGTAAGCGTAATATGGCGACTATGGCGGTGAAAGAGTTTGATTTGGAGGTCATTCTCCAATTGTTTAATGCGACGGCTGATGTTGGATTTAGGTAAATCCAGCCACTTGGCTGTTTCTGTTAACGAGCCAAACTCAGTTACTTTGTGAAATAGTTTAATGTCTTCTGTCTTCATTCAACTCTTGCTTTCATCTCATTGTTTCTAATTTTAGCTTATCAAAGAATCACAAAATGATCGTTCTGCATATTGGAACGATGCGTTTGACTTTTGCTTGTTTATTGGTGACTGACAACTCCATATACTCTCGCTCGATGTATGACACTTTTATGGTGACTGAAATAATGAATGATGGCTGTAAACATAAGGTCGTTGTCAGGATAAAGAGGCGGTGGTGGCAACGCTTTTTTTATAAGCAGCTCTACCGTTGCAACAATTGTCGTGAGGAGTTCAAGCTGTGAGCTTGGACCAGAAAAGGATTAGAGAGCTTGTGCTAAGGAAAAGCGCTAATCATCTTCGCTATGTCAGGGCCAGATTTATAGAAAGCCGTTACGTTGAGAGTTACGAAGCCGAGAGCTGTAAATCCGAGCTCTATAAATCAAAGCAGAGTAATAAAGAAAAACGCCCGCACTCATAGAATGACGGGCGTTTTAGTTTTATCTAAAAGGAAGGATAATTACTTCATCGTCTCAACTGTTTGCTGCAATGCATCAAGTTGTTTCATCTTGCCTTGTAAACCCATAGATTGGTAGTTAATCGAAGCAGGGTTCATCAGCTGACCTTGCTGCATTGGGTAATCAGGCAGTGTTTTGAAGAAATCGCCAATCACGTCTTGGATTGGAACGAACAACCACATGTTATCGGCCATCCAGCGCATGTACATACCAGATTCGTGCGGTGCCTTCTCAAATGGGTCTGCACGAAGATGAATGATCTGCGGCCAGTTCTGCTCGAAACGAATCGCATCTGAAATATTACCTTCCATTACCGCGAAGTTTAGCTTCCAGTCGTGCCAACGAACAGCGTTTAGTTCACCGTTAGCAGAGAAGTACAGCAAAGATTCTCGAGGGCCTTTATCTTCTTTACCTTCAAAGTAAGGCTTGAAGTTGTAGCCATCGATGTGGACTTTCCAATCTTTACCGTTAGCGCTATAGCCGTCAGCCAATTTTTCTTTCACATCTGGAACACCAGCAGCGGCCATTAGTGTTGGCAGCCAATCTTGGTGAGCCATCATTTCATTGATGCGCGAACCTGACTCGATAACACCCGGCCAGCGAACTAGCTGAGGAACGCGCATGCCGCCTTCCCAAGTGGTGCCTTTTTCGCCGTGGAACGGTGTCGCACCGCCATCTGGCCAGGTTGCGGTTTCTGCACCGTTATCAGTGGAGTAAATCACAATGGTGTTATCAGCAATCTTCAACTCATCAAGTTTATCAAGCAAGATACCTACGTGGTCATCGTGTTCTAGCATGCCATCGGCGTAGATACTGATCCCTGATTTGCCTTGGTATTTCTCTTGTAGACGTGTCCAAACGTGCATACGTGTGGTGTTATGCCAAATAAAGAAAGGCTTATCGGCTTTCACTGCTTTTTCCATAAAGGCCAGAGACGCTTCAAGGAACTCTTCGTCTGCGTGTTCCATACGCTTGCGGGTCATTGGGCCGGTGTCTTCGATCTTGCCGTCTGCGTATGACTTGATCACGCCACGAGGACCATAGTTTTTACGGAACTCGGGATCTTTAGGGTAGTAGTAAGTTTCTGGTTCTTCTTCTGCATTGAGGTGGTAGAGGTTACCGAAGAATTCATCAAAGCCGTGGGCTGTTGGTAGATGTTGATCTTGATCACCAAGGTGGTTTTTACCAAATTGCGCAGTCATATAGCCTTGATCTTTCAGAAGATCAGCAATAGTTGGTGCCCAATCAGGAATACCGTGAGTGGAGCCTGGCATACCAATCGTTAATAAGCCTGTACGGAAAGGTTCTTGACCAGTAATAAACGACGCACGACCTGCGGTACAAGATTGCTGACCGTAGTGGTCGGTAAACAGTGCACCTTCATTAGCGATACGGTCGATATTCGGGGTCTCGTAACCCATCATACCTTGGTTGTATGCACTGATATTCCAGTAACCAACATCATCACCGAAAATAGCTAGGATGTTTGGT
Organism: Photobacterium sp. DNB22_13_2; assembly: GCF_052873915.1. Lineage (NCBI taxonomy): Bacteria > Pseudomonadati > Pseudomonadota > Gammaproteobacteria > Vibrionales > Vibrionaceae > Photobacterium > Photobacterium sp. DNB22_13_2. The sequence continues at coordinate 137,710 of NZ_JBNNXU010000016.1, forward strand.
TGGTCAGCTGCAACCGCTGCACCGGAGGTTGCAAGTACCCCGAAACCGACAGCCAGCTTACTTACTTGGTTTGCCATAGTAACTCCATTCTAATCTAGAGAGTTTTTTACTCAGCACAAGATGTGCTTATTTGTTGTTGGCGCTAAGTTTCTGGCAATACGCGGATTTTGTCGCTTTATAGCGGTTATAACCTTTGGTTAATTACGCTAGCTAAAAGTCTGCTTTATAAGTGTTTTATGAGGTTGGTCAATAATAGGTACCTAGACGCAAATGTGATCTTAGTCACTTCAGAATTCGACGGTTTGAATCTTTGGATGAGCAAATAAATACTTGATTTCAATCAATCAGAGTCGCGGAACTACCTATTGTGAGCTATTAATTTTTGTTGCAGGACGCCATTTATTCTTAGTGACTGAGGTTGATATGACAGCGAGAAAAGGCTTCAAAAGCCGATTAATGATACTTGCAACACTGCTGACCTGTGCAGCAAGCAGCAGTATCGCAGCAGAAAAACCTAATATTTTGGTTATTTGGGGAGACGACATCGGGCAAACCAATGTCAGTGCTTACACATTTGGGTTAGTGGGCTATCAGACTCCCAATATAGATAGTATTGCTAAAGAAGGGATGATGTTTACCGACTATTACGGTGAGCAATCCTGTACTGCTGGTCGCTCTACTTTCATTACTGGACAAACTGTGTTGAGAACAGGTTTAAGTAAGGTAGGCCTGCCCGGTGCCGATCTCGGTTTGCAGGCGGAAGATGCGACGATTGCCGAAATGCTTAAACCCCTTGGTTACATGACAGGGCAGTTTGGTAAGAATCACCTTGGCGATAAAGACGAACACCTTCCCACTAACCATGGTTTTGATGAATTCTTCGGTAATCTTTACCACCTCAATGCTGAAGAAGAGCCTGAAAATGTTGATTATCCAAAAGATCCTGAATTCCGCAAGAAGTTCGGCCCTCGTGGTGTGATCAAATCGTACGCAGACGGCAAAATTGAAGACACCGGTCCGCTAACGCGTAAGCGTATGGAAACCGTTGATGATGAAACCCTTGAAGCCGCGCTTGACTTCATGGATCGTGCTGTAAAAGCCGAGAAGCCATTCTTTGTGTGGTGGAATGCAACCCGTATGCATTTCCGTACCCATGTCAAAGAAGAGAACTCGGGTAAAACAGGTATCAGTTTCTATGCCGACGGCATGGTTGAACATGATAACCATGTCGGGGTTCTGTTGAAGAAGGTGGACGATCTTGGTATTAAGGACAACACCATTGTCTTCTATTCCACTGATAACGGTCCACATATGAACTCGTGGCCTGATGCTGGGTTGACGCCTTTCCGTGGTGAGAAGAACACCAACTGGGAAGGGGCGTACCGTGTTCCTGCTATGGTTCGCTGGCCGGGT
>NZ_JBNNXU010000017.1:0-136575 GCF_052873915.1 Photobacterium sp. DNB22_13_2
CGGGTTCGAGTCCCGTCCGCTCCGCCACTTATATTAAGCCCGAGTCGAAAGACTCGGGCTTTTTTACGTTTGAATCTATTTGTTCGCCCAGCGGTCGAAAGTTATTATTCTACGTGAAGGGCTGTTATCGCTGGATTTCAACCACGAAGAATGGAGCCAGTAGTTCAAGGATGGTTTCTCGGAAAGGCTCGTGCGTCTTACTGCCTAATAGCTCTGCAATTTCCTGCCCTGTTGGCGATAAACGGTAATACGTGAAACTCAGACCTTTCTGGTGTGGAGTGAGCTGATAGGTATGGTTCTGGTAGCTAAATGGAAGCTCTATGCCTGATGCCAACTCCCCCGACTCTAATTCACTTTTCAATATAAGCCCTAGCTCTAATAAGATAAGAAGATCGGAGTAAGGGAGAGAAAAGTTACCTAAAGGAACGGTGTGCAGAGAGGGAGCGAATAGGCTGGGTAGGAACTTGTGTTTTGCTTTCAAAGCAGTCAGAATCTTTTTGCTTCTGTCATTGCCGAAATGGCATGAAAGTGTACAGGCTCGGTGGAAAACTTGTGCTTCTTTGTGGGTCATATTACGAAGCGTATCAAGCGTTTTTAATGATACTGAGCCTGGGGACAAAAATTCTTGCCTGAGAATACGGCTCCACAGTTGTTGCATTGAATTATTACGTATTTTTTTTGCTATCGAAGTAAAGTAGTTAAGCCAATCAGGGTCGATATTCTTGGCTTTCTCTTGAGAGGTAGTATCGAAAGTTAACTTGAATATTTTCTCAAGGTTTTCTTGTTGGAAATGTTGTTCTTTTTTGTGTCGGCCTTCATACCTTTCTGAAAGGGTATTTGGCCCATCGTTAGTTATTTGATAGCTGACTCCGAGCTCTTCAGCAATCGTACTAATGATATTGGGAGGGGATTTTTGGGTCTTTTCTTTGTCTGTTGTTTGCGGCTCAAGGGGCGGGGATACTTTACACTCGCCTTCCATAGTGATCACCCTTAAATATTTGAAGGCCAGCTTCAAGAGAAGCTGGCTAAATGGATATTACATATCGTCGTAGTCTTCGATGGCACTGCCTTCAAGTAGGTAGCCCACTTCAGCAAGATCATGGCTAACGCTTTGGGTTTTCAATGTTCCCACGACGTAAACCACATCCCATAGCTGTTGTATCGGCGCTCCTTTCGGGAACTTTACGTATACAATCTGATTGGGTGGTGGCGGTGGTACGTGGATACATGCTCCGAAGTAAGGTACTAAGAGAAACTCGGTGACGGTTTTATCATCCCCCTCCAAAGGGATCACAAATCCCGGGATTTTGACCGTACTTCCATTGAGTTCTTCTCTGACGTTGCCAATCATCGATTGGTTGGCAGCCTCTCCGTCATGATTGAGGATAGGCATTTGGTTTGTATTGAATTGAGTGCGTTCTTTTTCTGGGACTAGGTCAATCCAATCTAGCGTTAAAGCTTCATTCGCAGAGCTAAGCAGTGGAAACCAGCAGCAAAGTGCGAGTAGCCATCTTTTCATGTAATTATACCTTTATTGTCATGCCGTCCGAGAGTGAATGTTGATAGGCGCGGATAGCTGGAATGATACCCACTAGCATACCAGCTAACTGAACGAGTACTAACAACAACAGTTCGTGGCTTGTGGGAGCAGTGATCGGAATGAGTAACCCAAACTGCGTCTGAATAATTGGCTGAGTGATCATTAAAATCAAGTACAGCAAAGAGGTACCGACGATTACCCCCAGTGCGGTCAAGAGGGTGGCTTCACTAGTTAGGAGGAAGAAGATATGACCTGGTCTAGCCCCCATGGCCCTGAGGATAGCCATTTCTCGTCTCCTTTCATTCAGACTTGTCAATAAGCTGGTTAGCATTCCGAGCAGTCCCGCGATCACGACAAAGCCTGAAACAACCAGCAGGGCTTGCTCTGCTACTGACATCATGCCCCAAAGTTCATGCAGTGCGATACCCGGCATGATGGCGCTCAATGGCTCTTTAGTATAGGTATTGATATAGCGTTGCAGAGCAAAGGTTTGGATTTTTGAATTGAGGCCCAGCATAAATGCTGTGATCTGCTTGGGAGCGAACTGTTTATTAGTCAGCAATTCTGCATCTGGAGTTGGACCTAGACGGGCTCCGCTTTCCCAGCCAACATGAATTGCTTCAATTGCGGGTAGAGAAACATGAACACTGCGGTCTACAGGGGTGCCGGTAGGTTCAAGGATACCAACGATTTTAAAGGGCAGATTATCATGACGGTTAAAGGACTGGTCACTGATCCCGTGCGCAATGATGATTTCATCGTTAATTTTGTAACCGAGCTTTTTAGCAACCTCTCCACCGATCACTGTTTCAAATAAGCTATCGAACACTTCACCTTGAGCTAGCTCGAGAGGCTGCTTCTGCCCGTAACGATAATGCTCAAAATAGTCGCTGTTGGTTCCAATGACACGGAAGCCACGATGAGAGTCGCCTAATGAAATTGGGATCGCCCATTTTACTGAACGGTGTTGGCTGATCTCTTGGAAGCTTTGCCAGTCGATGTTATTGGTGGCATTGCCGATCCTAAAAACAGAGTAGAGCAACAGATTAACTTGGCCGGAGCGAGATCCGACGATGAGATCTGTCTCTGAGATAGTATTAGCAAAACTCGATTTTGCCTGCGTTCTGACTTTTTCAACCCCAAGTAAAAGGGTAACCGAAATAGCAACAGTAAGTAGTGTAAGTATTGCGGTGGCTTTTCGATTGGCTAGGCTTTGCCAAGCGAGACGAATAATCGGCCCCATTAATATCCCCTTGCCGCTTGGTTGATGACGTTAAGATTAATGCTGCGGTCAAATAGCGCTTCGAGCGTTTCATCATGGCTGACAAACAACAATGTTGTCTCTGATTTATCACACTCGGCCATGAGTAATTTAATGAAGGCCTCGCGGTTATCATGATCTAAGGCAGAGGTAGGTTCATCTGCAATCAGTAATTTAGGCTTTCCAATCAATGCCCTTGCGGCGGCAACGCGTTGTTGCTGTCCGATACTGAGCTCGCTGATTGGGCTATTCAAGCACTCTGTGGGCAAATGCAGTTGGGTCAGCAGTTGTTTTGCTTGTTCATACATATCTCCGGTAATTTTCTGTTTACGTAATGCCGAGAATCGGCAAGGGAGGAGTACATTATCAATTACAGAGAGATAAGGTAGCAGGTTGAACATCTGGAAGATGTAACCAATATGATCTGCCCTGAATCGGTCTCGGGCGGTCGGTTTTAGGTTGCTGAAAGGTTGACCTAGCAGCTCGACAGTGCCAGTGGTTGGCTCGTTGATTCCTGCTAATAAACTCAGAAGGCTTGATTTCCCGCTGCCGCTAGGACCCTTGATGAAGACTTTTTCCCCTTTGTTCACTACCAGTGCAGGGATATCCAATAGCGGTTTGATTTGTCGTGGCCATTGGAATGTGAGTTCGCGAATCTCAATGATGCTCATGGTTTGTCCTGAAATGGGGAATAACTTCCCCATTTTTGGTTGCCGAGATGTTAAAAGCGGAAGGTGATGGCGTTTGAGGTCAATGACCCACCTTTCTGACCTTTTTCCGTAATGGTGTTAACCGTAATACGTTCAGTGGATGGATAGTGGGTAAACCACTGGGTTTTGACTTCTGTGAGTTGATTGATATCGCTACATTTGTAGGTGTATTGCGCTGAAAATTCTCCATGGGCACCGTGGTCATGGCTGTCATGATCGTGGCCGTGGTCATCATGGTCATGGCTGTCATGGTCATCATGACCTTTATGGTTTTCAGCCTCTTGGCTAGTCAGTGTTTCCGTCGCAACGCTTTCAACCAACTGGCATTTCGCATTGGCCGTCAATACCCATAGTGATTCTGGCGCTTTAAGTTGCTTGATAGCGTCAATAATTGCAGTCTTCTGTTCGTCCGTTTGCGGTGCGTGTTCAAAGCCGACGATATCTGCGCCCGGTGCGTGGATCTCCATCAATAAGTCTTGCCCGTCTTGGGCAATATTTACTTCAACCACGCCATGGAGATGGGCATCATGTTGACGAAAGTGATCTTCTGCGGAAACGGAGATAGATACGGACAGGCCAAGGCTGACGAATAGAGCCGCGACAGGTGAAAGTGATTGATTAAAAAGCATGGTTACCCCAATAAATTGCTAGAGATTAAAAATAGTAGTGTTAACAATTAGGGGAAAATGGCGGGGACCGGGCTATTGGGGAATGATAACGTTGAAAACCTTGCTGGGGCGTCGTGTTGATGATGATTGTGCGGGTCTGCCCCGTTTCTGAGAAGTGAGCATGTTGAACTAGGAAACTGTCATGGACTATGTGGCAGATAGAGCAGTCAATCGTATGGTGGTGATCTGACACTGCTTCAAGTTGGTGCAACACGGTGACTGGCCCGATAATTACGATCAGGCTGATTAGTATAAGGCTGAGGTTGTGTGTCCAATAACGCTTGAAATTCACGTTGATAAAATGAAAACCATATCCATGAGATGTAATAATATAACATTACTACTTTCTCCATAATATGGTTTTCATATCATTTTGATTTTAATTGAGGTTTATTAAGTTGACCTAAAGGTTACTCTTTACCAACTCTAGTGCCTGTTCGATTTCTTGTGGTGATAGTTTGCCTTCTTTTACAAACAGTACCTGGCTACTCTTATCAAGGACAATGATCGCTGAGTCCTCCGCAGCAAGCTGCCAAGACTGATGGACAGTACCATCGGCATCCAGCACCATTGAAGACCAAGAAAACTCTCGTTTGCTGTCTTCAGCAGAAGATTTTACGAAGCTCCCCGTACCCCAGATAGCATCATCTTGATTGATAATGGTTGTGGTTTGGTATTTTTCGTCAGGAAAGTCTGCCGCAGTAATGGCACTTATTAAATCAGCATTCAGTGCCTTGGCTGAGCTGCGGCCAGCAATGGCTTGAATAACTCGCACCTTACCTGCTAGCTGCTCGCTGTTCCAATCTTGGTAGACAACTTTGTCATCTTGTAGAGTTATTTCACCTTTATCAGCAACCTTAACAGTAGGAAGTGTATCACCGACGGTTAGGTTATGGGCAAATGCCGTCCCGGATAGCAGCATGGTCAGCATGGCGAAAATTGGCTTCTTGTTCATTATTTTTTCCATTATTTATTAGACGCGCCATTATCTTAGATTACTGCCACTAAGCTGGTTTAACCAGTTTGTAAAGCCTTGAACTCAATCACGAAAAATATAACACAAAGTGCATGCTTAGGTTTGGTGGTCGATGAAATGGATATCATTTTGGCAAACATTGATTAACTGGCAAGTAACTTGCTTAATTATTCTGTCTTGGAAAAAGGAAACATCCGGGCATTTTCAAGGTCTATAGTCTTAGTAATTTTGTGAGGGAACCATGTTAAGAGTATTCAAAAAATATCGACCAAACCAAGTTGCTCGGTACGTGAAAAGTTACTTTCGCGGCCGGCTATTTATTATCGGCGTAGGGGCTTTTGAATTTGATTGTGGGCGTTTATTACCACCGAAAAAGCAGGACACCAAGGCGCTGAATGTGCTGAGCGAAGTCAACCGTGAGATCCAGCACCTTAGTGCAGAAGCTTTTTGATATTGTTATTGTGGGGGCATACATATGCCGGTTCCACCTAGTCCGCAATAACCATTGGGATTCTTGGCGAGGTATTGTTGATGGTAATCTTCGGCAAAGTAGAATGTCCCCGCCGGGAGAATTTCAGTGGTAATAGTGATATCGGTTAATGCTTGCTGGTATCGGGCTTTGCTGGCTAATGCTTCTTGGTACTGCTGAGCTGAATTGGTGTAGATTGCTGAACGGTACTGCGTACCTACATCATTACCTTGTCGCATGCCCTGAGTGGGGTCGTGGCTCTCCCAAAACAATGTTAGCAAGGTATTTAAGCTGATTTGTTGGGGGTTAAAAATAACCCTGACGACTTCGTTATGACCGGTCAGCCCGGTACATACTTCTTTATAGCTTGGGTTAGGGGTGAGCCCTCCACTGTACCCGACAGCTGTGCTGTATATACCTGCCTGTTTCCAAAATAGTCTTTCAGCTCCCCAAAAGCATCCCATTCCAACAGTAATGACTTCCATTCCTTGAGGGATTTCATCATTGAGCTGAGTACCGTTTACTGCATGGGGTTGCGAAGGCACAATTGGAGTTGCCCGGCCAATCAGGGCTTGGCTTTGTGTTGGCAAGGTTTGCTTGGATGATGACATGGGGGATTTCCTTATTTTGATGTCACTGACTGTCTTCAAAGTAGAATAAACAGGGGAGACATTCAACTTCGGTGGAATTTCGAAGCAAAAGATTGGCAGTTAGGCTCGTGCTTTGTCAAAATTAACCATGTACAAACATAAAAATAATGCGCTAACCAATGAAGTAAATAAGAATGAAGATACCTTTTTTGCGGTATGGCCTGGCAACACTTGCGCTCACCGTTGCTTTACCGGCTTCAGCCGCGACCTCTTTGAAAATAAAAGGGTTAAAAGGAAGCCTCAAGGACAATGTTGATGCGTATGTATCTGCAATCCCAGAAGATGATTACAGTACTTCCTTGCGCTTTCGCGAGCAGCTTGAAGGAGAAATCCGCAATGCCTTAAAAGCATTGGGACGCTATAACCCCACCATTACCTTTTCTGAAGCGGAAGACGACAGTGAGCTGATCGTTCAGGTCGAGGCCGGCCCGAAGACAACCATAGCCCGAAGTAATATTCTTTTGACCGGTATGGCAAAAAATGATCCTGATTTTCTCGCTCTTGTTCGCACCGGTGGACTGGGGCTGGGTCAGACGCTCAACCATGGAAAATATGAGTCTTTGAAGTCTTCACTGACGAGCCTGGCGTTGAGAAAGGGCTATTTTGATGGTGAATTGAAGGTCAGCCGTTTGGAGGTTGCCCCGAGCCGTAACGAGGCATTCATTACAATTGAATACGCTTCAGGCCAGCGTTATAACTTTGGCGAAACAGTTTTCGAAGGCAGCCAGATTGAGCTAGATCGTCTGGAATCACTTATGCCTTACGAGGAGGGTGACCCATACCTCGCCTCAACTCTGGGTGAGTTTAACCAGCGTCTATCTAATGTTGGCTGGTTCTCTTCGATTTTCGTCGGTGGTGAAATTGCCAATCTCAAAGACGAAGAAATTCCAGTCAGCGTGGTGGTCAAGCCGCAAGTTAAAAACCAAATTGAAACCGGTATTGGTTATTCGACTGATGTAGGGCCTCGTCTGAAGTTCAACTGGCGCAAACCTTGGCTAAACAGCAAGGGCCACAGCTTGAGCATAAAAACAGAGTTGTCTGAGATACAGCCGAAAATTGAAGCGACCTATAAAATCCCGCTTGATGATGTCTTGAATGATTATTACCAAATTGTAGGCGGGATCCGCTATGTCGATAACCACGATACTATCAGTACTGAAACAAATTTGGCCGTTGAGCGGCATTGGCGATTGGAGTCAGGTTGGAAGCGAGTAGCTTCATTGCGCTTGCTCTATGAAGACTATACCCAAGGTAAAATTGAAAGTGGCAACTTGTTTATGGTGATCCCGGGGATCAGTTATGACAAGACACGCCTGAGAGGTGGCGCAATGCCGACTTGGGGGGATAAACAGCTGATATCGGTAGAGTATTCCGACCCTGCGCTGGGTTCGGATTCGCGCTTGACCCGTTTGCGAGGGCGCTCTGCCTGGATCCGGAGTTCGGGAGAAAATCACCGAGGGCTACTCCGGGTAGATGGTGGTGCGGTGTTTGCTGATAGCTTGACAGATATCCCTCCTTCAATGCGCTTTTTCATTGGTGGTGATAACAGTATTCGAGGTTATAGCTATGAGTCTATTTCACCACGAAATGAGGCTGGCCTTAGGGAAGGGGGGAAGTACATGCTTACTTCATCGTTGGAGTACCAGTACCGGGTTTATGGTGATTGGTGGGGAGCGGTATTTTATGATTATGGCTCAGCCTGGAATGACAGCCCTGAATGGCTAGCAGGTACCGGGGTTGGTGTGCGTTGGGCATCGCCGGTGGGACCTATTCGTGTTGATTTTGCTTGGGGACTGGATAAAGAAAAAGATAAATTCCAGCTCCACTTTGTATTGGGGCCGGAAATATGATGTGGGTAAAGCGCTCAGCGATCGCCTTGTTGGCACTACTGATGGTGGTAGTTATTGCCATAGCTGCACTGTTGTATACACCGGCAGGGATCAAAGTTGTAGTGTGGGGGGCACAGAAAGCCTTGCCGTCGCTGAGTATTGGCGCCAGTCGGGGAAGTTTATTGAATGGTTTTTCCCTACAGCGGGTGGATTATAGCGATGACAGTATCGACCTATCTGTCGCTAAACTGGTCTTAGATATTGAAGACAGCTGCCTACTGACCCCCGCAGTCTGTATTTCTGAGCTTACAGTGTCCGGAGTTCGCTTTGCGATGCCTGATCTCCCTCCGGCAGCAGAGGAGGCTGAGGAAGAAGTGCCTTCTGAGCCCGTCACAGAGATAAGCTTGCCGATTCCCATAACTCTCTCCCGCTTGACCCTTGATGATATTGAGCTAGATATCTTGGGTAATAAGGTAGCTTGGCAACATTTTTCTAGTGCGGCGGATATGCAGGGAGATCAATTGACCCTCAAGCCGACAGACTGGAAGCAAATTGAACTTACTCTGGCATCTGCCAGTGCTGAGAGGACCGAGACTTCTGAGCCTGAGGTTACATCTCCTGAGAGCACGGTATCGAAGACCATTGTGTTGCCCGAAGTTATCATCCCACTATCAGTGGATATACAACGCTTTACTATTGAGGCATTCACTCTTCATGGCGAGACGCCTCAGACTGTCGAGAAATTGGAGTTGATAGCGAAGGCGAAAGGCAGTGACGTCGTTGTTGATAAGTTGGAGGTTTCAGCTCCGCAGGCTGTCCTGGAAGCGAATGCCAATATTGCATTAACTGACGACTATCCGCTGGCACTCAAGGCAGATGTTGCCATCAATATGGATCCACTGAAAAACCATCAGCTGACACTTAGTGCTGAGGGTAGTGTGGCCAACTTAGTTTTGGATGCCCGTGTCAAAGGGACGCTGGATGCTTGGTTGAAGGGACGTTTGTCACCGTTGGACCCTGCGCTACCTTTTGATCTCTCCCTTGAGAGCCAACACTTGCAATGGCCAATTGATAGCGAGCCAGATTTCGAAGTCAAAGAGACACAGTTGACGGCGAAAGGTAGTCTTGATGGTTACAGTTTCGCACTAAAAAGCCAGGTTGATGGTAAACCTATGCCTGCGGTCGGAGCCGAATTAGTGGGTAAGGGGAGCCTTGATGATGTTGAACTGAGCCGCCTTGCCGTTAATACCTTGGGGGGGGCAATTTCCGGTAATGCAAAAGCAAGCTGGAAAGACTTGGTGAATTGGCAAGGTGAGCTTGCTTTCAGCCATATCCAACCAGGCTTGGAATGGCAGGATATACCAGGTGATTTAAGTGGTAAGTTAAGGACATCGGGTGGCCTTACCAAGCAGGGGGGGTGGTACGTCGAATTGCCAGAATTGGTTGTTGATGGTGTGGTGATGGAGCAACAGCTTGACCTGGTTGGTCAGTTGTCGGCCAAAGATACGGCTGGTAAAGGCGAGCTTCAGTTGGACACCCAGGGTTTGGCATTGAAGCATGGTCCAAACGGGTTTTCAGCCAAAGGCCGGTTAACCAGAAGCTGGGATATGGCTGCCGAGATCAATGCCCCTGATCTAGCTCAATCCGTGCCCGGTTTACGTGGCAGTGTGAAGGGAAATATTCAGCTGAAAGGGAAAATGGCTGAGCCAGATTTGGATGTCGATTTAATTGGTGAGGCACTAGGTTGGGAAGAGTTAACCTCGCTTGAAAAACTGACGCTGAAAGGGCAAATCACCCCAATGCCAGCGCTGGATGCCGATGTTAGTCTGACAGCCGCTGGTGGTCGCTATGATACTGTGACCCTGAAAGATCTCTCTCTGTTGTTTAAGGGTAATGAAAAGCAGCATCAATTGGTGCTTGATGTGAATGCCGACCCGGTAAGCACGGCATTGCGCCTGCAAGGTGAGCTAGACAGAGATAAAGGTTGGCGTGGTGCCCTCCAGCAAGGAGAAATTGATACCGAACTGGGAGTTTGGAAGCTTGATCGCTCCACGGCAATTGGTTATCTGTTTGATAAGCAGTTGGTCAGTGTTGCGGCACATTGCTGGGAACAATACCGGGGAAAAGGTGCATTGTGTCTGACTCAGAATATGGAAGCTGGTGCGAGCGGTCGTGCCAGTGTGGCGTTGACCAATGTCAGTTTCGAGATGCTGGAGCCATACTTACCGGATACGGTAGAGCTTAAAGGTAGCGCAGGTGCGCAAGCCGAGGTTGCATGGGCACCGAAGTCTGCACCGTATGTTAAAGCCAGCGTCAATTTGCCTGCTGGCAGCGTGACCCAGCAGCAAGACCCTGATTTGGATCCGGTCACTGTCGGTTGGGATAAGGTGACAATCAATGCGGAAGTTAAACAAGATACGCTCATTGCAGATTGGCTCTTTGCGATCCGAAACAATGGTGATTTGAGTGGCCGTGCCAAAGTCTTGTCCCTAAGTGGTGATCAGCAATTGGATGCCCATGTGAAGCTCGATCGCTTTATGCTAGGTTTTCTTAAGCCTTTATTGATGGACTATCACAGCTTCGATGGTCAGGTTGATGCCGATCTCTCGGTTACAGGGCCGGTGATGCATCCAGCTGTAAATGGCTTGCTCAAGGTCAGTAATGTTAAAGCCTCAGGACGCACGGTACCCGTTGATATAGATAAAGCTGATATAACGGCCACCTTCAGTGGCTACCAGGCTCGGCTGAACGGTGAGGTGGTGACACCGGATGGTAAATTGAATATCACCGGTGACGGTAATTGGCAGGATCTGGCAAATTGGCGTGGACAGCTCGGCGTTAACGGCCGAGAGCTTGAAGTGACAGTACCGCCATTGCTGGCGGTGAAGGTATCACCGGATTTGACTATCAAAGCAACGCCGAAGCAAGCAGAGATCACGGGCAGCATAGGGATACCATGGGGACGTATCACGGTCGACCAGCTACCGGAATCTGCCGTTTCAGTGTCGGATGATGAGATATTGCTCAATGCCGATCTGCAACCGGTCGAGGCAGAACAGCCGATCCCGTTTAACCTTAAAACCAATGTGTTGGTGAAAATTGGTAATGACGTCAAACTGTCGGCCTTCGGACTTAAAGCTGGGCTGGTGGGAGATTTGAATGTCCGCCAGGATGAAAAAGGTCCGCTGGTATACGGTGAAATCAACCTACGTAATGGTACCTACCGTTCGTTTGCCCAGGAACTGGTGATCCGCAAGGGGCAGATTTTGTTCAATGGTCCGGCTGATCAGCCTTATTTATCGATTGAGGCGATTCGCGATCCAGACAACATAGAAGATGATGTTATTGCTGGATTGCGGGTAACAGGACCTGCGGATGAGCCGAGGGTCGATATTTTTTCTGATCCGGCAATGCCACAACAAAATGCCCTGTCCTATATTTTACGCGGGAAGGATTTGGATAGTGAGTCGGGTGACAGTAGTGATGCGATGGCAACCACATTACTTACTATGGGTTTAGCACAGAGCGGCCAGCTGGTGGGTAATGTTGGGGAAGCATTTGGTGTTCAGGACTTGTCATTGGATACGTCGGGTTCCGGTGATGATACCCAAGTGACCGTCAGTGGGTATATTGCCCCGGGCTTACAGGTGAAGTACGGGGTGGGTATTTTTAATTCTATTCCGGAATTTACCGTGCGTTACCGCTTGATGAAAGATCTCTATGTTGAAGTGGTCTCGGGCCTAGACAGTGCTGCTGACTTGTTGTATCAGTTCGAGTTTAACTAATACGAGACTGAAAACGTTTTGAAAGTCTTTGTTTACGGGACGTTGCGTGAAGGGGAAGCCAATGCACACTTCCTCAAAGGAGCGGTAAAGCTGGGAAAAGAGCGTCTAGCCGAAGGCTATATGCTCTACAGCCTAGGTACGTACCCTGGCGCAATTACGTCACCGGATGGAGGAGCGCTCTGGGGGGAGGTGTATCAAATAAATGCGTGTATCTTACGCGCTCTCGATGGGCTCGAAGAGTATCCGGTTGAGTATGATCGGGTTGAAATCTCTACATCCTATGGTAAGGCATGGATATACCTGTATAACCCTTCGGTAAGCAATTTACCGGTGATCGAAGGCGGTGATTGGTGCCAGCGTATTGATAAAGTCTGATTATTATTTTGGTATAGCCCTGATTAATGCCTGATAGCTTTCTCCGTTGTAAATCTTGGAGTAGCCAAGTTTATAGAGGGCTTCTTCGGCAATCCCTGAACGGCGGCCAGATCGGCAGTAGATAAAGAGTGACTGGCTTTTATCTGGGGCAAAAGTGGTCAGCAGCTCTATCTGCTCGTAAGGTATGTTGATCGCGCTTGGAAGATGGCCTTCGATAAACTCCTCGTGGGAGCGAACATCGATGATCATTGGCTTACCGGAATGTGGACCATGGTAAGACTGCCAAAATTCATCTGCTGTCACGACGTCTGCGAGTGACGTGTTGGCCCATGAGCCCAACATAAAAGCAGCGGCTATCATCAGCCTTTGCATAGGAATACCTCTGTTACTTTCCCGGGCGTACGCCCGGGAATAAATTAGCTTTATGTTCATTTTTCCTGAGCGCGCTTGAATGACTCTAGGATCTCTTCCTTGGCGGCGGTAGCATCTGCCCAGCCTTCCACTTTCACCCATTTACCCGGTTCAAGCTCTTTGTATCGCTCGAAGAAGTGGGTTATTTGGGCCTTTAATAGTTCAGGTAGGTCATTAACATCCTGAATATGTTCATACTCTTTGGTTAGTTTACTGTGAGGTACCGCGACGACTTTTGCATCCTCGCCTGATTCGTCAGACATTTTTAGCACACCTACAGGACGGCAGCGGATCACCGAGCCTGGAACCAAAGGGAAAGGTGTTGGTACTAGTACATCAACTGGGTCACCATCAAGTGATAGGGTGTGGTTTACATAACCGTAGTTACAAGGGTAAAACATCGGTGTAGACATAAACCGGTCGACAAAAACAGCGCCACTGTCTTTATCAACCTCATACTTGATTGGATCGGCATTAGCAGGGATTTCAATGACAACATAGATATCTTCGGGTATGTCCTTTCCAGCTGGGACCTGATTCAGGCTCATCGTCTCTTCCTTTTGCTTGGTTAATCAATTGTTGGTGTTGTTGAAATTATAATACCAACAACCTTCTTTTATTGTCTAATAGCAATAAGTTGTAGGCATGGCTAACGCTTTGAGGGGGAAAGAGGGACAGCAAGAAGAAAACAGGCTGAGAAACTCAGCCTGTTTGTTTACTTAGTCTTGATCGGGGAACTCAGCCAAGAAAGCTTCGACTTTCTCCACCATGTTGGTTGAACCGACAAAGAAAGGTACACGCTGGTGGAGTTCAGTAGGCTTGATATCCATGATTCTGCCTTCACCATCTGAAGCCTTACCGCCTGCCTGTTCAATCAGGAAGGCCATCGGGTTGCATTCGTACAGTAGACGCAGCTTACCATTAGGGTGGGTTGCTGTACTTGGGTACAAGTAGATACCTCCCTTCAAGAGGTTACGGTGGAAGTCTGAAACCAGTGAGCCAATATAACGCGAGGTATATGGGCGGTCATCTTCCGGTACATTTTCCTGGCAGTACTTGATGTACTTCTTTACACCCATAGGAAAACGGAAGTAGTTACCTTCATTGATCGAGTAAATACGGCCGTCTTCCGGGGTTTGCAAGTTTTCGTGCGATAGGCAGAAAACCCCCAAAGATGGGTCATAAGTAAAGCCATGCACACCGTTACCTGTCGTATATACAAGCATGGTTGAAGAACCATAAATGATATAACCAGCGGCAACTTGTTGGTGGCCAGGCTGGAGGAAATCCTCTTCTGTTGCAGGTGTACCGACAGGGGATACCCTGCGGTAAACAGAGAAGATGGTACCGACGGAAACGTTTACGTCAATATTCGAAGAACCATCCAATGGGTCCATCAAAACAACGTATTTTGCGTTTCGGTTCAGCTCCTTGTTGAAAGAAACGGCTTCGTCTTCTTCTTCACTCGCTACACCACACACCTGGTCACGGGCTTCCAGTGCGGCTTTGAACTTATCATTGGCATACACATCGAGCTTTTGCTGCTCTTCACCCTGCACATTCTCGCCACCGAACGCACCTGTAATATCAACCAAGCCTGCTTTGTTGATTTCGCGGTTGACGATTTTCGCCGCAAGTTTGATTGAGCTCAGCAGGGAGGAAAGCTCACCGCTGGCGTGGGGGAAGTCGTGCTGTTTCTCGACAATGAACTCGCCAAGGGTTCTAATATCGGACATATACAATCCTTGCATCTTGTTGTCATTGGGGCAGTTAAGTCAGGTACAATGTCTCTAATGGACAATTTTTATACCCATATTGGCATTTCGCCTTTTTATAGTGTGTGCTCTATTTTGTATAAAATATTGTATATAAAGATCTTTTTTATGGTAACGAAGTAACGCATTAGCGTGAAATTAGTGAAAATTACCGAGTGAGCCGATAGTTATGCACATCCATATCCTAGGAATTTGTGGCACCTTCATGGGCGGTGCGGCAGTTCTTGCCCGTCAGTTGGGCCATAAAGTGACCGGCTGCGATGCCAATGTTTATCCGCCGATGAGTACTTTGCTTGAATCTCAAGGCATTGAAATAATTCAAGGTTATGACCCCTCTCAATTGGAACCCGCACCTGATTTGGTCGTGGTTGGCAATGCGATGAGCCGTGGTAACCCTTGCGTAGAGTATGTCTTGGATAAAAATCTGCGCTATACCTCGGGGCCACAGTGGCTGCAGGAGATTCTGCTGCATGACCGCTGGGTACTGGCCGTTTCTGGCACCCATGGTAAGACCACTACAGCCAGTATGTTGGCTTGGATCCTGGAAGATTGTGGGTATAAACCAGGTTTCTTAGTCGGGGGCGTACTAGGAAACTTCGGTGTTTCCGCACGTTTAGGCGAAAGTATGTTCTTTGTCGTCGAGGCGGACGAATACGATAGTGCTTTTTTCGATAAGCGTTCTAAGTTTGTTCATTATCGACCACGTACCTTGGTTATGAATAACCTCGAGTTCGATCACGCAGATATCTTTGATGACTTGAAGGCTATCCAACGGCAGTTCCACCATTTGGTCAGAACAGTACCGGGCAATGGTCGGATTTTCGCGCCCAAAGGCGTTAAAGCGATTGACGAAACGCTAGAGATGGGCTGCTGGAGCGAACTGGAATTTACCGGTGACGGTGGTCACTGGCAGGCCAACAAGCTTGATCCTGCAGGTAGTCGCTTTGATGTGTTGCTTGACGGCGACAAGGTCGGAACAGTCGACTGGGACCTGATTGGTGATCACAATGTCAATAATGCCCTGATGGCTATTGCGGCTGCCCGTCATGTTGGTGTCACGGCAGATTTGGCGTGCGAGGCGCTGGGGACCTTTATCAACACTAAGCGCCGCTTGGAGTTTAAAGGCGAGCAGGCCGGGGTAAAAGTCTATGATGATTTCGCTCATCACCCGACGGCGGTAGAGCTGACACTCGGTGGCTTGCGTGCCAAGGTTGGCCAGCAGCGCATTCTGGCGGTATTAGAGCCTCGCTCGAACACCATGAAACTTGGGGTGCACAAATTGGATTTGGCTCCAGCATTGGCTGTGGCCGATGAAGTCTTTATTTATCAGCCTGATAATATTCCATGGTCGGTGGATGAAATCGCTGAGCATTGTCAACAACCTAGCCAGACTGATAGTGATTTGGATGCATTAGTGAGTAAGGTTGTGGCGAATGCCCGCCCCGGCGATAACATTTTGGTGATGAGTAACGGTGGTTTTGGCGGGATTCACGGTAAGCTCCTTGCGGCGCTGGAGGCTGCGGGTGAGTGAACGTAGCCTAGAAAAACGTATTACGCTGGCGTGGACCGGAGCATCGGGGGCACCATATGGGTTGCGCTTACTGGAGTGTCTGCTGGCGGCGGATTACCATGTTTACTTGTTGATCTCATCCGCTGCACGGGTGGTATTGGCGACGGAGCATGGCTTGAAGTTGCCTTCCGGTCCTGACGCAGCCAAGGCGATATTGGTGAAACATCTAGGTTGCGATCCTGATGGCCTTGAAGTCTGCGGAAAGGAAGATTGGTTCTCTCCGGTAGCATCTGGCTCTGCAGCACCCAAGCAAATGGTGGTTTGCCCATGCTCGGCCGGAACCCTGGCTTCAGTCGCCCACGGCTTATCGGATAACCTGCTGGAGCGAGCGGCCGATGTTGTGCTCAAAGAGCGTGGTCAATTGCTGATGGTGGTGCGCGAAACTCCATTCTCCACGCTTCACTTGGAGAATATGCTCAAGCTGTCGAAGATGGGTACTACGATTATGCCTGCAGCGCCGGGTTTCTATCACCAGCCTGAAACGATCGAGGACTTGGTGGACTTTATGGTCGCACGTATCCTAGATCATCTTGGTGTTGAACAAGGTCTGGTTCCTCGCTGGGGCTATGATCAAAGAAAGTAAAACGGCTGTATATAGAAAAGCCCGCTCAAGCGGGCTTTTTTGATCTTGATGGTGTTAACTATCGACAGATTCAGCCAAATGGGCTTGTGGTTTGAGGACCAGAACATTGATTGGGGAGTTTTCTACCACTTTAGCGGCGACCGAACCCAACATCACTTTGTCCAAGCCAGAGCGTTTGTGGCTGGGCATAATAATCAAGTCAGCACCAACTCTTTCGGCATGATCCAAAATCGTTGTCCATGTTTTCCCTTCCGAGACATGCTGGTGGTGGACGATTTCCGGCGGAATATAGTTTTCGGCAAAGGCTTTGAGCTGCTGCTGGGTCTCTTGCATCATCTTACGTGCCGCATCCTTAGGGAAATAGCTGGATACCATAGCCATATGAATGCCGGGAAGCACGTTAAGCAAGTGGATGGTGGCATTGGAGTGCTGGGCATGCCAGACTGCCAATTCAACCGCTTTGTCTGCGAATCCTTTATCATTAAGGTCGACCGGAACCAAGATTTGCTTATACATACTATTCTCTTTGTTCTCGAAGGGAGAGGCTTCTTTTAGTGTATACCAAATAAGGCTGGCCCTTTCGTGATGAAAGGGCCAGATTAGCGGTTTACTTGATGTGGCTTAAGGTTTTAGCCCGCTTGCGTTGATTCCAGCCTAGCGCCCCCAATAGCAGTAACGTAGGTATAAATACCCACTCTTTCATTGGGCGAGCAGCCGGAAGGCTAACAGTAGTGATCTCCCAGTCGAAGTCGATACCAGCTTGTTCTGCTGGGCTTCCAAACTCGACCATGTCGACGATCATTTTATCGTCATCCTTACGTAGCATCAGGCCGGTGGAGTCAATGCGATCATCGGGAGATACCGCTTCTTCGTCAAACGGCAGTAGCACGTGTTTGGTGACAAACTTTCCTTCCAGATTTTCCCCGCTAACTTGCAGTTCTAGCGGTTGACCAATAGCTAGCTTGTCCGCCGCATCCGCGATCAAGGTGCCTGGCATCTCATGCTTCGGCGGGTAGACCATATCCCACCAGAAACCCGGTCGGAACAAAGTGAAGGTGATCAGCAGCAATGCCACGACTTCCCACCATTTTGTTTTGGTAAACCACCACCCCTGTGTAGCCGCTGAGAAGGTCAGCATCGCTATTATTGCCGAAGTGACAGTCAGCATTAGGTGCCACCAAGAGTCGATATTCATCATCAACAGTTGGGTGTTGAAGATAAACATGAACGGCAAGATGGCGGTTCGGATATCGTAGGTAAAGCCTTGGATACCCGTCCGGATCGGATCGCTTTTGGCGATAGCGGCTGCCGCAAAGGCTGCCAAGCCTACCGGAGGAGTATCATCGGCTAAGATGCCGAAATAAAACACGAACAAGTGCACGGCGATCAATGGGATGATCAGGCCGTTCTGAGCCCCAAGGGTGACGATAACCGGTGCCATCAAGGTTGATACCACGATATAGTTGGCGGTAGTCGGCAGACCCATTCCGAGGATCAAGCTGATCAACGCGGTGAAAAGCAGCATCAATATGATGTTACCACCCGAGATAAACTCGACAAACTCGGTCATTACCAGCCCAATTCCGGTCAGGGTAACCACCCCCACCACGATACCGGCTGCCGCTGTCGCCACACCGATCCCAATCATGTTGCGGGCTCCGGAGACCAAGCTTTCAAGTAAGTCGATAACCCCTTCCTTTCCGGCTTCAGCTAGCGTCTTTTCCTTATTGAACATTGCCAGTAACGGGCGTTGAGTTAATAGAATAAAGATCATAAACACGGTCGCCCAGAAAGCGGATAGCCCCGGCGAGAAGCGTTCAACGGTCAAGCACCATACCAAGACGACAATAGGTAGCAGGAAGTAAAGACCGGACTTCATCGTCGGCCCCGGATCCGGGACTTCGGTGATCTCAGCGTTTGGATCTTCTAGCGTGTGATCCTGATAGTCAGCAGCGACTTTGATTAGTGCCACATACGCGATCAGGACCACTACGGCGATCATCGGTGTTGCTGCGGCCCCAAATACATCTTTGGTCCAACCGACTCCGTAATATACCAGCGCACTAAGAACTACCAAGGCGAGAATCGTGCCGCAGAAAGACAGTAGGCTCTGGGCTAGGGTCGGCTTATAGCGACGTTCCAGACCAGACATCCCGGCTTTGCAGGCTTCTAGGTGAACAATATAGATAAGAGCGATGTAGGAAATCAGTGCGGGTAGCAAGGCGGCCTTGATCACTTCGACATAGGAGATCCCCACATATTCAACCATTAGGAAAGCTGCTGCCCCCATGATGGGCGGAGTCAACTGGCCATTTGTTGAGGCTGCGACTTCGACTGCACCGGCTTTGGTGCCCGGGAAGCCGACTTTTTTCATTAGTGGGATCGTGAAAGTACCGGTCGTTACCACGTTGGCAATCGATGAGCCTGAGACCAAGCCAGACAGTCCGGAGGCGACAACCGCCGCCTTGGCTGGACCGCCCCGCATGTGCCCCAGTAGCGAAAAGGCCACTTTGATAAAGTAGGCACCGGCACCTGCACGCTCGAGCATGGCCCCGAACAATACAAAAAGGAAGACAAACGAGGTCGATACACCGACCGCGATGCCGAATACCCCTTCAGTGGTAAGCCAGAGATGCGACATTGCCTTGTTGAGGCTGGCACCTTTATGGGCAATGACATCCGGCATGTGCGGGCCGCCGAAGGTGTAAAGCAAGAACACGGCTGCGACGACCATCAGAGGTGGCCCCAGTGCGCGTCGGGTTGCCTCAAGCAACAGAACCATACCGATGACCGCGACCACGATATCCATTTGGGTCGGTGCACCGGAGCGGCCAGCTAGTTGGGTGTAGAACAAATAGATATAAGCAGCGGCAAAGCTTCCTGCAAGGGCTAGGATCCAGTCGACTAGCGGGATCCGGTCGCGTGGTGAGCGCTTCATTGCCGGGTAGGCGGTAAAGGCTAGAAAGATGGCAAAAGCCAAGTGAATAGAACGGGCTTCGGTGTCGTTCAGGACGGCGAAATTGAAAATAAACGGTAACGGTGAAGCGTACCAAAGCTGGAACAGAGACCAACAGAGTGGAACAAACCACAGGATACGTCCAGCCAGTCCAATCGGGCTCCGTGCCCCGGTATCCGCCTGAGCCACCATATCTTGCACATCTGTCGACGATTGCGTTGTCTTCGTCATGCATAATCCTTCTTCGATGGGCTAGGGTGTGATTAGAATTTATTGGGATGAATACGAGAAACAGCAAGCGCCATGATGCGGCGCTTGCTGGACAGTGTTGCCTATCAGCGGGATTACTTCAGGTAACCTGCTTCTTTGTAGTATTTCACTGCACCAGGGTGTAGTGGGATAGATAAGCCATCTTTGACCATGTCTTCAGGCTTGAGGTTGGCAAAAGCCGGGTGCAGACGCTTGAAGGTATCGAAGTTTTCGAACACTGACTTCACGACAGCGTAAACAACTTCATCTGAGACGTCGCTAGAAGACACTAGTGTTGCTGCAACACCGAAGCTATTGACGTCACCGTCTGTTCCTTTGTACATACCGCCCGGTACGGTGCTCTTGGCATAGTACGGGTTGTCTGCCACGATTTGGTCAATCTTCGGACCCGTTGCTGGGATCAGCTTGGCATCACAAGATGTGGTAGCTTCTTTGATCGAACCGTTTGGATGACCGACGACATAAACAAAGGCGTCAATCTTGTTGTCGCACAAAGCCTGTGAACGCTCGGAGCCTTTTAGCTCGGAAGCCAGTTTGAAGTCTTTGTTGGTCCAGCCCATCGCGTCCATTACCACACCCATAGTGGCGCGATCGCCTGAGCCTGGGTTACCGATGTTCACGCGCTTGCCTTTCAGATCTTCGACACCGTTGATACCTGCGTCGGTACGGGCAATGATGTTGAACGGTTCGGTGTGCAGTGAGAACACTGCGCGTAGTTTCTTGTACGGGCCCTGCTCTTCGAACTTGCTGGTACCGTTATAGCCATGGTACTGCCAATCAGACTGGACGATACCGAAGTCCAATTCGCCTGCACGCATGGTGTTAACGTTATAGATCGAGCCACCGGTAGACTCGACTGAACAGCGAACATTGTGTTCTTTACGGTCTTTGTTGACGAGCTTACAAATTGCACCACCAGTCGGGTAGTAAACACCGGTTACAGAGCCGGTCCCGATTGTGATGAAGTCTTGGGCATTGGCCATACCAGTGGTCATTACTGCAGCAGCAAGTGCACTGACTTTGACGAATTGCGTAAATGCCATGTTTGTCCCTTCCTAATTGTTGTTATTTCCAGAGAAAAGCCTTTTCCATCTGTGGTAAGGCGTGCCTACCAGAGGGTAATTCATCGCTGAATCTGGCTAATGATATCAAAACAAAGTAATAAGTTTAAAACTATGTTAATGAGAATGGGGCGATTACAGCGTGGAAATAGTTACTGACAGTAAGAGAAGATAGAATAATTATTTAAAGCAATCAATGGCTTGCGTGAGGCGTGAAGAATCGGTGAAAGTTTGTCTTATTGTGACGGAACTCTCACTATACTAGGCAGTCAAACGCATCGTTTGCTACCTAGTATCGTGGTATAGATAAGCAATTACTTGCTGTAGTCGAACAGGTCACAGACAGAGTCGTAAAGCTCTTCTGTCGAGATGGTATTGGTTGGGGTAATAAAGATGGTATCGTCGCCGGCAACTACACCTAGGATCCCCTCAGCCTTGCCAAGAGAGTCTAGCAAGCGGGCAATAACTTGGGCTGCACCCGGGCCGGTATGGATAACAACTAAAGCGCTGTTATAGCCAACTTCCATCACTAACTCTTTGAGAGGACTACTTGTTGTAGGTACGCCAAGCTCGATTGGTAGGCAGTAGACCATTTCCATCTTCGCATTACGGGTACGCACTGCACCGAATTTCGTCAACATGCGAGAGACTTTGGATTGGTTGATATTGTCGAACCCCTGAGCTTTCAATGCGTCGACGATTTCGCCTTGAGAGCTGAATTTCTCTTCTTTTAGAATTGCCTTGAACGCTTTGACTAAGCGCTCTTGTTTATCTGAATTTCGCATAAGTAAATGTCATGTCCAGGGACGAGGTGCTGTATTCTGGCACAACTTTTTGGATCCAAGCAAACAGTGTTCAAGTAAACTGGTGCATGTATCACCATTATAGCCGTGAAAAGTGAATAGTTATTGATGTATATGCAGGCTCTACTCGATACGAACGTCAATGATGTAAGGGGGGATGTTATAGGGATGTAGCACATTTTGTTCTTGCCTATGCGTGATATCGCAAAGCTGGTGGCATCTGATTGTATTTTTTTATAGGTTACTATAACGTCAGTTCTGCTTGTAATATGAAATCAGTGTTTTAAATAAACTGTGATTTCATATGATTAGGTCTGAAATTATATACTTCTATCGTAAAGGAGAACGAACATGAAAGTTGCTGTAATTGGTGCGGCCGGTGGTATCGGTCAGGCTCTTGCCCTGTTGCTTAAAAATCGTCTGCCAGCGGGTTCGGATCTGGCTTTGTATGATATTGCCCCTGTAACACCAGGTGTTGCGGCTGATCTGAGCCATATCCCAACTCCTGTTTCTATCAAGGGATATGCCGGTGAAGATCCAACACCAGCACTAGAAGGTGCTGATGTTGTTCTTATTTCTGCGGGTGTTGCCCGTAAACCAGGAATGGATCGTGCCGACTTGTTCAACGTGAACGCAGGTATCGTGAAGTCATTGGCTGAAAAAATTGCAGTGGTTTGTCCAAAAGCGTGCGTGGGTATTATCACTAACCCTGTAAACACAACTGTTGCTATCGCAGCTGATGTGTTGAAAAAAGCGGGGGTTTATGACAAGCGCAAGCTGTTTGGTGTGACTACACTGGATGTTATCCGCTCTGAGACATTTGTCGCGGAGCTGAAAAATGTCGACCCAGGTGAGATCCGTGTACCTGTGATCGGCGGCCACTCTGGTGTGACAATTCTGCCGCTACTTTCACAGGTAGAAGGTGTTGAGTTCACAGAAGAAGAAATTAAGGCGCTGACACCACGTATCCAGAATGCTGGTACCGAAGTGGTAGAGGCAAAAGCGGGCGGTGGCTCTGCAACTCTTTCTATGGGTCAGGCGGCTTGTCGCTTTGGTCTTTCTCTGGTTCGTGCGCTGCAAGGCGAGACAGGTCAGGTTGAGTGTGCTTATGTCGAAGGTGATGGCAAGCATGCACGTTTCTTCGCACAACCTATCTTGCTAGGCAAAGAAGGCGTCGAAGAAGTGATGGATTACGGTACGCTGAGTGCATTCGAGCAAGAAGCGCTGGAAGGCATGATGGACACGCTTCATGGTGACATCGCCAAAGGCGAAGAGTTTGCAGCAAAGTAATCTGTGAGTAAGAATTTAAAGAAGCGGCCTAGGGGCCGCTTCTTTTTTACTTGTACGGGGTGAAATGACGGGAAGATCGTCGTCAGTAATTAATAATAGTTATCACAGCCGATGTGGAGTTGAGGCTGGTCGACAAGATCATCACAGTTGATGTTGATCCGACGGTGATCATTCATGCTCTCAATGATCGCGGTGTTGTGGTTTTGATCCACGTCGATAACTTCGGCGACCCCGTTTTGGTACTCCACCCACATTCCAGACTTAAGTTCTTTAGCTTGCATAATGGCCTCCTGTCATGATCATCAATGATCCAGCCTTTATTGATATAACTATAGAATATAGTGATTGCAATGAACGGTTACGGCCTTTGGCTGGGATAGGATCAAAAAAAGCCTGCCGGGTGGCAGGCTTTTTTATGTAAGGCTATTGCGTTACTTGTTGCGATGGACCGCTAGGTGGGCCAGTGCAATCAAGGCGTCTTTGTATTCACTGTCTGCAATCGGAGCTAGGCTGGCAATCGCTTTCTCGGCCTCTTCTTCTGCTCGTTGCTGAGTATAGTCAAGCGAACCGGCCTGTTTCATGCACGTGAGGATAGGCTCTAGCTTATCAAGGCCATTGCCCTTCTCTATCGCCTCTCGGATCATCGCCGACTGCTCTGCATTACCATGTTGCATCGCGTGAAGTAGAGGAAGAGTAGGCTTGCCTTCCGCCAGGTCATCACCGACGTTTTTACCCATCTCGTCACCGTCGGCATTGTAATCCAGCACATCGTCAATCAGCTGGAAGGCGGTGCCGAGATAGCGGCCGTAGTCTTGCAGGGCGCGCTCAATTTCTTCTGGCGCTTCTACCAAGATGGCGGAAATCTGGGTTGCGGCTTCGAACAGGCGGGCAGTCTTAGAGTAGATCACCTGCATGTAGCTGTCTTCGGTGGTATCGGGATCGTTGCAGTTCATTAACTGCTGTACTTCCCCTTCGGCAATGACATTGGTTGCTTCGCTCATGACATCGAGGATCCGCAAGGATCGTAGGCTAGTCATCATCTGGAATGAGCGGGTGTAGATGTAATCGCCCACCAAGACGCTGGCCGCATTTCCGAACATGGCATTGGCAGTGGCTTTACCACGGCGCATATCCGATTCATCGACGACGTCATCATGCAGTAGGGTTGCGGTATGGATAAATTCCACAAATGCCGCAGCAGTTGTATGTTGTTCGCCTTGATAACCAAGAGCACGGGCTGCCAGTACAGCAAGCATCGGGCGTATGCGCTTGCCGCCGCCGCTGACAATGTAAAAACCTAGTTGATTAATGAGGGCTACATCTGAGTTCAGTTGAGCCAGTATCTTCGCGTCGACCTGTGCCATATCATTGGCAGTGAGCGCTTGGATAGCTTTGAAATCCATTGTACATCCAGCAAAATAATGTGCCGCACCCGGCGGATTGTTATGCGTGTCGGTTGGTAGCTTAACTGGTTTTGACTCAAGCTGAAAAACCAGCCCAATCAGGATGGGAAGTGGCTCACAGTCAGATTCAAAAGGGTTGCATAGTTAAGATTTGTTCATCAACCGATATAATTAATTATCGAATATTACACTAAAAGACAGCAATCTTCATAACCTCGATTGCGTTTAAATCAATGACTTTTATTACTGACCAGCTTTTCGCCAATTTTCTTTGCACAAGCGCTTGCCAGTAGCCCTGATTTCGCGTAACATTCGCGCCCTATTGATGACAAGATTAAGCGCATACCCATTGCCCAAATTATACGTGGCAAATGGCCTATGCGGACAAGCGGAGTAAGACATGTACGCTGTTTTCCAAAGTGGTGGTAAACAACACCGTGTAAGCGAAGGCCAGACCTTACGCTTAGAAAAACTAGACGCTGAAACTGGCGCTAGCATTGAATTCGACTCAGTTCTTCTAGTAGCCAACGGCGAAGAAGTAACTGTAGGCGCACCTTTTGTAGCTGGCGGTAAAGTAACTGCTGAAGTAGTTACACACGGTCGTGGCGATAAAGTAAAAATCGTTAAGTTCCGTCGTCGTAAGCACTCTCGTAAGCAAGCGGGCCACCGTCAGTGGTTCACTGAAGTCAAAATTACTGGCATCAGCGCTTAATAACAGGAGAATTTAAAGATGGCACACAAAAAAGCTGGCGGTTCTACTCGTAACGGCCGCGATTCAGAAAGTAAACGTCTTGGTGTTAAGCGTTTCGGTGGCGAATCTGTACTAGCAGGTAACATCATCGTACGTCAGCGTGGTACTAAGTTCCACGCAGGTAACAACGTAGGCCTAGGTAAAGACCACACTCTATTCGCTCTATCTGATGGTAAAGTGAAGTTCGAAGTTAAAGGTCCTAAGAACCGTAAATTCGTTTCTATCGAAGCTGAATAATTTCAGTCTCGACACGAATGATAAAGCCCTGCCTACTGGCGGGGCTTTTTGTTTATGGGAGGCTTTATGCCACAGCAAAATCCCTTAGTCGGGATGTCCCTGGCGTTATTGACCGCCGTATTCTGGGGAGCGCTGCCCATTGCAATGAAGCAGGCTGTCGAGGTGATGGATCCCTTTACCATCGTCTGGTATCGATTCATGACAGCGGCCACTGGATTAGGCCTGTGGCTAGCCTACCGACGTAATTTGCCAAGCCTCAGCAGGCTCGGACGTCAGGGAGCCATTCTTATGTTGCTGGCAAGCTTGGGGCTTGCAGGTAACTTTGTGTTGTTCAACAGTTCGTTGTCGTACTTAAACCCGGCTGTTGTCCAGGTGATTATGCAACTGGCGCCAATGATGCTGCTGTTGTCTAGTGTCTGGTTGTTTAAAGAAACGCTAGGCAAGCATCAGGTTGTGGGCGTGATAGCCCTTCTGACCGGGTTGCTACTATTTTTCAATGAGCGTCTGGCTGAACTGTTTACCAGCATGAGCGCATATACCACCGGTGTGTTGCTGGCGGTAGCTGCTGCGATGGTGTGGGTGGTTTATGCCTTGGCCCAAAAGCGAATGCTACGGCAGTTTTCGTCGCCGCAGATATTGTTGATGATCTACGTGATCTGCGCTTTGATCCTGACGCCGGTTGCTACCCCGAGCCAGATCCAGGAAATGGATCCTCGTCAGTTAGGTATGCTGATTTTTTGCTGCCTCAACACGTTAGTGGGATACGGGGCGTTCGCTGAAGCGATGGCGCGTTGGCAGGCATCGCAGGTCAGTGCGGTGATCACCTTAGCACCGTTGTTCACGATCCTATTTGTGGATCTGGCCAGCTTGGTCTGGCCTGACTATGTCGCGCCTGCAGCCCTTAACCAATGGGGGTATGCCGGAGCTATGGTCGTTGTCGGTGGTGCTATGTTCAGTGCTATCGGTCATCGCTTACTGAAGCGAAAGTAATATTGGGCACCAGCGTTGCCCGCGGTTGTACGTGTCAAAAGGTCAGATAAGCATGACATTTGGTTGTACAATAGGTTAATAGCTACTTGGACAGAGCGATCCGGGTTGAAGAGTTTTAACGCCACAGTGCGGAGAAAGAGATGAAGTTTGTAGATGAAGCGGTGATTCGGGCCGATGCTGGTGACGGTGGTAATGGTACCGTTAGTTTCCGTACTGAAAAGTATGTACCGAAAGGCGGACCTGACGGTGGTGACGGCGGTGACGGTGGTGATGTTTACCTACTGGCCGATGAAAACCTCAATACATTGATCGACTATCGCTTTGTAAAATTTTATGCCGCTGAACGTGGCGAAAATGGTCGTGGTGGTAACTGTACCGGTAAACGTGGTGCCGACAAGGTCTTAAGCGTTCCAGTTGGTACCCGTGCTGTCGATGAAGAGACCGGTGAAGTGATTGCCGATTTGACGCAGCACGGCATGAAGATCATGGTATCGAAAGGTGGTTTCCATGGGTTGGGGAACACTCGTTTTAAGTCTTCTGTAAACCGTGCTCCGCGTAAGAAAACAATGGGTACCAAGGGCGAGGTTCGTCACCTTCGACTAGAGCTATTGCTACTGGCTGATGTGGGGATGCTTGGTCTGCCAAATGCGGGTAAATCAACATTCATCCGTTCTGTATCAGCGGCAAAACCCAAAGTGGCTGACTATCCGTTTACCACACTTGTGCCAAGCCTAGGTGTGGTTCGCGTTGATAGCGATCGTAGCTTTGTTGTTGCCGATATTCCGGGTTTGATTGAAGGTGCTGCTGACGGTGCTGGTTTAGGTATTCGTTTCTTGAAGCACCTTGAGCGCTGTCGAGTGCTATTGCACATGATCGACTTGCTACCTGCTGATGGTTCAGATCCTATCGAAAATGCATTTACAATCATCAATGAGCTTAATCAGTACAGTGAAAAGCTAACGAATAAACCGCGTTGGTTAGTATTTAATAAAGCGGACCTGATGCCAGAAGAAGAAGCGCAAGAGAAGATCGAAGAGATCTTAGACGCTCTGGCATGGGACGATGATTACTATTGTATCTCGGCACTAAATCGTACGGGCACCAAAGAGCTTACCTACGATCTTATGCGTCAGATCGAATCAATGCCTGCTGTTGACTTTGAAGATGATGATGATGAATCTGAAGAGAAGAAAGTTGAGTTCAAGTGGGATGATTATCACGAACAGCAAATTAAAAACGCTGAGAAGAGTGATGACGATGATGATGACGACTGGGATGATTGGAACGAAGACGACTACGATGTAGAGATCATCTACAAGCCGTAACCAATAATTACTCAGCACGATAAAAACCGCCTGCAAGGGCGGTTTTTTTGTGCCTAATCAAGCTGATATTTGTAAGTTTGTATGATAATTCATCATCCAGTTCACAGATTTGAGGCAGAAGACACAATGGAAGAGCCAAGCGGGGCATTGACCGAGCCAGTACAGCGGGAGATTTCTCGCCTTGCGGTATTGGCGGGACAACGGTTGTTGCAACATGGAGCGGAAAGTACTTTGGTGATGGATGTTGCCAGGCGCTTAGGGTTAGCTTTGGGGGTCGACAGTGTTGAGGTCTCCTTGTCTGCCAGTTCCATGGTGCTGACGACCCTCAGCCATGGACGTTGCATCACGACCACTCGCCGATGCCAAGACCGCGGGATCAACATGCAGGTGGTGACCGAAATTCAACGGGTGTGCATCATCGCTGAGCGAGGGATGCTGGATGTCGACGGGGTACATCAACGGCTCGAACAGATTCGGCCGATGCGTTATAACCGATATCTGGTGATCGTGATGATCGGTCTATCGTGTGCTTCTTTCAGCCGCCTAGCGGGTGGTGATTGGCCGGTGTTCGCCTTGACTTTCGTCGCGTCGGCGGTGGGGATGTTTGTCCGGCAGGAGATCGCCCACTGCCATTTCAACCCACTGCTCAACTTCGGTGTAACCGCCTTTGTGACCACCTTAATATCCGGGTTTGGGCAAGTGTATCAAATCGGTGAAGCCCCGTTTTTAGCTATGGCCTCATCGGTTTTGATGCTGGTGCCGGGGTTCCCGCTCATTAACGCAATTTCAGACATGGTAAAGGGGTATTCCAATATGGGGATCGCCCGCTGGACTATGGCCAGTTTGCTGACCTTGTCGACCAGTATGGGGATAGTCGCTGCAATGAATGTGCTGGGTGTATGGGGGTGGCTGTGATGATTTCTACCACATTTTTGTTCGCTCTGCTCAATGATATGTTCTTTGCTATGATTCCTGCAGTCGGCTTCGCGCTGGTGTTTAATGTGCCGCCGAAGGCACTGAAGTATTGTGCCATTGGCGGTGCGCTGGGCCATGGTTGCCGTTTTGCCTTAATGCATTGGGGGCTGTCGATTGAGTGGGCAACCTTGTGTGCAGCGACGCTGGTCGGGATGATCGGGGTTCACTGGTCACACCGTTTTCTGGCTCACCCCAAGGTGTTTACCGTTGCCGCAATGATCCCTATGGTCCCCGGTGTGTTTGCCTTCAAAGCGATGATTGCCTTGGTGGAAATCAACCACCGCGGATTTACGCCCGAGTTGTTGGGATTGCTGGTGGAAAACATGCTCAAGGCGGTATTTATCGTAGCGTCTCTCGCAATCGGCCTTGCGATGCCTGGCTTGCTATTTTATCGCCGTCGTCCTGTGGTATAACTCTTGCCAACAGGAATAGAGGAGAGAATATGAAGATCAGTATGGTTGCCGCGATGGCTAAGGCGCGGATCATCGGTAAAGATAACGCCATGCCATGGCACTTGCCTGCCGATTTTGCCTGGTTCAAGAAAGTGACAATGGGTAAACCGGTTGTAATGGGACGGAAAACCTTTGAGTCCATTGGCCGCCCCTTGCCGGGCCGGCACAATATCGTGATCAGCCGCAATGCTGATTATCAAGTCGAAGGGGTCACTGTGGTTGCTGATATCAATGCGGCCAAACAAGCTGCCGGTGATGTCGATGAATTGATGGTGATCGGCGGCGGGAGTATCTATGCTGCGTGTCTGGTCGATGCTGATCGTCTGTATCTGACCTTCATTGACTTGGATGTTGAGGGCGATACCCAATTCCCTGAGTGGGGAGAAAACTGGCAGGAAGTGCACTGCGAATCGTATACGGCAGACGAGAAAAATGCCCATGATATGCGGTTTGTGATTTTGGAGCGCTAATCGACTCAATAGCGTTCGGATTAAAAAGGCTTGCCAATTGGCAAGCCTTTTTATTATGGACGTAAAGGGAAGTGCCTATCAGGCATGTACCGGGCAGGCTTGCTCGAAGCGCGCACCGTCTTCCCAGCGCAGCAGGGTCATGCTATTGCCCCATACGCAGCCTGTATCGAGGCCTATCACCTGATCGTCTTCATACCCCATCAGAGCTGCCCAGTGGCCGAAGATCATCTTCTTGCCGATTTCTGGACGTGCTAGGGTGAACCATGGCACTAGCTGCTCGCTAGCCGCTTCTTTGGGGGAGACTTTACACGCCATATCGAGCCGGCCATCCGGGTAGCAGAAACGCATACGGGTAAAAACATTGATGGTATAGCGATAGCGCTCGATACCTTGCAAATCCGGAGACCAGCAATCAGGACCATTGCCATACATATTTTTCAATAACCAGAGGTGGTTATCCCCTTGTAGTACCTGCTCAACCTCTCTGGCTTGCTTTCGGGCCTGTTGGAGGTTCCATTGGGCAGGAATACCGGCATGGGTCATGACAAAGGGAAGCGTCGGGTGCTCAGCCAGTAATGGCTGCTGGCGTAGCCAGTGTAGCAATTCATCTCGGTCTGGTGCATCAAAGATAGGCTGAAGCTTGTCTTTGGTTTTGCTTTTGGCAATACCTTCGGCGACGGCGAGTAAGTGGAGGTCGTGGTTACCCAATACCGTTGTTGCCTGCTTGCCGAGGCTTTTGACAAAGCGCAGTGTTTCAAGCGAGAGAGGACCGCGGGCGACCAGATCGCCGGTTAGCCAAAGTTCATCGTGTTGCGGATCGAAACCGGCAGTATCGAGCAATTGACGCAAGTCATCAAGGCAACCTTGGATATCGCCAACAAGATAGGTCGACATAGTGATCCTTTAGTGGAGAATATTAGGCATCGACAGGCGGAATGGTGAAACTTCTGCGACAAACTCGTCACCATTTGCATTGACCATGACGTAATGTCCTTCCATGACCCCGAGTGGTGTCTCAATGATAGTGCCGCTGGTATAGGTGTATTCTTCATTGGCCGCAATAGTTGGCTGTTCACCGACCACCCCTTCTCCTTCAATCACCAGCTTCTTACCGTTGGCATCGGTGATCAGCCAACGTCTGCTGAGCAGTTGGGCTTCGCCGACACCTAAATTGACAATGGTGATGGTGTAGGAAAAAACATAGCGTTGATTGTCGGGTTCGGATTGCTCTTCGATGTAGTGGGTCACTACCCGGCATCGGATGGTTGGCGTCATGTTCGTTGTCATTGTTATGCATCCTTTCTTGGCAAGCTACCGGGTCTACGTCAAGATCCCGGTAGCGAGATCAATGTCACTGGCGCCTGCACATTTATTGGTTGTGATTTGCATCCAGCCAGTTAGCCATATCGACAAACTGTTCAAGCGTCAGGTTTTCTGGGCGCAGACCAGGGTTGATCCCCAGTGCTTCCAACTGCTCGACAGTCAACAGTGCCTTGAAACAGTTGCGAATAGTCTTGCGGCGTTGGTTGAAACCTTCGCGGCAAACACGATCCAACCATTTAAGGTTAGTACATGGATATGGCAGAGTTTCATAGGGTGTAATTCGCACAACGGCAGAGTCAACCTTTGGTGCTGGTACAAACGACTCTGGCGGTACTTCCAGTACAGGCATTACTCGAGAGTAGTACTGGGCCATTACGGTCAGGCGACCATACGCTTTGCTGCCAGGGCCGGCTGCCAAGCGGTTAACCACCTCTTTCTGTAGCATGAAATGCATATCTTCAATATGTTCATGGAAAGAGAAAAGGTGGAACATCAACGGCGTTGAAATGTTATATGGCAAGTTACCGAAAATGCGTAGCTTGTTGTTTTCTTTGATCAGCTGAGTGAAGTCAAAGCGCATTGCATCGCCTTCATGGATCGTTAGTTTGTCACCAAGATCCGGATGGTTGCGCAGGCGCTCGGCCAGATCACGGTCAAGTTCGATAACAGTGAACTTATCGACCATTTTGCCGACAGGCTCGGTGATCGCACCCAGACCCGGGCCGATTTCTACTAGGTTCTGGCCTGGACGAGGGTTAATTGACGATACGATACCGTCAATGATGTATGGGTCATTCAAGAAGTTCTGACCAAAGCGCTTACGCGCGCGGTGGCCTAGGTGGACCTGATCGCTGCTCATGTTTGCTTTTCTACCAATTCAAGGGCGTGCGATAGCGCTGTCCAAAGGCTACCGGTGTCCGCCTGTCCGGTACCGGCAAGTTCCAGTGCGGTACCATGATCTACTGAGGTTCTGATGAAGGGCAGGCCTAACGTAATGTTGACAGATTTACCAAAGCCTTTGAATTTCAGCACTGGCAGCCCTTGATCGTGATACATGGCCAGTACCGTGTCGGCATCGGCCAGATATTTTTCCTGGAAGATGGTATCTGCTGGTAGTGGGCCAATCAGATCCATTCCTTCCTGTTGGCGGAGCTGCTCCAGCGCCGGGCTGATCACATCGATCTCCTCGGAGCCTAGGCAGCCATCTTCGCCGGCATGTGGATTTAAACCACAGACATAAATCTTTGGTTCGGCAATGCCGAACTTGCTGACAAGATCAGCATGCAGGATACGGATAACCTGCTGTAAACGCTCTTCGGTAACGGCTTTGGAGACACAGGCCAACGGTATGTGAGTGGTGACCAGTGCGACTCGTAGGCCTTCGGTTGCTAGCATCATCACTACCTGAGCGGTATTGGATTGCTGGGCAAAGAACTCGGTATGACCGCTGAACGATACTCCCGCTCGGTTGATCACCCCTTTGTGCACTGGACCTGTGATCACAGCGGCAAATTCGCCGTCCATACAGCCCTGTGCTGCACGCTCTAAGGTGTTTAGCACATAATGCCCATTCAGCTCGTTTAGCGTGCCAGCCTCGACAGCCGCTGCCAGAGGCAGATCGGCAACCACTAAGGTACCAGCCTGGTGAGGCTTGGCCGGTTGGCTGGAGTCATAGGCCTTAATCGCCAATGGCAAATCGAGTTGGGCTGCACGTTCTACCATAAGCTGAGCGTTAGCACAAATGACAAGTTGGTGTGGCCAATCTTGCTGGGCAAGGGCTAGCACCAAATCAGGGCCGATCCCTGCAGGCTCTCCTGGGGTTATCGCAATACGTTTAACCTTGGTCATCAGCACGTTCCGGTTGTTCTATGAAAGCGCCGGCACGCAGTTCCTGCAGCCAAGCTTGTGCTTCTTCGTTGAATTTACGGCTGAACAAGATGCGATAGGCACGGTTCTTCACTGCGGCATCGGTGCGATCGACATCGCGGCGGTCAAGAACCTCAACAATGTGCCAGCCGTGAACCGTTTTGAACGGTTCGCTGATCATGCCTTCAGGCAAGGTCTCCACCTTATCCTTGAACTCTGGCACGTAGAGATCAGGCGTTTGCCAGCCTAGCTCACCGCCGTTGGCTGCAGAACCTGGGTCGGCACTTAGGGCTTGGGCGGCATCGGCAAAGCTACGCTCGCCAGCCAAGATGGAACGACGAGCTTGCTCAAGCTGTTCCTGTGCACCTTCGTCGCTGAGGATCACCGATGTCTTCACCAGGATATGTCGGGCATTGACCTCGGTAACAGAGATAGTCTCTAAACCATCAACCTGATTGATTTTTAGGATATGGTAGCCGACACCGCTGCGGAATGGCCCGACGATAGCACCGGTGCCTTGAGATTGGATTTGATCAGCAAAAATAGTTGGCATTTCTTCCTTACGCATCCAGCCCCACTCACCGCCCTGAAGGGCTTTCGGGCCTTTGGAGTAGCTGTAAGCCAAATTGGCAAAATCAGCACCGTCTTTTAGCTGGTTGACGATCTGCTTGGCTTCTTTGGCCACTTCATCACGCTCAACCGCGGTAGCTCCTTCTTCAACACGAAGCTGGATATGGCTGACGTTGTAGCGCACGCCCTGCTGCTCTTGCTGGCTGAGTTGACCTGCCAAGGTTTCGACTTCCTGCGGCAGGATATTGATCCGGCGGCGCACCTGAATGGTACGGGCTTCACTGGCGGTCATATCACGGCGCATTTGCTCGCGGAACATTGAGTAGCTGATGCCATTGGCTGCCAGCGTTTGTTGTAACTGGCCAACGGTCATCTGCTGCTCGGCGGCCATTTGATTGATGGCCTGATCAAGGCGGTTATCGTCGATACGGATCCCGAATTGCTCGGCCTGCTGGAGTTGCAGGGTCTCCATCACCAGTTTTTCCATGATCTGGTTAACCAGTACATCGTCCGGCGGAAGCGGCTGGTTTTGACCGGCGGCATTCATGCGCACGGTTTTCAGCATGGCATCGACATCGCTTTGTAAGATCACGCTGTCATTGACGATCGTGACAATACTATCAAGTTGTTGCGGTGCGGCAATAGTGCCGGCAGAAAGGCCCAATAGTGCAATACCGAGCAGACTAGACTTCCAATTTTTCATAGTTTGTTTCCATCGGGCGCCGGGGCGCGTTGATTCTTGATGGGAAGGGCTGGCCCTTCCATCTATTAATTATTGAGGTAGAAAGGGCGACCGTAGCCAATAGAGTTATTGTCGTTGGTCGATCCTATTGGTGCCAACCCAAGCCCTATGAGGCTAAACGAGATACTGAAGTTCTGTTCGTATTCTGCAGGGCTTGTCGATACATTCGAACGCGTTTTCAGATATTCGTTGTAGCCGAGGCTAATCATCCAGCAAGCAGTACGGAAGTTCAGGCTGATTTGCCCTTCCAGCATCTGGTTCTCGGTCAGGTCATGGTAGTAATCACCACGTAGTGACACGCCGTCGTAAATAGGAAAACCGGTTGAAAAACCAAGTTGCGATATACCGTCCTCGGTATAGCGGTTTAACTGGTCTTCGTCGAGGATGTTATCCAGCAGGTACTCTTTGGAGATATAGCGATAGTTGAGCTGGCTAAAAGTGCCACCCTCTCGATATTCAACAGCACCGTTGGCAAACTGGAGATCTTTTTTGCTGGCGTCATACTGCACGCCGCCATGGAAAAATAACCAGTCATCGTAATTGAAGTCAGATTCTAGTGCTGTTGCCGAGTAATTAGGGCTAGTTTCGTTATTACTATCTAGGTTTCGGCCAGACTCATTGAGGTAGAATATTTGTCCTATCGCAATATTGAAACGCTCTTTGAATTGGTTATCGAAGTAGCGAGATGTTGCCCCGACAGTAAACTGGTTGGCAGCGGCAATACGATCGACGCTGGAGTAGCGCTTGTCACGGAACAGCCCATAGTAATCTGTTTGCATCAAAGTGGTGTCGTAAGCATCATAAATACCTTTCTGGTCAACATCTTTGACATATAAGTACTGGACTTGCGGTTCAAGGCTCTGGGTGTAGCTGTCGCCCCAAATAAGCGTGTCCCGTTCTAAATACAAGCCACTGTGAAGACGGATGCTCGGGACGGTGCGCGAGACGCTTTCCTCAAGTTCGAGGCCTTTATCTATGATTTCTTGGGCGTTGGGATCAAAGTCCTGATTGTAATAGGTGTACATCAGCTTGGCCTCACTGGTCACTGACCACCAAGGTGTCGCATAAGGCAGCGTGAGCGTCGGCTCAAAATGAACGCGATCCGCGGTAGGTTTGTCTGGGTCGTCATTTTCAAACCGGCTGACATGGCTATTGAGGGAGAAGTCCAACCCGTATGGCATATCTTCATAATAATAGTTCGCCTCCACCTGCGGCATCAGACGGTAGCTTGATGATACGCCCAATGTTAAAGGCTGGAAGTCTCTGACTCGAAGGGTTGAATCCCAATTACGGTCACGATAAGACACCTCGGCGGTTTGCAGCAGGTTGTTGTCTTCTCGTTCACCAATACTGGAGTCGATATCGGAGAAGTATGTCGGATCACTAACCTTGCTGTAGTCAACTTCGAATAACCAATGTTGGTTATACATACCATTGTGGGACCAGTTGAAGCCCCAGCGCGGATCTTTGTCAGAGGCTTCCTGATCATCGCCCAGATATTCACCGGATAATTCACCCTTGCCGAATTCGGTTAAATACCTAAAGTCGGCGTTGAGCTGCAGGCCTCGGTTACTCATGTACTTGGGCGTGATGGTCATGTCATAGTTGGGCGCGATGTTCCAATAGAACGGGGTCTCCAGCTCAAAACCATCGCGGGAGCCATAGCTGACTGACGGGTATAGGAAACCAGTGAGGCGCTCTTTACCGACAGGTACCCGCAAGTACGGCATATAGAAAACTGGGACATCGGCCACTTCGAAGCGGGCGTTGTAGAGATCGGCAAAGGGTGAATCTGCTTCTCGCTCGATGCTGGTGGCCGAGAACTGCCAGCTTTTATCACCCGCAGGACAGGTGGTGTAAGTACCATTTTTTAAGCGATAGTACGAGATGCCGTTTTTGGTCACACGCTCAGCCTCACCACGGCCCGCTTCACAGGTCATGTTGTAGACGGCGTTCTCCATTTGGGAGTCTTCGGTGTCGAGGTTGCTCTGGATGCGATCCGAATACACCTCAATGGTACCGTCATGAAAATAGACATTTCCTTCGGCCGTGACAACATTTTCGGGTTGTTGTAGGTTGGCGGTATCAGCGACCACAGTTCGGTTGCCTTGACGAACGATAACATCACCGTTGTAGGTAACACTTTTGTTGTTGAGGGCCTCGGCTTGATCAGCGGTAACCTTGATCGGTTCATTGTTCGGATCGGCAGGCATTTGCTCTGGGGCGATACAGACACCACGGACCATCGCCAGCTCGTCAGTTTCATCACTGACCGCAGAGTCGCCGTTGGCACTCTCTGAGACGGCTTGGTTTGCGTAAGCCACCGTGGGGCCAAAAAGTGCCAGGCTGATCATGGTCGCCAATAAGCTGCGGGAAGTAGATGACATCTAACTAAACGTTCCTGTAATAAAGTTTTTAGCGCATTTGTTATTGTTAACTGGGTTTTGACAAGCTTTCCCAGTAAATGCCAGCTATGATAATGCAAATTCTATCCGACGGCATCTTTTGGCTCATTTTTTGGCTTTTGCTATCGGGTGTAATGCATGAGAATTATTTCTAAATTTAGCAAATTACCAGAGAGTAGCGAATGCAGGTTTGGGGCAAAATACTTGGGGCATTTTTTGGCTTCCTCCTTGGCGGGCCGTTTGGTCTGTTGTTAGGTCTCTTTTTGGGCCATAAGTTCGATAAAGCGCGATCAATAGTTTACCAAAGGCGAAGTTTTGCGGGATTTGGTGGAAATCAGGCATCCAGCGCTGAGCGTCAAGCCGAATTTTTCCACGCTGGCTTTGCCGTTATGGGGCATGTGGCGAAAGCCAAGGGACGAGTGACCGAGGATGAAATCCGAGTTGCCAGCGCTATTATGGACAGGATGGGGCTTCATGGCGAATCGCGCCGTCAAGCTCAGAATGCCTTTCGTGATGGCAAAGAGGACGGTTTCCCGTTACAAGAAATACTTGGCAAAGTACGCGTAGGTTGTGCGGGGCGGGCAGATTTACTGCAGTTCTTCCTTGAATTACAGATTCAGGCTGCGTTTGCGGATGGCAGTTTGCACCCGAGTGAACGCCAGCTGTTGCATGTTATTGCACGCTCATTGGGCTTTTCAGAACGACAGCTTGAACAGCGCCTACACATGCAAGAAGCGGCATTTCGTTTCCAGCAAGGTGGCTTCAACCAACAACAGGGTGGCTTCCAACAAGCGCCGACCAAAGATCAGCTTGCTGATGCGTATGAAGTGCTAGGCGTGAAAGATACCGCCACTTCCCAGGAGCTCAAGCGGGCATACCGCAAACAAATGAATGAGCACCACCCGGATAAGCTGGCAGCCAAAGGCTTGCCGCCTGAGATGATGGAGCTTGCCAAACAGAAAACCCAGGAGCTACAAGCTGCCTATGATCTGATCCGCAAGGAGAAGGGATTTAAGTAGGGATAAGGCGCTTGGATGAGTGGAAAGCTATAGAGCCTAGAAGGCGAGATCAATGATCTCGCCTTTTTGCTATCTAGGGCAGGGAGCGAACTCTCAAACTTGATTTTGTGGTGTGCCGGCACAAAATGCATTGAGGTTATCGATAAGCTGGTTGGCCAGGGTTTGAATAGCACTATCGGAACCCCAGGCGACATGCGGTGTGAGCAACAGGTTCGGCAAGTGGCTGTTGGCAATTAACGGATTGTCATTGGTTGCTGGCTCTTCGGTAAAGACATCGCAACCGGCGCCCGCGATATCACCAGCTGATAAGGCATCAACCAAGGCTTGTTCGTCAACTAAACCGCCACGGCCTGTATTGATCAAGATTGCGCTGTTTTTCATCGTTTTTAGCTCATCGCAGCCGATAAGGTTGAGTGTCTCGCTATTGAGCGGGCAATGCAGGCTGAGTACATCGACTTGCGCCAACACGTCGTCGAAAGGCTGGTATCCCTCGCGGCTGCTTTTTGCTCCTTTTCTGTCGGCAAAGATTACCTTCATACCCAATGCTTGTCCGAGCGTTGCCATTGCTTGCCCCAATCCACCACTGCCGATAAGTCCCAGCGTAGCCCCGCGAATATCTTTGATTGGATGGGTGAAAAAACAGAACTGATTTTTTTCCTGCCACACGCCTTGCTGAATATCCCGGTGGTAACCCAGCAGGTTTCGGCGCAGGGCGAACATCATGGCAATGGCGTGCTCAGGAACCGAGTCGACGGCGTAGCCACGGATATTGCACACGGTGATGCCATGCTCGTGGCAATAAGCAAGATCGACATTGTTGGTGCCGGTGGCGGCAATGGCGATCATCTTGAGTTTGGGGAGCTGGGCCAAAATAGCGGCATCCAGAAAGACTTTGTTGGTGATAGCAATAGTCGCATCAGCAAGGCGCTCAATAACCTGATCGGGACGTGTGGCTGGGTGTTGTGTCCACTGGTGCTCAAAGGCTGGGGATGGCAAGGCGATGTGGCCCGGAATAGTATCCCGGTCGAGAAAAACAATCTGTTCCATGGCGAAAACGAGGCTCAAGGGTCAAGGATAATGAATTCAGTACACACTATCCTTGACGGCCAACTCAAGCCCTATGGTGTGGAATAGTGATCCGGTAGGGTCTTTTGCGGTGCTTCGGTAAAGAATTCACACGGCGCAAACAGATGCATTGGCTCACCACTACGCGGGTGGAAGAAACTCAGCTCTGCGGCGTGCAGCTGCAGGCGGGGGGCCATTGCTTTGGCGTCCTGATGGGCATAAAAACCATCACCAAGGATAGGGTGACCCAAGGCGAGCAAGTGAACACGTAGTTGGTGTGAGCGGCCAGTGATCGGGCGCAGGCGCACCAAGCTAGTGTCATTGCTACGTTCGAGCACCTGATAGTGGGTCACCGACGGTTTGCCGTCGTCGAAGCAAACCTTTTGTTTTGGGCGGTTCGGCCAGTCACAGATCAGCGGCAGATCGACAGTACCGCTATCTTGCTCGATATTGCCAAATGTACGGGCGTAGTACACTTTTTCGGTGCGGCGATCCTGGAACTGGATTTTGATATTGCGCTCAGACTGTTTGTTCAGCGCGAGGATAATGACACCTGAGGTTGCCATATCAAGGCGATGAATGAGATGCGCATCAGGAAATTCAGCCTTTACTCGAGTGTAGATACTGTCATGGAAGGCAGGATCACGTCCGGGGTTCGATAGCAGGCTTGAAGGCTTGTTCACCGCAATAATATCGTCGTCCTGAAACAGGATATCCAACCAAGGATCTTTGGGTGGGTTGTAGTCAATCTGTGGCAGTGTGCTCATGGTTTGCTGGGTCTGCAAAAAAGGGCCAGTAAAAAGCCCGTGATGTTGGAAGGCGGCGATAATATCAACAATGGCAAAGAAGGCAATATTCTCGACATCGAATTCATGGATATAAAAAAGCCGCCTGTGAAGGCGGCTTAGTATATCGCTTTAAACGGGTTAACCGTGGCTCACGACGATCAAGCGCAGTGAGTCCAATTGGATTTGCGCCTTAGTGATATAGCCAGTGAGATCTTGGATTTGGGTTTCAATCAATTCCAGCTCGTCGTCACGGATATTCGGGTTTACCGCTTTCAGGGCCTGAAGACGATCTAGTTCGGCACGCAGTGTCGCTTCCATCTCTGCTTGGGCTGATTCACGGATAGTGACCAGCTCACTGGCAACTACCTGCTCGGCGCTTTCGATCAGGGCATGGATATCTTTCTGAACCGAGTTGACCAGCTTGCTGCCAAGGTGACGGTTGACTGGGCTTAGCTGACGGTTAAAGCCTTCAAACTCGACTTTAGCCGACAGGTTATTGCCTTTGGCATCGAGCAGGATACGGATCGGGGTCTTCGGCAGGAAGCGGCCGATACCGGATTGCTTCGGTGCTTGGGCATCGACGACATATACTAATTCCAGTAGCAGGGTACCGGCTGGCAGTGCCTTGTTCTTCAACAGCGATACCGCCGTAGTACCGACACCTTCTGATAGCAGCAGGTCGATACCGCCTTGGATCATCGGGTGTTCCCAGCTGATGAAGTGCAAATCTTCGCGCGACAGGGCGGTGTCACGTTCAAAAGTGATGGTACAGCCATCGTAAGGCAAGCCCGGATAGCTTGCGACCATCATGTGCTCAGAAGGCGTGACGACAATGGCGTTTTCACCCTTATCGTCCTGGTTCAGGCCGATCGTGTCGAACAGGCCTAGGGCAAAGTTTACCAGATTGGTATCGCCATCTTTGCTACTGATTTCTTCAACCAGCTTCTGGGCGTCATTGCCACCGTTGGAATGGATTTCCAGCAGGCGGTCACGACCTTGCTCTAGCTTGCCTTTGAGCTCTAGGTGCATCGCGGCACTTTTCTCAACGAGCTCATCTAGCTGGTTACCATCTTGTTGGTTGCTGGCCAGAAGTTCAAGCAGATCGTCACTGAAGGCATCATAGATGGCACGACCGGTCGGACATGTTTCTTCGAAGGCATTGAGACCTTCGTTGTACCAGCGCGCCAGCAGGGCTTGTGAGGTGCCTTGTAGGTGCGGGACATGAATTTCGATGTCGCGCTTTTGCCCGATACGGTCAAGGCGACCGATACGCTGCTCAAGCAGATCTGGGTTATTCGGCAGATCGAACATCACTAATTGGTTAGCAAACTGGAAGTTGCGTCCTTCCGAGCCGATTTCAGAACATAGCAGCACCTGTGCACCATCCTCTTCCTGGGCGAAGTAGGCGGCAGCCTTGTCGCGCTCAATGATCGACATGCCTTCGTGGAACACGGTTGCACGGATCCCTTCGCGTTCACGCAATGCCTGTTCGAGGATCAGGGCGGTTTGGGCGCGGGAGCAGATCACCAGCACTTTTTCCTGACGATTGGCTTTTAGCATATCCAGTAGCCAGTTAACGCGTGGATCGAAATGCCACCAAGTTGCCGAATCGCCCTCGAATTCCTGGTAGATGTCTTCTGGGTACAGCAGCTTGAAAGCCTTTTGCTCAACACTCATTTTGCCACCCATCATCGCGGCGACACGCATCGCTGTCTGGTACTGCGTTGGCAGCTCCAGCGGATACATGTTGAGGTGGCGCTGCGGGAAGCCCTTGATGGCGGCACGGGTGTTTCGGAAAAGCACGCGGCCGGTACCGTGACGGTCCATCAGGTTGTCGATCAACTCGTGGCGAACTGCCTGTTGCTGCTCTGAGTCGGCATCGCCGGCTTCAATGACGCGAAGCATTGGCTCGATATCTTGCTCTGGCAGTAGCTCAACCAAGGTGTTCTTAGCTTCGTTGTCCAGTTTTTCGCCTGACAGCAGTCGTGATACGGCATCGGCAACCGGCGCATACTGACGTTCTTCTTCGACAAATGCTTCGTAGTCGTAGAAGCGGTCAGGATCGAGCAGGCGCAGGCGGGCAAAGTGGCTTTCATGGCCCAATTGCTCCGGGGTTGCCGTCAATAGCAACACACCCGCTGTTTTTTCGGCTAGCGCTTCCACCACCTGATACTGACGGCTCGGTTTGTCTTCGCTCCACTCTAGGTGATGGGCTTCATCGACAATCAACAGATCCCAGTCGGCATCCAGCGCTTGTTCGAAACGGCGGCGGCTCTTGCGCAGGAAGTCCAGCGAGCACAGCACGTATTGGGCAGTATCGAATGGGTTGGCAGAATCGGCAAAGGCTTCGACACAGCGATCTTCATCGAAAATCGAGAAGTGCAGGTTGAAGCGGCGCATCATTTCGACTAGCCATTGGTGCTGCAGAGTTTCTGGTACCAAGATAAGAATACGTTCGGCACGGCCAGACAGCACCTGTTGGTGGATGATCATTCCGGCCTCGATCGTTTTACCTAGACCAACTTCATCAGCCAGCAAGACACGAGGGGCGTAACGACGACCCACTTCGTGGGCAATGTACAGCTGGTGAGGGATCAAACCT
This sequence comes from Photobacterium sp. DNB22_13_2, assembly GCF_052873915.1. Classification (NCBI taxonomy): domain Bacteria; kingdom Pseudomonadati; phylum Pseudomonadota; class Gammaproteobacteria; order Vibrionales; family Vibrionaceae; genus Photobacterium; species Photobacterium sp. DNB22_13_2. The sequence goes on from NZ_JBNNXU010000017.1 coordinate 41,966, forward strand.
GCACGCATGCCGCAAAGGCCACGCAGTGGGCTTTTGTGCTGCTCATACTGGTTCTTGAGGGCACGGTAGCGTAACGCGAAGCGATCCATGCGATCAATCTGACCGGCGAACAGCTTGTCCTGCGGCTTGTTGAAGCGGATTTGATTGCTGAGGAAAATCTCACGCAGGGCGACGTTTTCTTCGCCGGTATCGGTACGGGTACCGATGTAGGTAAAGATGCCGCCGGTCTCATCGACCTGCTCGACGTTGAGCGACCAGCCGTCATGGCTTTCAACCACATCACCGACATTGAACATTACACGGGTCACAGGTGCATCATTGCGAGCATAAAGGCGGTTCTCTTCACAGGCAGAGAACATCAGAGTCACAGTTCTGGCATCGGAAGCCACGACGGTACCTAGACCCAGATCACTTTCAGTATCACTGATCCAACGTTGACCCAAAGCAAATGGCATAGTGGTTAAAACCTTCTAATTATTTGAAATAAAGGAAAATGCGAAGCCGATGCGCCAGCATTTATGAACTACACTCAAAGTAATACCGTACTAGATGGTATCCATCTGCTGCTGTTGGCAGTGTGTATTGGTATATAAGTGTAAGCCAGAATTCGCACCGGTAAAAAAGGGGAGTAATGTTACTGCAACCCGTGAGCAAGGTCACGGTCATTGTGATAAGAAAGTACCAAACTGTAACTGTCACATTTTTTTAATTATCTCCGGTCTTTAATAGTAACAACCCGTTTTTACGGGCACAGGAAAAACTCTGGTGGAAAACCCACCGTTTTGTTACCAAGGAGGTACCTATGGATGAAGCTGGTAGGAAAGTTTTCGTTCTAGACACCAATATTCTGCTTCATGAGCCCCTCGCAGTTTATTCCTTCAAAGAGCATGACGTTGTTATCCCTATGACCGTGCTCGAAGAGCTCGATCGCATCAAGGACAGTAAGCGGGATGTCTCCCGTGATGCCCGTGTTGCCATCCGAGCCCTAGAAGATATCTTCCATGACGCAACTCCCGAGCAAATTGCCGAGGGGATCCCACTTGGCCCCGAAGGTGGCGGACTTGGCAAGGTCTCGATTTTTGCCGATTACGAAGTCACCGAAACGGTCCATGCCTTTGCCGACAAAGCCGGGGATAACCGTATCCTAAATGGCGTGCTGTTTCTCCAAGCCCATTACGCACCGCGTGAAGTGGTACTGATCACCAAAGACATCAATATGCGACTGCGCGCCAAAGGCGCCGGGGTGTATTTTGTCGATGATTACCGTACCGATCAGCTGATTGATGACGTCAAAATGCTGACCAAGGGGTTCCACAAGTTTAGTGGTAATTTCTGGGAGCGGGTCGGAGAATGTTATTCGGAGAATAAGGGCCGCTCGACGGTGCATACCCTGCCGTCGGAGTTGTTCGAAGCACCGTTTATTAATCAATACTTAATTGATGAGGACAGTGATTTTGCTGGTAGGGTCCAGTCTATCGACGCCGGAACTCTGACCCTGAAAGATATCGGCCACGAACGCTTGCTTAGCCGGCAGGCATGGGGGATCCACCCAAAAAACATCTACCAGGGGATGGCATTTGATGCCTTGATGGATCCGAAGATTGATTTGGTGATCCTGACTGGCCCTGCCGGGTGTGGTAAGACCATCTTAGCCATGGCTGCGGCGCTGGAGCAGGTAATTGAAAAAGGAATGTACGACAAGATCATCGTGACCCGCAATACCCCTGAAATTGCCGAGTCTATCGGTTTCCTTCCGGGCACCGAGGAAGAGAAAATGATGCCTTGGCTCGCGGCGGTCACCGATACCATGGAGGCTTTGCACAAAAACGATGTGTGTACTGACGGTTCAATGAAGTACATTTTCGACAAGGCCAATATTCAATTTAAATCGGTTAACTTTATGCGGGGACGCTCAATCCAGAATGCCTTTGTACTGCTGGACGAGTGTCAAAATCTCACTGCCTCACAGATCAAAACCATCATCACCCGCTGTGGGGAAGGCACCAAATTGGTTTGTTCAGGTAACCTAGCCCAAATTGACTCCAGTTACCTTTCTCCTGTTACGTCGGGCTTGACCTATATTGTCGAGCGTTTCAAGAATTTCGAAGGCAGTGCCAACATCTATCTCAATGGCGTTGTCCGCAGCCGTTTGGCTGAGTTTGCCGAGGAGAACCTGTAGCGACTGCAGGTCCGGTCATTAACCCAATAGTAAAAGCGAGCCGTTTGGCTCGCTTTTTCATTAATGGTCGTTTTATTCCTTACGCTCTAATGGCCAAGGTATTGCGTGAGGGCCGGATCGCTCGGAGTAACTAAGATATCTTGGCTAGGGCCAAATACTTTCACCTGTCCTTGATAGATAAACGCACACTTGTCGGCAATTTTAAGTGCATCCTCCGGGCTGTGGGTGACCATCAGTACGGTCGTGCCCTGTTCTCGTGCCAGCTTTCTGACCAGCTCGAGCATTTCTTTGCGCAATGCCGGATCCAGTGCCGAAAAGGGCTCGTCGAGTAACAGTAGAGGGCGCTGGCGGATCAGGCATCGCGCCAGTGCGACCCGTTGCCGTTGGCCGCCGGAGAGCTGCTCCGGCAAGCGGTCGAGGTAGCCTTGCAACCCCACCTTAGTGGCCGCAATAACGACTTCTTCTTTCTGCTCAACGCTGAGCTTGAGAGCGGGGCTCAACCCGAGGCCGATATTTTCATAGACACTCAGGTGAGGAAACAAATTGTGTTCTTGGAACAAGATTGAAAGCGGGCGCTTGGCCGGGTGCAACTGCTCAATGGGGTGGTCGTTGACCGTGAGCTTGCCGCTATCAGGGGCAAGAAAGCCGGCCACCATGGCAAGCAATGTACTTTTGCCTGCGCCGCTAGGGCCGAGCAGGGCAACAATATCACCGGCTTCTACCCTGAGGTCGAAACAAAGCTGGGTGGATTCGCCTGATTGCTTGGGATGGTGAAAGCAATGTTGTAAACGCTGCAAATTTAACATGATGGAGTCCGGATGATCAGTTTTTCTACCAAGGAGAAGAGACCAAGGCTAAGGGTCAGCAGGATCAATGCCGCTACGGCGGCCGCGTCCATTTGATAACTGCCGAGTAGCTGGAATAGATAGAGCGGCAGGGTTTGAAAATCTTGACTGCCAAACAGGGCAATGGCACCCAAATCGCCGAGAGACAAGACAAAACCAATAGCCAATGACTGGGCAAACGGCTTTTTCAAGGCTCGCCACTCCACCAGCTTCAGCCGCGATAGTCCACTCATGCCCAAGCTCTGACACAGTGGTTCATATTGCTGGGCCACATGGAGCATTGGCTGGCTGAGGGTTTTGAGGACATACGGCAGTGCCATTAAGGCATTGACGGCAATGACCACCCAAAACGCAGCAGCAAAGGCATCGGTGAACTGGCGCAGCAATAGGAAGATCCCGGTACTCAATACCAATCCTGGCGTGACCAGAATAATAGTGCCGATCAGATCCAAGCCGTCTGCCTGCCAGCGGCGGTGTTGGAGCCGCCATTGTCGGCTGGTGAGGAGTATTGCCGTTCCCCCAACCAATGCCAGTACGCTGGCAATACTGGCTATTTGCAGTGAGTGTTGTACCGCCAGCCAGAGTCCCGGGCTGCTCAGGGCATCGAGGGTCTGGCGATTAAGTCCGGCAAGTATAACGGATAACAGCGGGGGCAATACCAGCAGCAGAGCCAACCCTATCCAGCATCCATCCCAGCAGCGGCTGGCAAGGCTATCAAATTGACTTTGGCGCGGGTTGGTGACGGATTGGCTGGAGGTCGCCAGTGGCTTGGCAAAGCGCTGGCTCATTAATACCAAGCTGCAGCACAGTAACATTTGCCACAAGGCCAAGATGGCACCGCCAGCTAAATCAAAGTCATAACGCAGGGCTTGGTAAATAGCCAGCTCAATGGTCGTTGCTTTGGGGCCGCCACCCAGCGCCATAATGACAGCAAAACTGGTAAAGCACAGCATGAACACCAGACCGATGGCATGGGGCAGCTGCTGGCGTAGTCTTGGCCAAGCGATAAAACGGAAGGTTTGCCAGCTGGACATCCCGAGGTGGGTGGACAGCTGGTGCTGCTCAAACGGGATCCCCTCAAGGCTTTGGACAAACAGTCGGGTCGCCAGTGGTAGGTTGAGAAACACATGCGCCAACAATATTCCCTGAAGGCCATAGAGCGAGAAGCTTCTCTGCCACCCTAGTTGAGTCAGTGCGCTGGCCAGTAATCCATTGTTTCCGTAGATCGCCAACAAGCCGAATACTGCGACCAGTACAGGCAGTACCAAGGTCATGGCAAAGATCCGCATCAGTAGGGCTTTGCCAGGGAATTGCCGGCGTGACAGGGCATAGGCAACGGGAATAGCAGGCACAATACTCAGCAGTGTCGAGAGCAGGGCTTGGGTAAAGGAGAAACCGGTAATATGCCGTAGGTATGGATCATTCCATAGTGCGGCAATATCAAGATCGCTGGCTTCATTGATCAAGGCGGCAAGAGCCCCGACCACGAGAAAGAGAATGAGCCCGGCAGTCATGAGACCGGGCATCAGTTGGGTGGTACGTGCGTTCAAAAGTGAGTGCCTACTACTTGGTCAGTGCTTGTTGCCACTCGCGTACCCAGCTTCTGCGCTGTTTGGCAACCTCTTGGGCAGAAAACTCCAACGCCTTTACGGGTAGGGTTAGCACTTTGAATTCAGCGGGCTGCGCGACATTCGTCACCGGGTACATCCAGTTACCCGTCGGGATCACGGATTGGAACTCTGGGGTCAGGATAAAGGCTAGGAACTGATCGGCCAGCGCCTGGTTAGGGCTGCTTTTTAGTTTGGCGGCAACCTCCACTTGCATGTAATGCCCTTCGCTGAAGTCGGCTGCTTTGTACTTACCATCCTGCTCGGCAATCAGGTGATAGGCCGGCGAGGTGGTGTACGATAGCACCATGTCGGACTCCCCCTTGAGGAACATACTGTAGGCTTCAGACCAGCCTTTGGTGACCGTGACTGTTTTCTGGGCCAGTTGCTGCCAAGCGTCAGAGGCTTTATCGCCATAGACCGATTTCATCCACAGCATCAGGCCCTGCCCTGGTGTTGAGGTACGCGGATCTTGGTAGATGATGCTCAAATCATCACGGTTGACCAACTCATCCAAACTCTTGGGTGGATTTGCCAGTTTAGTGCTGTCATAGACAAAGGCGAAATAGCCGTAGTCATAGGGAACAAAGGTGGTGTCGTTCCATCCGTTAGGTAGGGTAATTTCGCTGGTATCAACCTGGTGCTCTGTCAGCAGCCCGGTATTCTTGGCTTCGGCAATCAGGTTGTTATCAAGGCCAAGCAGTACATCGGCTTTGGTGCGCTTACCTTCAAGGCGGACACGGTTGAGGATGGACACCCCGTCATCAAGTGCGACAAATTCCAAATTACACTCGCACTGTGCCTCAAAGGCTTTTTCGATCGCCGGTCCCGGTCCCCAGTCTGAGGCGAATGAGCTGTAGGTGTAAACCGTCAGGGTATTGTCCGCGGCCAGTGCCGGAGCGGCAGCCAAGGTAAGAAGAGGGAGTAATTTTTTCACTATGCGCTCCTGATGCTCTTGCGTCCGGCAAGAGGAATAATAATCGTATGAGCGGCACAGGGTTGAGCATAAGGCTGGCATCATGCCAGCCCCGCGGGATAACAAGGCATACCGTATTGAACTCAATTCCTACGCCAGCATTAACTGGATCAGGTTCTGTGGGTTTTGCCTTAGCAATCTCAGCGACAAGCGCTCCCCAATGAGAACGCTTGTTATTGTAATGTGCTGAGGTACGGGTTGCCAGCAGGAACGCTCTTTTATGCCCAAATCATGTAATAAGATTTGGAATGAGTGTGGGGGCCAGAGAAAAGCTCTAACTACTTGGCATCATTGAGCAACCAGTTGTAGTCATAACTGATCTTATTAAGGGTGATCTGCGGCCCTTGTCGGTATTGGTTAATGTGCTTTTGGAGTTGGGACTGGCTACCAAAGTCACTGCCATACCAGTCATAAATTGAAGAAAGTGTGGTTTTTCCGCTTTGCGGGTTGACGCCTTTACGGCTGTTGATAAAGCGTACGGCTGACTTCTCCAACAGGCGTTCGTTGTTGTTGGCAGTGAATGCTTCTGATTGGAGGTCAGGGCAACCCAAGCTGGCGCAGTTGACCACATAGTGGATACGCGGGTCACGCCAGATAGGCCGTAAGATACGGTGCTCGATATCATTGAGCGAGAGAGTCTTTCCGTTGATGGTTAGCACTTGCTCATCCCATGGCCCAAAGTTGAAGAAGCCTCCCAGTTTGGTGATCGACGAGATGGGGTAGTTATCGAGGATAAGCTTGACCGTTTGGGCATTGTAGAGGTTTACCCAGTAGGCAAATTGTTCGTTGCGGTTTAGTTGGTGCGGATCGAGCTTGGTAAGATCACGCAGGTAGCGGTCCAGTTCATACTTGTCGCTGTCAGTAACCCGGCCATAGCGGAACAAGGTTTGGTTAGGCTGGACGACAAGGTATTTATCGAGCAGACGCTGCCAGCGGCGGTGATCAACCGTTTGTGAGTTGCTGGTGGCATATTGCTGCCAGTAGGGCCATAAATTGGCCTTGGGCGCCGAAATGGCACTGGCCGATAGCAAGAGAAATAGCAGACTGACAATAAAACGCATAGGGGATCCTCAGTGAAGCATCACTGTCTAAAGTGGTAACAAGATACTTGGGTATCATTAGCTTAGACGACCCGGTAGGGAATGATTTTATTGCAAAAAAGACAAAATAAAACGCCCCTAGCACAGGCTTGGGGCGTCATTTTTTACCGTTGCCAGTAAGGTATGCTCGGCTAAGCTAGGAACGCTGGGATGTTACGCTCATAGTCAGCAATTTTGTCTTCATGTTGCAAGGTCAGGCCGATATTATCCAGACCGTTTAGCAGGCAGTGGCGGCGGAACTCATCGATTTCAAAACCGTACTGCTTGCCGTTGGCTGTTACCAGCATCGCTTCTAGATCAACGGTGACCTCAGCACCTTCATTGCCTTCGACAAACTGGAAGATCTCATCGACTTCCTGCTCTGTCAGACGTACCGGGACCATCTGGTTGTTGATTGAGTTGCCGTAGAAGATATCGGCAAAGCTAGGCGCAATCATAACCTGGATACCGTAATCTGCCAGTGCCCATGGCGCATGCTCGCGCGAAGAACCACAGCCGAAGTTCTCTCTAGCCAGCAAGATGCTTGCGCCTTGGTAGCGCGGGGCATTCATGATGAACTCTGGGTTTGACTGCTCGCCAGCATCATCAAGGAAGCGCCAGTCATGGAAGAGATGCTTGCCGAAACCGGTACGGGTGACCTTTTGCAAAAACTGCTTCGGGATAATGGCATCGGTATCGACGTTGGCTGCATCCAATGGAACGACCAATCCGGTATGTTGTTTAAATCCTGTCATTGTTTCGTTCCTTCTCTCAAGCCGTCACAGCAACGTTGTCTAGTTCGCGGATATCAACAAAGTGGCCCGCACAAGCCGCTGCGGCTGCCATTGCTGGGCTGACTAGGTGGGTGCGGCCGTCGCGACCTTGGCGGCCTTCGAAGTTACGGTTACTGGTTGATGCACAGCGCTCGCCAGGGCCAAGACGATCGTTATTCATCGCCAGACACATTGAACACCCTGGTAGGCGCCATTCGAAACCGGCTTCGATGAAAATCTTATCCAGTCCTTCTTTTTCAGCCTGGGCTTTCACTTGCTCCGATCCCGGAACAACCAGTGCCTGCACGTTTGATGCAACCTTGCGGCCTTTGGCAATCGCTGCTGCTGCACGCATATCTTCGATACGTGAGTTAGTACATGAGCCGATAAAGACTTTATCGATTGCAAAATCAGACAGTTTTTTACCTGATTCCAAGCCCATGTAAGCCAGTGCTTTTTCAGCCGACGCCTGCTCTACCGGATCGACAAAGTCAGTAGGGGCTGGGATGGGTTGGTCTACAGCAATTACCTGGCCTGGGTTTGTCCCCCAGGTGACCTGTGGCTTGATGTCTTTGGCATCTAGGGTCACAACCGCATCGAACTTGGCGTCATTGTCGGTTTTCAGCGTCTTCCAGTATTCGATAGCCGCGTCAAGATCGCGACCAATCGGTGAGAATTTACGATCTTTGATGTAGTCAAAGGTGGTTTGGTCCGGGGCAATAAGGCCCGCTTTGGCGCCAAGTTCGATAGCCATGTTACAGACTGTCATGCGGCCTTCCATGGTGAGATCGGTGATTGCTTCACCGCAGAACTCGACCACGTGACCAGTACCGCCAGCAGCGGTGGTTTTGCCGATGATAGCCAGCACGATATCTTTGGCTGTAATACCGTCAGTAACCTTGCCTTTGACTTCTATTTTCATCGTCTTGGCACGGGCTTGTTTTAAGGTCTGGGTTGCCAGCACATGTTCTACTTCAGAGGTGCCAATTCCGAATGCTAACGAGCCGAATGCACCGTGGGTGGCGGTGTGTGAATCGCCACACACGATCGTCATGCCCGGTAGGGTGATGCCCAGCTCAGGGCCCATAACATGGACGATACCTTGGTATTTGTGGTTCAGATCGTAAAGGGTGACACCGAACTCTTCGCAGTTCTTGGCCAGTGTTTCCATCTGAATGCGGGCCATTTCGCCCGAGGCATTGATGTCCTTGGTTTGGGTCGAGACATTGTGATCCATGGTGGCGAAGGTTTTGCCGACTTGGCGTACCTTACGGCCTTTTTCACGTAGACCGTCAAAGGCCTGCGGTGAAGTCACTTCATGTACCAGATGGCGGTCGATGTACAAGATCGGGTTTTCGCCTTCAGCGGCAACCGCAACATGGGCATCATAGATTTTTTCGTATAGCGTCTGAGGCGCTTTAGTATTAGACATTGCTCATTTGCTCCTTGCTGCGATTAGGCTTGGCGAACGTACTGGGCTATCTTATCGCCCATTTCGCTGGTGCTTAGTGCTGCGCTATTACCCGCTAGGTCAGCGGTCAGCTCACCGGCTTCCAGCGCTTGCGACACGGCTTGTTCGATAGCGCGTGCAGCGGGCTCTTCGCCCAAGCTATAACGTAGCATCAGGGCAGCAGATAGGATTTGTGCTACTGGGTTGGCAATGTTCTTGCCTGCGATATCTGGCGCTGAGCCGCCTGCAGGCTCGTACATGCCGAATTTATCCTGGTTCAAGCTGGCTGATGGCAGCATGCCCATGGAGCCTGTGATCATCGCACACTCGTCCGAGATGATGTCACCGAAGATATTCGAACACAGCATGACGTCGAACTGCGACGGATCTTTGATCAGTTGCATCGTCGCATTATCAATGTACATGTGGTTCAGCGTGACTTCTGGGTAGTCCTTCGCCACTTCTTCTACCACTTCACGCCACAGGATAGAGCTCTGTAGCACGTTGGCTTTATCGATAGAGTAAACGTTCTTGTTACGCAGCATGGCTGATTCGAAGGCAATACGGGCAATACGTTCGATTTCGTAACGGTGGTAAATCTCGGTATCGTAAGCTTTCTCTTGCGGGCCTTCACCTTCACGGCCTTTCGGCTGGCCGAAATAGATACCGCCAGTTAGCTCGCGTACCACCACGATGTCGAAGCCACGCTCCGAGATATCAGCACGTAATGGTGAAAATGCTTCTAGGCCACTGTGGATCTGCGCTGGACGCAGGTTGCAGAACAGCTGGAAGTGCTTGCGTAATGGCAGCAATGCGCCACGTTCAGGTTGATCGTTTGGTGGCAGGTGTTCCCATTTCGGGCCGCCCACCGAACCGAACAGGATGGCATCAGAGGCTTCACAGCCCTTCATTGTTTCTTCCGGAAGGGGACAGCCATGGTTGTCGATGGCGATACCACCGACATCATACTCTTCGCATTCTAGGGTGAAACCGAACTTCTCTTGAACAGCGGCCAATACTTTGTGGGCCTGCTGCATAACTTCTGGGCCAATACCGTCACCCGGTAGAACGGCAATTTTATATGTACCTGCCATGGTTATACTGTCTCCATTTGGGATTTTTGTTTAATTTCTGCAATTTGATCGGCGCGATAAATGCTGTTGATCACGTGAAGTAGTGCTTGTCCTGACGCTTCGACAATGTCGGTTGCCAAGCCAGTACCGTGGTACTTGCGGCCTTTGTAGTTGGCGATGATGTCGGCCTGACCCAGACCATCTTCGCCTTCGCCCTTGGCGGTAAGATCGAACTTGTCCAGAACGATTTCATAACCGGTTAGGCGATAGATACACTGGTATAGCGCATCGACGGGACCATTGCCGACAGCGGCTTCGCATTTTTCCTCATCACCACACTGCAGCTTGATGCTGGTCGTTGCCATCACGCTACCGGATTGCACGCTTAGGTAGTTAAGCTTGAAGAAGTCATCTTCATCGCGCAGGTTGGCAAAGTGCATCAGTGCTTCAAGATCGTAATCGAAGACTTGGCCCTTGCGATCGGCCAGCTTCAGGAAGTCAGCGTATAGATCATCGAGGTTATATTCGTTTTCGGTGTAACCCAGTGTATCCATGTGGCTCTTCACCGCGGCGCGGCCTGAGCGAGATGTTAGGTTTAGTGCTTGGTTCTTAAGGCCGATCGACTCGGGAGTCATGATCTCGTAAGTATTCTTGTTCTTTAGCATGCCGTCTTGATGGATACCCGACGAGTGGCTGAAGGCATTGGCACCCACGACAGCCTTGTTGGCTTGTACCGGCATATTGCAAAGCTGGCTGACCATCTTGCTGGTGCGGTGGATCTCATCGTGCTTGATGTTGGTGTGTACACCCAATAACTCAGCGCGGGTTTTGATGATCATGGCGATTTCTTCTAGTGAACAGTTACCCGCTCGTTCACCTAATCCATTGATTGTTCCTTCAACCTGACGGGCACCGGCTTGCACCGCAGCCATCGAGTTGGCAACCGACATACCTAGGTCATCGTGGCAGTGCACCGAGATAATGGCCTTGTCGATATTCGGGACTCGCTCGAACAACTGGCTGACGATGCCGCCAAATTCACTCGGTAGGGTATAGCCAACAGTATCAGGGATGTTAATGGTGCTGGCACCGGCATTAATGGCGGCTTCCACCATCCGGCATAGGTTATCGATTGGAGTTCGGCCGGCATCTTCACACGAGAACTCGACATCATCGGTGTAGTTGCGGGCACGCTTAACGGCGGCGACACCCATTTCAATCACGTCATCGTAGCTGCGGCGCAGTTTGTCCTGAACATGGACGGTGGAAGTAGAAATAAAGGTATGGATCCTAAATGCCTCGGCCACTTTCAATGATTCGGCTGCGACATCAATGTCTTTGGCGACTGCGCGAGATAGGGCACAGACTCGGCTATTCTTGATGTGCTTGGCAATGGTCTGGACCGACTCGAAATCGCCCGGCGAAGACACAGGAAAGCCAGCTTCAATAACGTCTACACCGAGGCGCTCAAGGGCGTAAGCGATCTGCAGTTTTTCTTTCACCGTCAGGCTGGCGGATAGCGCCTGCTCACCGTCACGTAACGTGGTATCGAAAATGATGACCTGATCTTTCATTGCTACTTCCTTTCTTTGGCTGCCGGTATTGGCATTATCTGCATCCGCTTGCGCTGGCCTGTATAAGAAAAAACCCGCGCTGACTGCGCGGGTTTTTGTAATTCTTCGTGGTGTTTCCCACTCACAAGCTACCCGCGCGATTTATTCACGATAAGGAGGAGGCTTAGGAGAAGAGATGAGAAACGCATTTTCATAATTGAAATATATCCACAAACTTGGTTAACAAATGAATACCAAATAGACAGGTGGACCGTCAACCATTAATTGCATGTTTATTTTCTTTTTATGGTTATTCAGTTGATATTTAATGGCAGTTAGAACAAATCTGACCAGTTGTATGCAGTGCGGAGGTTCCCGTGTAGTTGAAGGGCGAACGGATGGCATGGCGGATATACATAATGAAAATGTTATTTATTTGTTGAGCTCACATCAAGGTGAATAAATTTCTCGTATAGTAAAATTAATCAATTGATTAAATTGTGGGGAATTATTGCCCTGACTGTATACGGGGGAGAATTTAAAATTAATCATGTGATTAATAGAGCGAGCCAGGAGCAGCATGTTCATAAAACAGCAAAAACGGGAGAGGCGGCATGGTGGGTAAAGCCGGGCGTCCGGTCGGGGAGTCTGACGCCAGAGATAGGTTGATTGCCGAAGCGAGGAAGCTGTTTGTCAGCTTGCCTTACAACAAGGTGTCGACGCGGATGATAGCTAACCGTGCAGACGTCAATGTGGCGTTGATCCGCTACTACTTTGCCAATAAGGCTGGGTTGTACGAAGCCATGCTGAGGGAAACGGTGAAGCCTATCCACGCCCAGTTGAAAGTCGCCCTGACCAAGGGGGATTTTGCCTCTATTGGTGATTTGATGCGTACTTATTATCGGATCATGGCACCAAACCCTGATATGCCCAAGTTGATTGCTCGCGCCATGATGATGGAGCCAGCCGATCTCCAGCGCCAAACCATGGAAAAGATTTTCAACGAGGTGGCCCGTCCGGCGATCGACGTCATGTTTCAGCAATTGCAGACCCAAGGGGAGCTGAGGGCTGATGTTTGCCCTAATAAGGCAAGAATGAGTTTTATCAGTTTGATGGTGTTTCCTTTTCTGATCCCGCCCTCAATGTTGACCATGCAAAATATAGAAATGGATGAAGCGTATTTGGCTGAACTTGCCGAGCACAATGTCAATTTGTTGGTACGTGGATTGATGATACCGAAGGAAGAAAATAAACCATGCTGAAGAATCGTAAACTACTCCTGTTTCCTGCTGTATTGGCCGGTGTGGTGATATTGGTGTTGGCGGTTAACTTGCGTCCGTCACCGGATGTGAAGCCGGCGCTCGAACGTGCCCGAGTCGTTGATGTGATCAACCTAGAGCAGCAACAACTTGCGCCAGTGGCGGCGGGATTTGGCCGGGTTGCGCCGAAGGTGGAGTGGCAAGCCATCGCGGAAGTGACGGGTAAGGTGGTATACCGCCACCCAGATCTGAATAAAGGTCGGGTATTGGATGCAGGTACGATCTTGCTCAATATTGACCCCTTGGATTATGAATTGCGTCTGGCGCAGGCTGAAGCTGATGTCAGTGCCAGTCAGGCACAGCTGGCAAAGTTGGCGCAGGAAGAGCTGAACCTCAAAACCACCCTTAAGATAGAAAAAAACCGGTTGGCGATCAGCAAGAAAGAACTGGCGCGTAAACAGGAACTTCGCACCAAGGGGCTAACCTCGCAGTCGACAGTCGATTTGGAGCTGCAAAATACGTTGGCGAGCCAGAAAGTGGTGCAGGAAATCGAGAACCAGCTCATCGTGTTGCCCAACGAACGCAAGGTCACCCAGGCCCAGCTGGAGGTGAACTTGTCGCAGGTGAGCGAAGCGAAGCGCTCTTTGCAGAAAACCGTGATCACTTTGCCTATCGATGCTCGGATTTCCAACGTTGATATCGAACAGGATCAGGTAGTGAATACCCAGCAAGTGATGGTGGTGGCGCACGGTATCGATACGGTGGAAATTGATGCCCAGATTGCTCTGCATGATATGCAGGTGCTGGCCGCCAGCCTGACTCAGTATACCGCTCATGCTGATGGCAAGCCTCGGGCTGACCAGCTCGATCTCAGTGCAAGTATCCAGTTGTCCAGTGGCAGCTTTATCCAGCAGTGGCCGGCGAAAGTCACCCGGATCAGTGATACGGTGAGTGCCAATCAGGCCACCGTCGGAGTGATCCTCGAGGTTGATCAGGACTACAGCCAGCTATCGCCGGAAACCGCTCCGCCCTTGGTTAATGGGATGTTTGTCGAAGCTCGGGTATCTGGCCAGCCCAACCCGCACTGGGTGATCCCTGAGCGGGCTTTGCATGGCGATAAAGTCTACTTGATCGATAGTGAGAGTCATTTGAAAATCCAGCCGGTGACAGTACTGTTCCGCCGTGATGGCCAAGTGGCGATCAGCGGTGAACTGGCGTCCGGAACCCAGTTGGTGGTCAATGATCTACTGCCTGCTGTTGCGGGAATGGAGTTGAGAATTGTGACCGTAAATGGCCAGCCAGTAGAAGAGGTTCAAGAGCAAGATCAGGAGCCAGCTTCATGATCCGTTACTTCTCCCGTCACCCAACCGCCGCAAACCTGATGATGTTGGCATTGATCATCTTGGGGCTGGTGTCCCTACCTAAGATCAAGCGCGAAACCTTCCCGGATTTTGCCCCCCCTTACATAATTGCCTCGGTGGTCTACCCTGGAGCCTCCCCTCAGGAAGTGGAAGAGAGCATCTGTATGCGGATGGAAGATGCCGTGGATGGATTGTCTAATATTATTGAGACCCGCTGTGAAGCGGTAGAGGGCTCGGCATCGCTGATCCTTAAGCTGACCAGTAGCGAGGTGGTATCGCGGATGCTGGTGGATGTACAGACCCAGATCAACGCGATTAATGATTTTCCGTCTGAAATTGAATCTCCGATAGTCCGTGAGCTTGACTGGAACGAACCGGTGGTTGATGTGGCGATCAAAGCCGATACCAGCCTGCCACACCTTAAGGCGTATGCCGAACAACTCAAGCGTACCCTTAAACTTGACTATGGTGTTTCATTGGTCGACGTCAGTGGTTTCTCCGATCACCAACTCAGGGTCGAACTCGATGAAGTCGCGATACGCCAGCTAGGTTTGAGTGTCAGTGATATTGCCAACAAATTGAGCCGGCAAAATATCAAGTTGCCGAGCGGTAATATTGAACTGGCAGATCGTAACCTATTGATTAGGTTCGATGAGCAAAAGATTACCCCGGAGACCATTGCTCGGACGGTTGTCGGAGCGGACACGCTTGGCGCAGTTTTGCGCTTAGGCGATGTCGCAACGATTACTGATCGCTTCGCCCTTGATGAGCAAAAGGTGTTGTTTGATGGTGTGCCGTCGGCAATGCTGCGGATCAGCAAGAATAAGGCTGATGATGCGTTGCGGATCAAAGAGCGTGTTGCAGCGTTTGTCGAGGCTGAAAACCAACTGGCACCAACAGGCGTGACCCTGACACTAACTAACGATCTTTCGTCGTTGCTGTGGGATCGTCTGACCATGATGGTCAGAAATGGCTGGCAGGGGGTCGTGCTGGTCTTTGCCGTAATGTGGCTATTCTTCTCGTTCCGCTACTCCTTCTGGATCGCCGCAGGCTTGCCGGTCGCTTTTCTTGGCAGTATGTACTTGATGGCTGCTTTCTCTTTGTCTATCAATATCATGTCGTTAGTCGGCTTGCTGATGGCCATCGGGATCATGATGGATGATGCGATAGTGATCTCCGAGTCGATAGCCTCCCACCTTGATCGTGGGCAGAAGATCCAGGATGCGGTGTATAACGGCGTAAAGAAAGTGCTGCCGGGGGTGGTGTCATCATTTCTCACCACAATTTGTATTTTCGGTAGCTTGATCTTTCTTGAGGGAGAGATGGGCGCGGTATTGCGGGTGGTACCGCAGGTACTGATCTTGGTGTTGTCGATCAGCTTGATCGAAGCCTTCTTGATTTTGCCTAGTCACCTGAACCATTCATTGCACCGACAAAAGCAGGAGAAGCTGCCACCTAAATGGAAGCGGAACTTCTTGGCCCGCTTTGAGCAATTTCGCAATGAACGCTTGGTCAATTTGGTTACGCTGGTGGTGCAGTGGCGCTATCTGTTTGTCGGCGGGGTGATTGGCTTGTTGTTTGCCTCCTTTGCCTTGCTGGCAGGCGGTGGCCTTAAGTTTGTCGGCTTTCCTGAGCTGGATGGTGATATTGCCGAAGCACGAATTATCTTACCGCCGGGCTCAACGTTAAGACAGACGGAAGCGGTAGTGTATGAAGTGGTGACGTCGGCGAAACGTCTCAATGCGCAATGGAGCGAACGTAACGAAGATGGTATGTCATTGGTCAAGAACATTACCGAGCAGTTCAACTTCAATGCCGATGCCGACGAAAGTGGCCCGCATGTAGCGACTGTCAGGCTTGATTTGCTCAGTGCCGAGATCCGTAATAGCCTAATCGATGAATTTATCGATGCGTGGCGAGAAGACGTCGGTGAGCTTGCTTCACCGGTCGCTTTGGTCTTCAAGCAGCCAGCGATGGGACCGGGTGGGCGAGCGATTGAAGTGCGGATGCAGCATGATGATTTGGCGATGCTCAAAGCGGCCTCTATCGAGACCCAGCAGTTCTTCAATGAATTTGCTGGGGTATCGGGTGTGCTGGATGATATGCGGATGGGCAAGCCGGAGGTGTTGATCCGTTTGCGTCCGGGGGCCGAGTCCTTCGGGGTTGATGGCCAAATGATTGCTTCGCAGCTTCGGGCGGCGTATTTCGGTCAGACCGCCGATGAGATCCAGATCGGGCCCGAAAATATTGAAATCGAGGTGATGTTCAATAAAGAGCGGGCGGCGGATCTGCAGGTCCTTTCAAGCTTTCCGATCATTTTATCTGATGGTAGCCAGATCCCGCTGGCCTCGGTGGCAATCCTTGAACATCAGCGTAACTATGTGCGAATCCAACGTATTAACGGCCTACGTACTCTCAGCGTTTACGGTGATCTGCAAGAGAGTGTGATCAGCTCTGGCGAGGTGTTGAACCAGTTTAGAATCAAGTTGATGCCTAAACTACAACAGGATTACCCGGGGCTTCGCTTTGATTTTGAAGGGGCCGCCAAAGATACCGCAGAAACTGGTCAGTCGATGGCAACAGGGTTTATGCTGGGGATCTTTGGGGTGTTTGTGATCCTAAGCTTTCAGTTCCGCAGCTACCTCGAACCCTTTGTGGTACTGCTGGCTATTCCACTGGCTTTGATTGGGGTGTTCTGGGGCCATTTGTTATTGGGCCATCCACTCAGTATGCCAAGCATGATGGGTTTTGTCTCGTTGGCCGGGGTGGTGGTCAATGATTCCATCTTGCTGGTGCAGTATATCCGTCATCACCTCGATGATGGTGATAACATCGAAAAAGCGGTAGTACAGGCAAGTCGTGAGCGCTTCAGGGCGGTTTTCCTGACATCGCTAACCACCGCTGCCGGCTTGTTGCCGTTGATGTTGGAAACCAGCTTGCAGGCCCAGGTCATCAAGCCGTTGGTGATCTCGATTGTATTCGGTATTTTCACTTCGACCTTACTGGTGTTGTTTATGATCCCGGCAGCCTACGTGATTCTATCTGACTTTAAGCTGGTACACCGCCACGAAAATTTAGCCTCTGCTTAATTGCCCTACGACTGTTTGGTAATCCTTCCGTATTCTGTACGGAAGGATTGTCATTATCCCTCCTCTAAAGCGTCACTGCGTTGTCATATCCTTTTCCTAATCTGATGCTGAATTAATCAGATTAGGATCGGGAAATGACCTTACTGACACCGTTACAGCGATTGGATTACGCATTTTCAGCACTTTGCCTTTGCCACCGCTTCAATTTACAAGTTGCGCGCTTGAGTCGTGCTGTATCCCATACGGGAGATGGTCACTTGTATCTGATTTTTGCGGTATTGGTATGGGTAGCTGATCCTCTGCAGGGAGCAGAAGTGGTGCAAAGAGGGTTACTTGCATTTGCCCTTGAGCTTCCCGTTTACCTCATTCTAAAAAACAGTTTGAAGCGCAATCGTCCGGTGGCGTTGCCGAGTTTTATTACGCCGTCGGATAAGTACAGCCTACCATCGGGCCATACTGCGGCGGCCTTTGTTATGTCCTCGCTCATCACGGCATTCTATCCGGATACCGCTTGGTTTATTTGGCCGTGGGCGATAGCGATAGGTTTTTCCCGTGTACTGCTAGGCGTGCACTATATCACTGATGTCATTGCTGGAGCCTTGCTGGGAATACTTTGCTTCCAGTTGGTGAGCTTCTGAGGAGCAGTTAATAGATGAAGATCCTTTATGGTGTCCAAGGGACTGGTAATGGCCATATTTCACGGGCTCGCGAAATGGCCCGGGCATTTTCGACATTGGGGGCTGATGTCGACTTCCTGTTTTCAGGTCGCCCTGATAACCGCTATTTTGATATGGAGTGCTTTGGTGATTTCAAAATCCGGCGCGGGCTGACCTTTGCCACTGAAAATGGTGAGGTAAGCCGTTGGAAAACTCTCACCAGTAATCATTCAGCGACGTTCTTACGTGATGTTCGCAACCTCGATTTATCGGCCTATGATGTGGTACTTAATGATTTTGAGCCAGTCTCGGCTTGGGCGGCGAAAAAACAGAAAATTCACAGTATCGGGATCAGCCACCAAAACGCTTTTTTGCATGACATCCCGACCCAGGGGCAGACTTGGTTTGATAGTATGGTACTGCGCCGCTTTGCCCCGACGGCTCAGCAGTTGGGCGTCCATTGGTTCCACTTCAATCAGATGATCTTGCCGCCGATTGTGCCGATGAGTGAAGTCTCGCAAGACAGCGAGCAATCGGTGTTGGTTTACCTGCCTTTCGAGAACCTTCAGGCGGTGCTTGATTTGCTTACCCGTTTTACCCAAGTCCGTTTCTATTGTTACCACCCCGAGGCTAGCCATGACAGTGAGTATGGCAATGTCAGTATCCGCAGACTTAACCGGGATAGTTTTCACCATCGGTTGCACCTTTGCCGCGGAGTGATAGCCAACGGTGGATTCGAGCTACCTTCAGAGGCGATGAACTTGGGCAAGAGACTGCTGCTCAAACCATTGTATGGCCAATATGAGCAAATCAGTAATGTTATGACTTTAGAAATGATGGGGCTGGCCAGTTCAATGAGCTACCTCGATCCCGCTGCGGTGAGAAACTGGCTGGACAGTGACTCTGTCGGCCGGGTGATAATACCAGATGTGGCAACGGCTATCGCACGCTGGGTGCTAACGGGGAACTGGCATAACTGTGATGAATTATGGCAGCAGCTGTGGGAGCAGGTGGAGTACCCAGAGGTCGTCGAAGAGGCAATGGTTGAATGGTATACCAATCATGACGCCAATAACTATAAATCGCCGATAACGACGTTTTAACATCTGTGGGCTTGTTGTTAGTTAAAGGGCCTATTTAGGCCCTTTTTTCTTTCTTCTAACTTTTTAATTTTGCTTATAATTATAGCTTTATTTTAATTATAGATATTTTAGATCTTTTTATATCAGCCTTAAGCCTATGTATTGTTTGTGTTTGTATTCTGAATTCAGTTTTTTATATATAACTGCATCAATTTGCTGATGCTCGCCTATTTATTTCGTCAATCTATTTGAAACATACTGGCCTCACCCCGCAAGAGGGAGTCAGTTTTCAGAGGCATCGGATTGCCCAACTATTCACCGGCGGCATAACGGATTTTGCCCCATAACGGTAATTTATAGAGGCAAATAATGGCACGCAGAAATTCATCTATTCACCCTGCTGATGGGTATAAAATGGAATCCAACTTACGTAGTGTTGATCTAAACCTACTGACCGTGTTTGACGCGGTTATGCAGGAGCAAAATATTACCCGTGCAGCGCACAACCTGGGTATGTCCCAACCGGCAGTGAGCAATGCCGTTGCGCGATTAAAAGTGATGTTCAACGATGAGCTGTTTATCCGCCATGGTCGTGGGATCCAACCTACTCAACGTGCCAAGCAGCTATTCGGTCCGCTTCGCCAGGCGCTGCAGTTGGTGAAAAACGAATTGCCCTCCTCTATCTTTTCGCCGGAGACATCGACCCGCACCTTCAAGCTGGCTGTTTGTAGCCCGTCTGATATGCGTTTTGCGCCTCGTATTTTGAGCAATGTGGCTGAGCAGGCACCTTGCGTCCGTGTACAGGTTGAAGCCGAACTGGATGCCGAGCTGACTCAGAAAATGCGCTACCAAGATATCGACTTTGTGATCGATTATGTACGTTTCGATGAGCCAGGCTTCTGCAGTACCGAGTTATTTAGCGATGAGCTGGTCGTCGTGACTGCCGGTAATCACCCGCGTATTGGTGAGAGCATTACTGAAGCAGAATTCACCCAAGAGCAGCATGCAATTATGAAGTCGATCCCTGGGGTGAAGATGTTTGCCGATCATATCTACAACAGCCATGCTAGCTATCAGGAAGCTTATCAAGGGGCAAGCCTGAGCAACATTATGTATGTCGTTAGCCAGTCTGAGCTGATTGCCGTAGTACCACGCTGGCTTGCTAATGTGACTGCCGCCAGCCAGCAGTTGAAGGTTTTGCCACTTCCTGTGGAGTCGGCCAAGATTTCGGGTTACCTCAGCTGGCACGAGTCATCACAAAAGGACAAAGGCCATATCTGGATGCGTGACCAGCTACTAGCCGTGTGTGGTGACAGCTCTTTCTAATAGGAATGAATATCTTTTTTGAACAGAAGCCAGCGATTGCTGGCTTCTGTTTTTCATAATGAGTCAGATTATGCCGTTATACTATTAGTTGACGGTCAGTTAGACGTATTTCCTTACATTTTGTAGCCACGCTATTAGGGAAAGGTAGAGCCTTTGTAATATCTGGCTTTTCAGTTCTGGTCGTACCAGGTAAATGGGGATTTTGTGAGGTCACAGAGTTGCCTTTCTCCCTACGTCACGGGTAGACTCCCCAGCGGAATAGGCTTACAGGTGTAAGCCCGAATGGCAGAGTAGTTATGGCTAAACGTGAATTTCATATCGTCAACCGTATTCGTTCTCAAGTTGAACGTTTAGGTGATCAGGTTGCATTACGCCACCAAGTGGCAGGTCAATGGCAGGATATCCGCTGGAGTGAGTTCGGCGAGCAGATCCAACAGCTCGCGTTGGCTATGGTTGGACATGGTCTGAATGTCCAAGATAAGGTCGGTATCTTCTCCAACAACATGCCGCGATGGACAGTGGCTGACTTCGCAACCTTATATAACCGAGCTATAACTGTCCCAATTTATCCAACCAATACCCCACAGCAAGCCGCATACATCATTAATGATGCCGGGCTCCGTATCCTGTTTGTTGGCGAGCAATCTCAGCTTGATGCTGCTGTTTCTGTCGCGGGGGATTGCCCTGAGCTTGAACATATCGTGGTGATGGGTGACGTTGAAAGCCTGACTGAGCATCCGCTGGTGATCCGTTTTGAGGATTTTGTGGCGGCAGCTGAGACAGCGACGCAAGACGTCTTGGCCCAGCGTTTGGATGACGCGGCAATGGATGATCTGCTGACCTTGATTTACACCTCGGGCACCACGGGTACGCCGAAAGGGGTGATGCTCGATTACGCCAACATCGGTTCACAACTTGAAGGCCACGACCAGAAGCTGGCACTGGAAGAGGGCGATGTGTCGCTGTGTTTCCTTCCCCTGTCGCATGTTTTTGAACGTGCATGGACCTTCTATGTATTGCACCGTGGAGGGGTGAACTGCTACCTGTCTGATACCAACCTGCTTAAAGAAGCCTTGGCCGAGGTGAAGCCGAATGTCATGGCGGCTGTGCCAAGGGTTTACGAGAAGATTTTCTCTACCGTCCACGACAAGGTTGCCCGTGCACCTTTCCAGCGCAAGGTTATCTTTACCTGGGCGGTCAATATGGGCGCTCGCATGGCCCTGGCACGCCAAGAATGCCGTGAGCCATCTTGGATACTGAAAAAGAGCCACGCCCTGGCTGACAAGCTAGTATTGTCGAAGCTACGCACCATTCTTGGCGGCAACATCAAGTTTATGCCGTGCGGTGGAGCCAAGTTGGATGAGAGCATCGGCCGCTTCTTCCATGCTATCGGTATCAACGTCAAGCTGGGTTATGGTATGACGGAAACCACGGCGACGGTATCATGCTGGGATGACAAGTGCTTCAACCCAGATTCAATCGGTATGTCAATGCCGGGCGCCGAAGTGAAGATTGGCGAAAACAACGAAATCTTGGTGCGTGGCCCGATGGTGATGCGCGGCTATTACAACATGCCGGATGAAACCGCCAAGAACTTTACCGAGGACGGCTTCCTGAAAACCGGTGATGCGGGCCATATTGATGAGGAAGGTAATGTCTTTATCACTGACCGTATCAAGGAGCTGATGAAGACCTCCGGCGGTAAGTATATTGCCCCGCAGGTGATTGAAGGCGCCATTGGTAAAGATCACTTTATCGAGCAGATCGCGGTGATTGCCGATACGCGTAAGTTCGTATCTGCCCTGATTGTACCTTGCTTTGAAACGCTTGAAGAGCATGCCCGCGAGCTGAACATCAAGTATCAAGATCGGATGGAGCTGGTCAAACATAGCCAGATCATCGAGTTGATTGAAAAGCGGGTGGTTGAATTGCAAAAAGACTTGGCCCGTTTTGAGCAGGTGAAGAAATTCACCCTGCTGCCGAGCGCGTTCTCGATGGATAAGGGGGAGCTGACGCCGACCCAGAAGCTACGCCGAAAGGTGATCCATGATCGCTATCACCAGCAAATCGAGCGTATGTACGAAGAAAGCCACAAGGCGGCGAGTAAATAATACTCAGCGCCAACCGGATTGGAAAAGGAGAGCTTCGGCTCTCCTTTTTTATATCTGCCAATTGGCCCTGTTAATTACGCTTACATCGATGCTGCTATTGGGAGCCTTTCGTGACTTAGCTGGTCAGCTGGTTTGAGCAGTTAAACCTTTCGGTTTAAGTTGATTTTTCGAGAATATATACCGTAAATTCACAGTCTTTTAGCGATTATCCTGATGGATATTTGCTCATTTCAGCCGAAACTTGTTAACTGCTTTAGACCAATAGACTTGGTTGATAAAAAAACGTTACAGTTGTTGCGGATTACTGCTTGGGTTATGACTCTGAGCAGATGACATAGCGTGAAAGCATGATTTCATTTTATTAGGCTAAAAATAAGCCCTAACTATGTTATATCAGCCTGTATAGCTAATTGAGGTGGCCATGAATATTTGGCTGCTGTATTCCGGTTGTGGGCTAGCGCAACCCGTGCTGATCTCCTGCTGCTTGCTCCTCCAGCCAAGCCGTCGGTATCAGGCCGCTAGTCGACGACCAGGAATGAATTAGCTATGCAGGGTGGTATACGCGACCTGGAGGCAGAAATATGGAAATGTTGTCCGGCGCCGATATGATTGTTCGTTCGATGATCGATCAAGGCGTGAAACATATCTTCGGATACCCTGGCGGTTCAGTACTCGACATCTATGATGCGCTACATGAGAAAAGTGATATTGAGCATGTGCTGGTGCGCCATGAGCAAGCAGCAGTCCACATGGCTGATGGCTATGCCCGAGCTACTGGTGATGTCGGGGTAGTACTGGTGACATCCGGTCCGGGAGCGACCAATGCAATCACTGGTATTGCAACTGCGTATATGGACTCCATTCCAATGGTCGTGTTCTCAGGCCAGGTTATGAGTAATCTCATCGGCAACGATGCCTTCCAGGAGTGTGACATGGTGGGTATTTCTCGCCCTGTCGTCAAACACAGCTTCTTGGTGAAAAAGCCGGAAGATATTCCTGAGATCATCAAGAAAGCCTTTTATATTGCCTCTAGTGGCCGTCCTGGCCCGGTTGTCATTGATATTCCCAAAGACATGCTCAATCCCGCCGAGAGTTATCCATATAAGTATCCTGAGTCTATTGCGATGCGTTCGTATAATCCGACCACTCAGGGTCACAAGGGACAGATTAAGCGTGGTTTAAAAGCTTTGCTCGC
Organism: Photobacterium sp. DNB22_13_2; assembly: GCF_052873915.1. NCBI lineage: Bacteria > Pseudomonadati > Pseudomonadota > Gammaproteobacteria > Vibrionales > Vibrionaceae > Photobacterium > Photobacterium sp. DNB22_13_2. Next base: position 65,580 of record NZ_JBNNXU010000017.1, read on the forward strand.
CGCCAAGAAACCAGTGTTGTACGTTGGTGGTGGTGCGATCATGGCAGATTGTAGCCCGCAGCTTATACAGTTGGCCGAAAGTCTGAATATTCCGGTCGTTAATACCCTGATGGGCCTGGGTGCATTCCCAGGCACACACAAGAATAATCTGGGTATGCTGGGGATGCACGGTACCTATGAAGCCAATATGGCGATGCATAACTCGGATTTGATCTTCGGTATCGGCGTGCGTTTTGACGACCGTACAACCAATAACGTCGAGAAGTACTGCCCGAATGCCACCATCATGCATATCGATGTCGACCCGTCGTCTATCTCCAAGACGATTGCAGTTGATATTCCTATTGTCGGCTCCGCTGATACGGTACTTAACTGTATGTTGAAAATGCTCGATGAGCAAAGCGGCCACAATGACGATGCGGCGATTGATAGCTGGTGGAGTGAGATAGCGTCGTGGCGTGGTCGTCAATGTCTTAGCTACAGCAAGGATAGCGAACGTATCAAGCCGCAGGAGGTGATTGAGGTTCTGCACAAGCTGACAGACGGTGATGCCTATGTGGCTTCAGATGTCGGCCAGCACCAGATGTTTGCTGCGCTATATTACCCGTTTGATAAACCACGTCGATGGTTGAACTCCGGTGGTCTTGGCACCATGGGGTTTGGTCTTCCCGCAGCAATGGGGGTGAAATTTGCCCTGCCTGATGCCGAGGTCGTATGTGTAACGGGTGATGGCAGTATTCAGATGAACATCCAGGAGCTGTCTACGGCATTGCAGTATGATATCCCGGTTAAAATTATCAACCTGAATAACCGTTTCTTGGGCATGGTGAAACAGTGGCAGGATATGATCTACCAAGGTCGTCATTCCCATTCTTACATGGATTCGGTGCCGGACTTTGCCGCGATTGCAGAGGCTTATGGCCATGTCGGGGTACGTATTTCCGATCCGAATAAACTGGAAGAAGAGATGGAGAAAGCATTGGCGATGAAAGATAAGCTGGTGTTTATTGATATCAGCGTCGATGAGACCGAGCATGTCTACCCAATGTTGATCCGCGGTGGGTCAATGAGCGAAATGTGGCTGAGTAAAACGGAGAGAACTTAATATGCGCAGGATTGTATCAGTACTTCTTGAAAATGAGCCGGGCGCATTGTCACGGGTAGTGGGGCTGTTCTCCCAGCGCGGCTATAACATTGAGTCTTTGACGGTTGCCCCTACCGATGATTCCACCTTATCTCGATTGAACATTACCACCAATGTTGAAGATGCAGCATTGGAGCAAATTGAGAAGCAGCTGCATAAGCTGATTGATATCCTCAAGGTCAGTAATGTAACCGAGAGCGAGCATCTCGAGCGTGAGCTGATGCTGGTCAAGGTCAAAGCAAGCGGTTTTGCCCGAGCGGAAGTCAAACGGACTGCCGATATCTTTCGTGGCCAAATTGTCGATGTGACCAGCCAGATCTATACCGTTCAACTAGCCGGTACGGGTGAGAAGCTTGATGCTTTTATCTCGGCAGTCGGAGAAGCGACCGAGATTATCGAGGTCGCCCGCAGTGGTGTGGTCGGTATCGCAAGAGGTGAACGAGCGCTTAAGGCCTAATCGTCGATCGAGAGAATGTCTTAGGTATAAAACACCCGGTGCTTTCACCGGGTTTTGTTTTTTTGCCTCCCTGAAAGTCTAGCCTTATTAGACTAAAGTCTAATAAGGCTAGGTGCCAACTGGGTAGTATGGCACTAGGGGGAAGCGATGAATCATAAATTCTTGGCAAGGCTGACGGTACTTGGCCTGTTGTTGCTCGGTTTCAATGTCAGCGCCTTGTATTTCTTACTGGCGGTATTAGTGCTTAATACTCACCACAAGGAGATCTTCTGGTAGTGCTTGTGTGACTACTCCAGATCACCTTTAATCATTTCTAAGGCACGCTCTGAATGCGTCGCTATAATTGCTAGCGCCTGTTCGGTATTACGGTCCAGTACCGCCTTCATCATGGCCTCATGCTCGCCATTGTCGTGGTAGCGCTCTTCATACTGGCGGTAGCGACTGACCCAGATATGGCGATAGCGTTCGATTTGCTCATATACCTGGCGATATAACGCCAACATCGTTGGTGACTGGCTACCTGCTAGCAGCGCATGGTGGAAGTCGCTGTGTCGTTGCTCCCATTCGCAAAAGTCTGTGTCGGCTTGTGCCGGATTTAATCGACTCAGCTTGTGAAAACTGGTGAGGATATTGATTTCCCAAGTCTCATCCCCGTGCTCAATGGCACGTTTTAGTAGGATCTTCGAGAGCTCTTGATTGGTATTGAACAGATCTTCCAGCTCAGCTGCCGAGACGTTGGCAACCCAGCATCCCTTCTGTGGAGCGAAATGCACGTATTTACGCCATGCCAGTTGGACAAGGGCTTCACGTATCGGGGAGGCGCCGACGTCGTATCGTTGCTTCAGGTCGGCAACAACCAGTTTTTGGCCGGGGGACAATTCACCAGTCAATATATCCTGGCGGATCATTTCCATGACTTTATCGGCAAGGGTAGGGCTGGACACGTTCTTCCTCATTGTGTTAATTCAGCGCAAAATGCACAGTGTTATCCGCAAAGAGTAACCTAGAGGGGGTATGTCTTGGGGGTATACTGCATGGTGAAGTATATCGAGGAAAAAAGTGGAGAGCGATTGCTAAGTTTCATAATTGTGAGAGGTCACCACAGATCATTGATGCGATTGGTTAGGAAACCAGCAGGGATGCTATGACCGAACGGAATAAAAAACGGGAGCCGAAGCTCCCGTTTTAACAATCAGCGAAATGACACTTATAGTACGTGTACAGAAGCTGTGTTAGTTGTGCCTGAAGCAACTAGAGCGCCAGATACCATAACAACGATATCGCCTTTAACGCCTAGGCCAGTTTTCAGTGCAATCTCTTTACCGCAAGTGTAGAACGCGTCAGTGTTGTCGATAGACTCAACAACAACTGGAGTAACACCTTTAGTAAGAACTAGCTGTGCAGCCGTCTTAGTGTTAGTTGTTACTGCGATGATGTTTGCAGTTGGGAAGTACTTACGTACTGAACGTGCAGACTTACCCGCTTCAGTTGCAACAACGATTAGTGGAGCAGCTAGTTTCTCAGCTGTGTCTACTGCACCTTTACATACCGCTTCAGTGATACGTAGGCGTGGGCTGTCTAGGCGAGAACCTAGTTCAGCTTTCAGTGCGCCATCAGTACGTGAACAGATTTGAGCCATGATAGAAACAGACTCAACAGGGTATTTACCCTTCGCCGTCTCACCAGATAGCATTACTGCATCAGTACCGTCCATTACGGCGTTCGCTACGTCACCGGCTTCTGCGCGAGTTGGACGTGGGTTGTTGATCATCGAATCAAGCATCTGAGTTGCAGTGATAACCATCTTACGAGCACGGTTACACTTCTCGATCATCATCTTCTGAGCGAAGATAACTTCTTCAGCTGGGATCTCAACACCTAGGTCACCACGAGCAACCATGATACCGTCAGATAGCTCAAGGATTTCGTCGAAGTTGTCAACGCCTTCCTGGTTCTCGATCTTAGAGATGATGTGGATGTTTTCGCCGCCGTTTGCAGTAAGGATCTCACGGATTTCCTTAACATCAGACGCTTTACGGATGAAAGAAGCCGCAACGAAGTCAACGCCTTGCTCACAACCGAATACTAGGTCAGCTTTATCTTTTTCAGATAGTGCAGGAAGGTTTACTGAAACGCCAGGTAGGTTAACACCTTTGTTTTCACCTAGGTCACCGTTGTTAAGTACTTTACACTTAACTTCAGTTTCTGTGGTTTCTAGTACTTCCATTTCGATCAGGCCGTCGTCAACAAGGATAGTGTTGCCTTTTGCCAGGTCTTTAGCGAAGCCAGGGTAAGTTACCGCCACGCGATCTTGGTTACCGATTACAGAAGTGTCAGTTGTGAACGTGAACTCCTGACCAGCAACCAGAGAAAAGTCTTGACCGCCTTCAAGCTTGATAGTACGAATTTCTGGACCCTTAGTGTCTAGAAGAATCGCAAGTTGCTTACCAGTGTTGGCCATTACTTCACGGAAGTTAGTGATGCGTGCTGCATGCTCTTCGAAGTTACCGTGAGAGAAGTTAAGGCGCATTACGTTCATGCCAGCGTCAACTAGCTTAGTAAGCATTTCTACAGATTCTGTTTTAGGTCCAATCGTACATACGATCTTGGTCTTTTTCATTGAGAATGGTCTCCGGACGAACTTTTACCCATGGGAAATTTGAGTCACAGGTTATACCTGAAAAAACGTGCGATTGATGTTGAAATACGCCTACAAAGTGTGGCGAACGTCAAACAAATGCAACGTCACTCCAGTTGTCGTCTGTGACAATACAAATTTTTCAAAAATATTGCCTTACAAAAGCAGTTGAGTTGCTTTTGTAAGGCATCTCTTGTGAGCCAAAGCTGCCTTTAACACCGAGAGGGTTATTGGCAAGATGTCATCAGTATACTGTAGCTGAATGACGCTTGTGTGTCGGCCTGACATAAATCGGCTGGTCACACAAGGGGCGTATATTAGCATAGTCAATCTGTTTAATCACCTTGTGATAACGCGCAAATTTTTAACGCCTACTCAAAGAGAAGCTGAGATTATCTACATATTTCACAGATTTTTTTTGTTTCTTATCAATTGATGATTTATTTAGGAGGGAAAAATAAATCATAAGCGGTTAGTTGGTTAAGGTTTCAGCAAGTGTGAGCGGGGTTGCGCTACGAATGGGATGGCTTCATCTCTGATGACATACAGCAGCCGATGGAAATCGCAAATAGACAGAAGGGTTTGTGGAGCAAACAGCAAAAAGCCTGATGAGTTTCCTCATCAGGCTTTTTTAATTTGGTGGCCCCTCCCAGACTTGAACTGGGGACCAAGCGATTATGAGTCGCCTGCTCTAACCACTGAGCTAAGGGGCCGAATGGGTGAAATTATATGGGAAGGCTGTGGGCTTGTCTAGTGATTAAAGTGTTTGTTTTGCTTGCTTTTTAGGCAGTTAACAATGTTTACTTATTCTCGTTGGCAACACAAGGTAAGTACTTGATGGTGTAAACGAAAGACATAAAAAAACGGGCCCGATGGCCCGTTTGTATCGATCGTGTCAGGATGCGTGGTTATTCATCCAGGAAGCTGCGCAGAACATCTGAGCGGCTTGGGTGGCGTAGCTTACGCAATGCCTTGGCTTCGATCTGACGGATACGCTCACGAGTAACGTCGAACTGCTTACCTACTTCCTCAAGGGTGTGGTCAGTGTTCATATCGATACCAAAACGCATACGTAGTACCTTGGCTTCACGTGGTGTCAGGCCAGCCAGTACGTCGTTGGTTGCCATACGCAGGTTGGTTGCCGTTGCTGCATCCATTGGTAGCTGAAGCGTAGTATCTTCAATGAAATCACCTAGGTGCGAATCTTCATCATCACCGATAGGGGTTTCCATTGAGATTGGCTCTTTGGCAATCTTCAGTACTTTGCGGATCTTGTCTTCCGGCATCTGCATACGCTCGGCCAGCTCTTCCGGCAATGGTTCACGGCCCATTTCCTGCAGCATCTGGCGAGAGATACGGTTCAGTTTGTTGATTGTCTCAATCATGTGAACCGGGATACGGATAGTACGTGCCTGATCAGCAATCGAACGAGTGATAGCCTGACGGATCCACCATGTCGCATAAGTCGAGAACTTGTAACCACGGCGGTATTCGAACTTATCGACCGCTTTCATCAGGCCGATGTTACCTTCCTGGATTAGATCCAAGAATTGAAGACCACGGTTGGTGTACTTCTTGGCAATCGAAATAACCAGGCGCAGGTTAGCCTCAACCATTTCTTTCTTCGCACGACGAGCTTTCGCTTCACCGATTGACATGCGGCGGCTGATGTCTTTGATACGCTCAATGGACAAGCCTGTGTCTTGTTCCAGAATACGCAGTTTGGTCGTCGCACGACGAAGATCTTCTTCGTAGTTCTTCAGGCGTTCTGCGTAAGGCTTACCAGAGTTCAGCGCTTCGTCAATCCACTCTGAAGAGGATTCGTTACCGGCAAAAAAGCCGACAAAGGTTTTCTTCGGCATCTTGCTGTTATCGACACACATACGCATGATCAGACGTTCGTTGGTGCGAACCTTATCCATCGACTCACGCAGTGAGCTGATAAGCTTATCGAACTGTTTAGGGATCAGGCGGAATTGCTTGAAGATATCAGAAAGAGCATCAACGGCTACGGCTGTTTTTGGATCCTGACGGCCGTGGGTGTCAATCGCCAATGCCATGTCGTCATAGGCAATTCGCAGCTCATTAAACTTCTCACGCGCGAGTTCTGGATCAATACCAGTATCTTCTTCTTCGTCATCCTCGTCTTCGTCTTCTTCCAGATCTTTGTCTTCATCTTCAAGATCTGCATCGCTTAACTCAGAGCCGATGTGCGTGGCTGTTGGTGCTGCGGTTGCTTCTTCATTCGGGTCAACAAAACCAGAAATGATATCTGTCAGGCGAAGCTCCTCGGCTTCTACCTTGTCAAACTGCTCAAGCAAGTATGCGATGGCGCTAGGGTATTCGGCAACAGAGCACTGAACCTGGTTAATACCATCTTCAATGCGCTTCGCGATATCAATCTCGCCTTCGCGGGTAAGGAGTTCAACTGTACCCATTTCACGCATGTACATACGTACTGGGTCAGTGGTGCGGCCAATTTCGCTTTCAACACTTGAGAGGGCCTGGGCCGCGGCTTCAATCGCGTCTTCGTCCGCATTGTCTTCTGTCATCATCAGATCATCGGCATCAGGGGCAGTTTCAACCACCTTAATACCCATGTCATTAATCATCTGAATGATGTCTTCCACCTGATCAGAATCAACGATGTCTTCTGGTAGGTGGTCATTTACTTCGGCGTAGGTCAGATAGCCTTGTTCCTTGCCTTTAGCAACAAGTAACTTTAGCTGTGACTGCGGATTTTGCTCCATAGACGATATCCAACTTAGGGTCTGATTGAGAATAGTAGTATGCAGATATGCAAACCGATAATTATAACAAATTTCTTAATTGATGACTACTTACTAGCCGGGACGGTTGAGTATCAGCAACTGCAATTCCCGCTTCTCTTCGACTGATAAGCCGACGGTTCTCGATTTAGCCTGCAACTTTTCGATTTGTTGTTTAACGCACTGGTCAATGACTTTGTCCATTGCGTCAAGAAAAACATCTAGAGTGTTGTCCTCTTCCTTGGCGAGAGGTAGCTGCCAGGCCGCTAGACGAGCCAGCATCCCTTCGCTTTTGCTTCCGCGCCAACCCTCTAGAAGTTGTCCAGTTCTAACATTGGGGTTTGCCCGACATTTTTCAACTACTGTTATCAATAAATTTAGTCCAGCAACATCAATTCCTTCAAATGCCGCCATATCAAATTCTAGGCTATTGACAAATCCTGGGTTCTGGATGAGCAACGCGATCACTTCCCGCATCGGGGTGCGCTTAATTTCAGGCTGGCCAACTTTCTTTGGTGCGTCGGCCCCCTGTTTAGAGATTAGCTGTTGCAACTGGCTTTCGTCGGGTAATCCCAGTTTTCTGCCCAGCATCTCACGTAAATATAGCCGCAGGGTACCGCCCGGTACCTTGTCGATAAGCGGCACTGCCAGCGTACTGAGCTTGGCTTTGCCTTCGTTACTGCTGGTATCGACTTGCTGGAGTAGGGTCGTGAACATGAAGTCTGATAGGTTCATCGACTGGTTGACTTGCTGCTCGAACCCTTCTTGGCCGTACTGGCGGATATAGGTATCGGGATCCTCGCCATCGGGCAGGAACATAAACTTGAGCTGGCGGCCGTCGTTGAGGTAGGGCAGGGCTTGCTCCATTGCACGCCACGCGGCATCACGGCCGGCTCGGTCGCCATCGTAGCAACATACCACGGTACCGGTCTGGCGGAACATCATCTGGATGTGATCGCCGGTGGTCGAGGTGCCCAGCGAAGCAACGGCATAGTCGACCCCGAATTGGGCCAGGGCAACAACATCCATATAGCCTTCTACTACCAGTAATTTTTCCGGTTCGCGGTGGGCTTGTAGGACTTCGTATAGGCCATAGAGCTCACGGCCCTTATGGAAAATCGGGGTTTCCGGTGAGTTGAGGTATTTGGGTGTACCGTCCCCCAGTACCCGGCCCCCGAAGCCGATCACTCGGCCACGGCGGTCGTGGATCGGGAACATGACCCGGCCACGGAATCGGTCATAGCGGCGGCCGTTGTCGTTTTCGATCAGCATGCCGGCACTGACCAGCGCCTGCTGGGCCTGCATGTCGCGGCCAAAACGGTTACGGACCTGATCCCATTGATCCGGCACAAAGCCGATACCAAACTTTTTGACGACCTCGCCGGATAGCCCGCGATCTTTGAGGTAGTCGATCGCAACCTCACCTTCCTGGGTGCGTAGCTGACTTTGGTAGAACTGGGAGATCTGCCCCATCATATCGTACAAGCCGAGCTTTTCTTTGCTGCGGGCGGCAGGCTGGCCGCCACCGCTGCCTTGCTCGCGCGGTACTTCGAGGCCAAGTTGCGATGCTAGCTCATCGATCGCCTCGACAAATTCCAGACGGTCGAATTCCATGACGAAGTCGAGAACATTGCCGTGGGCACCGCAACCAAAACAGTGGTAGAACTGCTTTTCCTGGCTGACAGAGAATGAGGGGGTCTTTTCGTTGTGGAACGGACAGCAGGCGCCAAAGTTCTTGCCCTGTTTCTTGAGCTTAACTCTGGCATCCACAATATCCACGATGTCATGCCGGGAGATGAGATCATCGATAAATGTACGTGGGATTTTTCCTGCCATAGCGTGGTGTTACCTACTGCGTGTGGGGGTGCCAAATCAAAGTGTTATCGCTGATGATAGCACTTTGATTTGGCATCGTAGAAATATAATTGACGGGAAGCTGAATACGAACAAGCCGCGCAGTCCGGAACCGGATAGCACGGCTTGTTGCAGAAATAGGGTAGGAATTAACCTAGCTTGGCTTTCACCAACTGGCTAACTTTACCCATATCGGCACGACCCTGAACTTGTGGCTTCAACACGCCCATCAGTTTGCCCATGTCTTGCATGCTGGCAGCACCGGTTGTTGCAATTGCCTCATCCAGCAGAGCGGCGACTTCGTCGTCGGTCAGTGGTTGTGGCATGAACTCTCCCAGTACTGTGATTTCAGCAAGCTCAACATCAGCAAGATCTTGGCGATTGGCTGCTTCGTATTGAGCAACAGAATCACGGCGCTGTTTTACCATTTTGGTCAATACTGCCAGCACGTCGTCTTCGTTAAGAGTGATCTTTTCGTCAACTTCACGCTGTTTAATGGCAGCCATTACCAAGCGAATCGTGCCAAGACGAGGTTTGTCTTTGGCTTTCATCGCTGCTTTTTGTTCGTCTTTTAGACGTTCAATCAGAGTCATAACACGTTCCTTCTGTTAATCAGACAGATTAGTACAGACGAACGCGACGCGCGTTTTCGCGAGCCAATTTCTTCAGGTGACGCTTAACTGCCGCTGCTTTCGCACGCTTACGTACAGTAGTAGGCTTTTCGAAGTGTTCACGACGACGTACTTCAGAAAGGATACCTGCTTTTTCGCAAGAGCGCTTGAAACGACGTAGTGCTACGTCAAACGGTTCGTTTTCACGTACTTTGATTACTGGCATGTAATACTCACCTCAGAGTGATTCGGTTAATGCTGATGTTCACTAAAGTATCAGCTGATTAAAAATGGTGCGAAATTCTAATCTGATCTGGGGGCATTTGTAAAGCATTCTGCAACCCTGAACTGGTTAATTTCTGTCAAGGGCGGTAGTATGGCCCCCAATTACCATAAGTATAGAGGTTGTTATGCGTATACTGGGCATCGAAACCTCCTGTGACGAAACAGGTGTGGCTATTTTCGATGATGAAAAAGGCCTATTGGCACACGAGCTTTACAGTCAGGTAAAACTGCACGCCGACTACGGTGGTGTTGTTCCTGAGCTGGCTTCCCGTGACCATGTCAAGAAGACGATTCCGCTCATCAAGGAAGCGCTTAACAATGCCGGCTTGACGCCTGCAGATTTAGACGGTGTGGCTTACACCGCGGGCCCAGGTCTAGTCGGTGCATTGCTTGTCGGGGCAACGATCGGCCGTAGCTTAGCATATGCTTGGGACTTACCCGCTGTTGCGGTACATCATATGGAAGGTCACCTGCTAGCCCCAATGCTGGAAGATAACCCGCCTCAGTTCCCGTTTGTGGCACTGCTGGTGTCGGGTGGTCACACCATGATGGTAGAAGTCAAAGGCATTGGCGAGTATCAAATCTTGGGCGAATCGATCGATGATGCAGCCGGTGAAGCGTTTGATAAAACCGCCAAGCTGATGGGGTTGGATTACCCTGGCGGTCCGTTGCTGTCGCGTTTGGCAGATAAAGGCACGGCTGGTCGCTTTAAATTCCCGCGCCCGATGACCGACCGCCCAGGGCTGGACTTTAGCTTTTCTGGTCTGAAGACGTTTGCCGCGAACACCATCCGCGCCAATGATGATGACGATCAGACTCGCGCAGATATTGCCTACGCATTTCAGGAAGCCGTAGTCGATACCTTGGCGATTAAATGTAAGCGAGCCCTCAAGCAGACGGGATTCAAGCGCTTGGTGATTGCCGGCGGTGTAAGTGCCAACAAGCACTTGCGTGAGCAGCTGGAGGTCATGATGACGAAGATGGGGGGTGAGGTTTTCTACCCGCGTACCGAATTCTGTACAGATAACGGGGCGATGATCGCCTTTGCCGGTATGCAGCGCCTGAAAAACCAAGAGACGATGGACTTGGGGGTGAAAGCTTTCCCACGTTGGCCTATCGACCAGCTTAAGCCGATTCAAGGCGAATAAAAGCGGCTTAGAAGATAAATCGATTAGATAAGCAACCCTGCGGCAAGCTGTAACTCAGTCTTGTGGCGGGGTTGTTTTGTTTTTGCGCTGGAATCTATTCCAAATCTTGCTTTCCTCACCTTCCATTAGGCGACGAACGTTGTCGTGATGACGTAAGACGATAAGGCATGACAGCATGGCCACTGGCATGGTGTATTCGGGTTTGACCCACCAGGTAAAGAGTGGCGCGGCAAGGGCCGTGACCATGGAGCCCAGCGAAGAATAACCGGTCACCAACACGGTCAGCACCCAAGTACTGATCAGCAAGCCGCTTAAATCCCAGCCGATGGGAGCCAGTGAGCCTAGAGCTGTTGCCACCCCTTTCCCCCCCCGAAAATGAAAGAAGATCGGATAGATATGACCGAGGCACGCGGCGATCCCGATGAACCCCAGCATGAATGGATTGACCCCGATAAAGTAGCTAAACCATACCGGCAGCATTCCCTTGAGGATATCGCACACCAGCACGCTAGCGGCTGCCGCGCGTCCGCCCAGACGCAAGACATTGGTCGCTCCGGGGTTACCAGAACCGTTTTCACGCGGATCAGGCAGGCCATACAGGCGGCAGATCAGAACGGCACTGGAGATTGAGCCCAGTAGGTAAGCGCCGATAATGATCATGAGTACAAGTGGTGTCATGCAAGGTCCTGTCACTAGTGGCCTTAAGCCGCCGATTTTATCGGTCGTCAGCCATGATGCATGGGCCGGCATATGGTATAGTGCTCAGCCAACGCCGATAGGCAACACGATGATCATATAAATCAAGATCATAGTATATTGACGATTACGACCTGATAATACGCGTTTTTGCTCAAATTAGGTATCCGACCTCTAACAAAATTAGCGATTGAACATGGATTCAGTATTTATCGAACATCTAGAAGTCATCGCCACCATTGGTGTGTATGACTGGGAACAGGAAATTAAGCAGAAATTGGTGCTTGATTTGGAAATGGCGCACGACAATCGTCCTGCCGCACAAAGTGATGATGTCGCCTATGCCCTTGACTATGCGGCGGTAAGCGATGCCGTGACAGAACATATTCAAAATGGCCGTTTTTTGCTGGTTGAGCGGGTGGCGGAAGAAATAGCTAACCTGATCATGACCCAGTTCTCTGTGCCATGGATTAAGGTACGTGTTACCAAGCCCGGAGCGGTGGCTAATGCCCGCGGTGTGGGGGTTGTGATTGAGCGAGGAAGCAAGTGACCACGGTCTATGTCAGCCTTGGCTCAAACATTGATCGCGAACGCTATCTCCAGGCCGGTTTGGCTGGCCTCAGTCTGCTTGGCTCGGGGATGAAGGTGTCGACCATTTATGAAGCTGAACCGGTAGGGTTTAGCGGGCCGAACTTTTTTAATTGTGTCGCTGTCATCGAAACGTCTTTGTCTTTGGATACACTGCTGCACGCGCTGAAGCAGCTAGAGTTGCAGCACGGCCGTTCACCCAATGCGGTCAAAAACCAAAGTCGTACCTTGGATCTGGACATCCTCCTATACGGGGACACCGTACAGGACGCTTACCCGGTTCTTCCACGTAGCGATATATATAAGTTTGCCTTTGTGTTGTTGCCCTTGATGGAGCTGTGCCCACACCTGGTGATCCCTGGTGATGGCCGCACGGTCACCGAGCTTTGGCATGCTTCTCGTTTTGAACAGGCCCTTTGGCCTGTTGAGCATCATTTTGTTGTTTAGGGATAGTTATGAGTTATTTTGAAGCCTTTGTGCTGGCCCTTATCCAGGGTTTGACTGAGTTTTTGCCGATTTCGAGTTCTGCTCACTTGATTTTGCCTTCTGCCATTCTGGGGTGGGATGATCAGGGGTTGGCGTTTGATGTAGCTGTCCATGTTGGTACATTGGCCGCGGTGATCTGGTACTTCCGTAAGGAAGTGGTTGCTCTGCTGTCGGCTTGGATTGAATCTATTTTCAAAAAGCAACATAGCGCCGAGTCCAAGCTAGCATGGATGATTGTGTTAGCCACTATTCCTGCCTGTATCTTTGGTCTGTTCATGAAAGATATCATCGAGATCTATCTGCGCTCAGCGTGGGTGATCGCCTGTACCACCATCTTCTTCGGCCTGTTGCTGTGGTGGGTGGATGTGCGTGCTATGCAGAAAGATGATGAATACCAGGCTGACTGGAAACGCTCGCTGTTTATCGGTCTGGCGCAGGCTGCAGCGATGATCCCTGGGACGTCTCGTTCTGGTGCCACTATGACGGCGGCGCTTTACCTGGGCTTCACCCGTGAAGCGGCAGCGCGTTTCTCGTTCCTGATGTCGATCCCTATTATTCTGCTGGCCGGCGGTTACCTCAGTATGAAGTTGGTGGTAAGTGGTGCGCCGATTCAGATTGATGCCTTGATGATTGGTATTGCGGTTTCTTTTGTCAGTGCATACGCGTGTATCCATGCTTTCCTTAAGCTCGTCACTCGTTTGGGGATGTTCCCGTTTGTGGTTTACCGCCTGTTGCTTGGTGCTGGTCTGATTGCGTTTCTGGTCACTCAGTAATTTCGCGATCAGCAATTGATACAGAAAGCCCGGCAATGCTATTGCCGGGCTTTTTTCTTTATTTTGTAGTTGGCTGGAGTCTAATTCATCTGCTGGCGTAATGTGGTCAGTACCGCTGTCACCGCATCTGCGCGCCTCAAGGCCAGTTGCTCTTTGATTTCCTTGCCTTTGTACCCAGTTTCGACAATGGGTTTTACGTCGACGGACTGGGCGGCAGCAAAGGCACCCTCGAAGATATCGGCCTGTGGGTACGGGTCATTTTCAAAACCAGTACGTCCACGCACATCTGCCCGACAGCAGATCGCCAGTTGTGCCACCCGCTCAGGCTTACGCCAGGCATCGATTTGATCAAAGATGTTGATGAAGGTGGCTGGGCGCAGCTCGGCAGCAAAATGTAACTTGGTATGCTGGGCGCAGACCATCAATGCGATGTCACGGTACTCATTGGGTACCCGTAGACGTTGACATAGCTTGCGTATCGCACCGAGTCCGGTTTGGCAGTGCATTTTGTGGCTCGGTAGCTCTTCTTTCGGGGTCAGGGCTTTTCCTAGATCATGGACCTGGGCGGCAAAGCGGATCACTGTCGAAGTGCTAAGACCTGCAGCTTGCTCTGCGACCAGCAGGGTATGGATACCGCAGTCGATTTCCGGGTGCCATTTTTCTGGCTGGGGAACACCGAACAAGGCGTTGATTTCAGGCATGACCACTGCGAGGGCACCGCACTGGCGCAGAACCTTAAGGAATATCTCAGGGTTGTCTGACTGCAATGATTTTTCCCATTCGACCCAAACCCGTTCAGGGGTTAGCGCGGACAACTCGCCGGCGACCACCATATCCTGCATCAGCGCCATGGTTTCGGGGGCGACGGTAAAGCCCAGATGGGCAAAACGGGCGGCAAAGCGAGCAACGCGCAGAACTCTTAGTGGATCTTCGACAAAGGCGGGCGAGACATGGCGAAGTTGGCGCAATGCGAGATCTTGCTGGCCATGATAGGGGTCAATCAGGGAGCCGTCTTGCGCTTGGGCTATGGCATTGATGGTCAAATCGCGGCGCATTAGATCTTGCTCCAGAGTGACATCCGGCGCTGAATAGCAGGTAAAACCAGTATAGCCTTGGCCGGACTTACGCTCGGTGCGGGCAAGGGCATGCTCTTGCTTGGTTTTCGGGTGTAGGTAGACCGGGAAGTCGTTGCCAACTTGGCTGTAACCTTGCTCCAGCATTTGCTCCGGAGTTGCCCCTACAACCACCCAGTCTTTGTCTTTCACTGGCAATTCAAGCAGGGCATCACGAACAGCCCCGCCAACTAAATACGTTTGCACTGTTTTATCCTTTTTGCTCTGACTGCAGACTGTTATCTATCGAGTATACCAAACCTTAAAGGCTCTCACGAATGGCTTGCTGCAGACCGAGCTTTAAAGGCTAAACGCTTGTCAGGCTTGAGCTGAAGGGCTATACATTCAGTAAAGGGACAGGTAACGTAGGGGCTTCCCCTTCCAGGCCAACAATAAGAGATCAAATGGCATGTACAAGGACTTTTTTGGGATCACCGAATCACCATTTTCAATTGTGCCCAGCGCACGCTTTCTGTACCTGAGTGAGCGCCACCGCGAAGCACTGACCCATATGTTGTCCAGCCTCAATGGAGGGGGCGGCTTTGGTTTATTGACCGGCGAGGTTGGCACAGGCAAGACAACTGTTCTGCGGGCACTGGTATCGCGCCTGCCACAGGAAACCCAGGTGGCGATCATCATGAACCCGTCGCTATCGACCAGGGAATTGCTCGCCAGTATCTGCGATGAACTCGGTATTGAATATAACGATGAAGCGACGATCAAAGTCCTGACCGATGGGATATACCAGCACCTGTTGGCTAATCATCGTGAAGGACGCCAGACCTTGTTGCTCATCGATGAAGCTCAGCATCTGCTACCGGAAGTGTTGGAGCAGCTGCGTCTTTTGACCAACCTTGAAACCGACAGTGTCAAACTTCTCAAGGTGGTGCTGGTCGGTCAGCCAGAGCTGCAACAGTTATTGCAGCAGGATAGGCTACGTCAGTTGGCCCAGCGTATCACCTCCCGTTATCACCTATTGCCACTGACCGAAGAGGAAGTACGGGAATATATCCATTACCGTTTGCAGGCGGTGGACTGCCTGCATGAGGTGTTCCCTCCGGCCCAAACCAAGCAGATTGCCAAGGCGACAAGCGGGATCCCAAGGCTGATCAACTTGGTGTGTGACAAGTCGATGCAGCTGGCCCACCAACAATCGACCCATTTGTTGAATAAAGAGCTGGTCGAGCAAGCTTGCAATGATGTGTTGAGCTGGCAGCTGCCGCAATATACCGCGCCGGGCCAACTTGATGCTCCTTCGGCTTCACGCAAGCCCTTGCTGGTGGCCGTGGCCGCCGGGATCATCACAGCGGTTGGTGTGGGGTATGGGATGGGGTTGCTGTCCTTGCCCGCGAGCTCAGCCTTGACGGTGGAAACCGCAGCAAGTGAGCAAGTAGCGACGGAGGAAGTGACTAAGACGGCTGCCTCTGCCGCGGTACCCCAGCCAGCCAATCCAGTGCTGGCTTCAGTACAGGTACAGTTGGCACCTTCTTTGCCGCAGCAATTGTCTCCTCAGGCGCAGTGGCTGGCGGTTGTCAAGCAAGCGGGGTCCGAGCGTCTCGCGATGCAAACCCTCTACAGCTTATGGGGCTATAGTACCCAGCTCAACCAGGCCAATTGTGAATCGGGGAGCCGTGTCCAGCTTAGCTGTTTTAACGGTAACGGGTCATTGGAACAGTTGGCCCTGATCAACCGCCCTGCCATCGTAGCGCTCAATGAACCTAGTGGTGAGGCATTCTTTGCCACTATTTATGCCATCGGAAAAGATAAGGTTGAATTGTTGCTGGCTGGGCAGCGCTTTGCGGTGAGTGCACAATGGCTATCACAGCGCTGGGATGGCCAGTATACATTGCTGTGGCGTCCGCCATTGGGAGAGAAAACGGCGATACGCTACGGTCAGCAAGGCCCCCGGGTACAGTGGCTCGATCGCCAATTGAGCCAGTTGTTAGGTGTCATGCCAGAGAACCAGGATACCTTTGAGCAGGCATTGCTCAATAAGCTACGTCGCTTCCAGCGCGCACAAGATTTGTCTGTGGATGGCATTGCCGGGCCTCGTACCCTGATGGTGATTGATTCCGCACTGAATTTGCCGGGGCCCACCCTGCAACCGGAGAAAAGTTAATGTCGAAGTTACTCTCAGCTCTGGCCCAGTCAGATGCCCAGCGCGCCTCGGCAACGGTTTCGTCACGGGCAGCTTACCGCACAGGCCTTGCTCCCAAGCAAGCAAATCCATGGTTGCTACCGGGACTGGGGTTTGCCCTGCCGGTGATCGGCATTCTGGGATACTTGTCTTTGTCATCACAGGCCGATGTCAAACCGGTGCCGGTAAGGCAGGCTGTCGCCGCTAGCGTGACGATCCCGGAGGCCGTCCAGTCAGCTGCCGTGCCTGTTTCTGTACCAGACACTATATTGCCGCCGGAGGCTGACATTGTCCCAGTAGCACTCGCCTATCCACAAGGAATTGAGTCGCTTGATTACCCTCAACTGTATACCGAGCCGTTGCCGAGCCGGTCAATAGTGCCCCAGCGAGCCCGCTATAATCAAATGCAGTCCTCTTCATTGCCTGTAGAGCTGGCAGCCAATGAGCCCAGTGGCTGGGACAGTGATCCTATACCGGTGGGTAGGGCGGCTGAGCGTTCAGTGAATGATAGCTGGGATCTTGACGCGCTTGATTATTCCGAGCTGTCCCCAGAGCTAGCCAGCCAACTGCGGTCTGCCATCGCTGCCACCGGCGACGGGGAAACCTTGCCTCAACTGTTGCAGGAAGAGCGCTTGCCATCAATGCCTAAGCCACAGGAGCCGATGGACGCGGTATCCATTGGTGCGCTACCGGCATCGGTTCAAGACCGGATCCCAGCGCTTAACTTCCAGACCCATATCTACTCTTCCGCACCCAATAGCCGCTGGGTGAAAGTCAACGGCAGCGAAGCCTATGAAGGAGATGAGATCGCGCCCGGAGTGACATTACGACGTATTGACCCGCGCGAGGTGGTGTTCGATTTTGAATCTTACTTGATATCGATGCCGGCGCTGTCGGAGTGGTAACCATAAAGCTAGCGCGTATGTAAACCACAGAAAATTAGGCAATAAAAAAGGCAGCTAAGCTGCCTTTTTTTGAACCTGTGCTGTTAGCCAGATTATGCCCAACCGTTATTGCGCTTGCGGCGACGAGGGATAAGGTGAGGCAGAACCAGACCGAATAGCAAACCACCACCGGCAACCATACCGCCGTAAGTGAACCAGCGCATCAGCAAGTCGTCTTTTTGTGTATCCAGGCGGGCACGTAGCTCGCGGATCTCTGCTTGTGATGTCATTAGCTGTTCGTTCAGCTGGCCGTTCTGGGTTTCCAGATCAGTAATCTGTTCGTTACGAAGCTTGAGAGAGCTTTGCAGGCCAGCCGTTTTCTCATCGCCTGACTCAAGGGCTTCTTCAAGTTGGGCTTTGACTTCTGTGAGCTCTTTCTCTAAGGCGGGAAAACGAACTTTCAGGCCAACTTGCGGTGAAACAAAATCAGAGTTTACCCAGCCGGTACGGCCGCGGCTATCACGGACTTTACTAAATCCCGTCTCGCGGTTGGTTTCCAGTAGGTCTACTTTGGTACCGGCATTAACACTGCCCATAATGCGGTATTGGGTGCTTGGCCCATTGTGCATATAGGTAAATAGATTGTCGGAGATATACCGAGTTTGGGCCTGTGCAGGCATGGTCGCCATTGCACAAGCGAATAATAGTAAGCTGATTAGCTGCTTCACAATTTGATTCCTTGGGGGAGAGCCTGTTTTTCTCTAAGAGGCAAAGTCTAAGAATTTTGTGGGCTGGGTGCAAGAAAAGAGGGAGGCATCGCCTCCCTCTTTTGATCTTGAGCCCGCTTTGACGGTGTTTAACCAAACACCGCTTGCATTACGTAGAAGAAAATGACTGCAAGCAGGGCGCCAGCTGGCAGGGTAACAACCCAAGAGGCGACGATATTACGTACCACACCCAGGTTCAATGCTGCGATACCACGGGCAAAGGCAACACCAATGACACCACCGACTAGAGTCTGCGTGGTTGAAATTGGAAGGCCTGTACCAGAAGCAAGCACAACGGTTGATGCGGTTGCTAGCTGTGCAGCAAAGCCACGGCTTGGTGTCAGTTCGGTAATACCGGTACCAACGGTCGCCATCACCTTGTGGCCCATGGTTGCCAGACCAACAACGATACCAATACCACCTAGTGGTAAGATCCACCAAGCGATTTGGCTCTTGGCCGTGATTTCACCCATATTCTGAACAGTAGAGACAACGGCAGAAAGAGGACCGATAGCATTGGCTACGTCGTTAGAGCCGTGGGCAAAGGCCATCGCACAAGCTGTAACCACCATCAGCAGGCTGAAAATACGCTCAACACCGGCGTAACCGTTACTATCTACTGACGAACCGTCATCTGTGTACTTGCGATTAATATAAATGTAACCAAACACCATTACAATGAATGACACTGCAATAGCGGCAACCCATGCTTCACCGCTAGAAAGGTGAAGACCGACATGTTTCAGACCCTTTTTGATAGTCACAAGAGCGATGACAATCGTGGTCATGAACATGTAGACAGGCACAAACCGCTTTGCATTTACAACTGGATTATCGGTATCGAAAATCAGGCGCTGGGCGCTAATGAAAATGGCGTAAGCAAACAACCCCGAGATCAACGGAGTGATAAGCCAGCTACCGACGATGCCCTGTACCGAGCTCCAGTCAACAGCTTCTGTACCCGCTGAAACACAGGCAAAACCGATGATGGCACCAATAATGGAGTGGGTCGTAGACACCGGCCAACCCATATAGGATGCAACCAGTAGCCAAGTACCCGCAGCCAATAGGGCCGACATCATGCCGTACACCAATACTTCAGGATTGGCAGCATAGAGAGAGGTTTCGATAACCCCTTTACGGATGGTATCTGTTACTTCACCACCTGCTAGGTAGGCACCCGCAAACTCGAAGATCATCGCAATGATGATTGCTTGTTTAACGGTTAGTGCTTTCGAACCAACCGAGGTACCCATGGCATTAGCAACATCGTTTGCACCAATACCAATAGCCATCAATAGACCAAAAAAAGCCGCCACCAAAATAAGAATGGTGCCGTAGTTAGCCAGGATTTCCATTGTAAAACCTTGTTTTTGTTACATTCTTTCGCTTATGAGCGCGATAGCATGATTTCAAGACGAGAGCCGACACGTTGTGCCTGATCAGCAATAGCACCAACCCACTCGAGAATCTTGTAAAGGAACATAATATCCACCGGACTGTATTGGTCTTCGATGGACATGAGCTGCTGGCGAAGCAAGATCTGCATGCTGTCAGTATCGTCTTCGATAACATCAAGCTGGTTGATCATCTCTGCCACAAGCGTCACTTCCCTACCTTTAAAGCCTGTTTCAAGAAGCTCGTCCAGTTCGTTGATCACTCGGTTCGCCTGATTGGCGGCGTCAAGACAACGTTGAACGTAGGCAATAAAGTCAGGGTACATTTCGGAAGGAATCTGAAGCTGGCGACCCAAGACGCGACCTGCAATGTCTTTCGACAGGTTGGCAAGCTTATCTTGTTGGGTCAATAGGCCTAGCATGTCAGTACGATCGACTGGCATGAACAGACCACGAGGAAGTTTCAAGCGGATTTCACGCTTGAGCACATCCGCATCTTTTTCAAGCTGGGAAATTTGCTCGCGCAGGACAGCCGCTTGCTCCCAATCACCCGCCTTACAGGCTTCGAAGAAAGGGACAAGTAGTTCACAACAATCATTTACACGAGTAACGTGACGTTGCAATGGTTTGATTGGGGACTTAGCAAATAGCCCCATAATAGTATTTACTGGCATAGCCGAATAACCTAGAAAGTGCCTTAAGTGGCTAATTCTTGAGCGATGGTCATTAAGGCGCGCATGGTAACGCATAAGTAAGTATAGGGGAACTAATTTCGATCAAGGTTTTGTTGATATTTCATGCTTGCCCCAGAGTGCAATTGCCAATATCCTTGCTTTGCCACTGTTTATAGGTAGAACTATGGAAACTGAGATAGAACTGAAGTTTTTCGTCTCACCAGAATTTTCGAGCCAGCTACTCAAAAAAATCGCTGAAGCGAAAGTTCTGCAGCAAAGTCGTCGTGAGTTAGGTAATGTCTACTTCGACACCCCAGACCAAATTCTTCGCCAGCACGATATCGGTCTTCGGATCCGTCGTTTTGATGATGTATTTGTCCAAACATTGAAGACTGCGGGCCGCGTGGTCGCCGGGTTGCACCAGCGTCCGGAATACAATGCCGAAACCAACAGCACCGATCCTGATCTTGCTCTGCATCCAGCTGATGCCTGGCCGGAAGGTTTTGATGTCGATAGCACCCAGCAGCAGCTGGCCCCGCTTTTTTCTACTGACTTTGTCCGCCAGCAATGGCTTGTCGCGATGCCGGACGGGAGCCAAGTCGAGTTGGCTTTTGATCAGGGCACAGTCAGCGCCAATGGCGAAACCTCGCCAATCTGCGAAGTTGAGCTTGAATTGAAATCGGGCCAGACCGACGCCTTGTTTACCTTGGCTCGTGAACTGTGCGTCGATGGTGGCATGCGATTGGGTAACCTGAGTAAAGCCGCGCGAGGTTACCGCTTGGCGGCTGGTTATCAGGGTGATGAAGTCGCTCCGTTGGCCCCGGTCAAACTCAATGGCAGTGAATCTGTGGAAGTGGTATTTGTCAAAACGCTTGAGCATGCGCTCGGCCACTGGCATTACCATGAACAAATTTTTGCCGAGTGCCAAGAGCCAGCTGCGCTGGTACAAATCCAGCAGGCACTGGGCTTGCTTCGTCAGACCTTGGTGACTTTCGGTGGCATGATCCCACGCCGTGCAAGTGCTTTGCTACGCCAGGAACTGCAATGGCTGGAAGGCGAACTGGACTGGCTGGGTGAAGCGGCCGGCTTGGATTATTTGCTGGCGGAAAAAGGTCATGCCCTGAAAAAGCTGAATGCGCGCAAGCAGCTGGTTAAGCAGCTTGAAGAGGTTCAGGCGGATCTGCCTGATGACAACGAAATGTTGTTGCTGCTGAGCTCGGCCCGCTATTGTGGTTTGCTGCTTGATTTAAGCCGCTGGCTGCTTAGTCGTGGCTGGCAGCCGTTCCTCGATGATAAATCCCGGACACGTTTGGCTGAACCGATCAAAGGCTTTGCCGATAATATGTTGGCTCGCTCGTGGCAGGAGCTGCTGGATGTCTTTCCGGCTGAGCGGCAGCTAAACCGGGTTGATTATCTTGACCAGCAACCGCGCTTGGTCCGCAACCTGATGAGTGGCCTGAGCTTTGCTTCTTTATATGAAGACGATAAGCGCTTGGTATTTCGGATGCCTTGGTTGGATTTATTGCAGGGCATTGAAGATCTGCGTCACCTCGAGCCTATCCGTCAAGTGCTGAGCCAACAGGATGATGAAGAGGACCGTAGCCAGATAGAAAAATGGCTACAGCGCAAGGAAGAATCATTGATCCATGCAATGGATCAAACCCGCCAGATGGGGATTGAATTGGTCCCATACTGGCCGTAAGCGACACAGTTGCGTCCCATCAACACCCGGCCATGCGCCGGGTGTTTTTTTAGCCGCTACTTCTTATCTATTTTCTTCTCTATCGCTTCGAGGCGCTCTATCAGCCGCTGTTGGTTGGTCAGCATCGCTTGCCATTCTCGTTCTTGGCGGGCATCGTCCTTCTCTTTATTTTGTTTGGGATCGGAAATAATAGAGCTGACCAAGCCTGCCACCATACCGAACAAGCCGACGCCACAGATAATAATGACGGCTGCTAGTATTTTCCCAATCTCGGTCACCGGGTAGTGGTCACCATAGCCGACTGTGGATATCGTCACGAAAACCCACCACAGGGCGTCGCTGGCGTCCTTGATATTGGACTCCGGTACATTGCCCTCGAGGATTAGCATCAAGGCGGAGCCGACCGATATCAGTACGGTCAACAGCAAGAAAATACTGGCGACAGTAGCTTCTCGGCGGTTGCTGCGGATTTGGTTGAGGACTTGTTGGCTGGAGCGGATCAGTCGGATCACCCGGAATATTTGTAGCAAACGGGCAAAACGGATTTGCTCGATAATCGGAATGCTGGCGATAAAATCGAGCCAGTGGGTTTTGAGGTAGTGTAATTTGTCTTGGCTGCGGAAAAAATCAGCCAGTAGCTGGCACCAGAATACCAGACAGATAAACGTGTCGATACCAAGTAGCAGCATATAACTGTTACTCTGCTTAGGCAGGAAAATCATGGTGGTTACAATAGTCAGTGATAGAAACGATAGAACCAGTGACATCAGGCTCATCGGGTTGAGTTCATATTTGACGGGGTCGATCTTTTTCATCATTAAATCTTTTTACTGCGCGGCCGATAGTTACAATGAGGTATATTGTTTCGTTGCGAAAAATAAATAGATTTCTAGGCACCGATTCCCCACTTTCCAGTGCATGACTATAGGTCATTTGGATGATCAAGTAACTCTTGCTCTGGGACGTAATAAGAATATATGGAGATACCACATGACCAAAATGGTTTTCAAGCCGTGGGAAAAAGGACTGACAAATATTCGCTTGGTTCCCAAGCTGTTACTGTTGATGGTGTTCAGTACCATCTTGCTGGTTGGCAAGCAGCTTTGGGATGCCAGTACCTTCTATCAAACAGTAGTGGAAATCCAACAGGACAGGGCGCAAGAGCAAGCGCTGGCTACGGCGGCCGTGATACAGGCTTTGCCATCGGATAGCCAGCAGGATGTTATTTGGGTGGAAAGCGTGGTTGCCGCCCAAGCGGCGGCGATGAATCGTGAGGCTTATGTTTATCTGGTGGAGCGGGGAAGCAATAAAGTCATCGGCCACCCAGGTGCCAATGCACTGTCTGAACTGCAGGACAATATTGATAGCAAGGGAAGTCTTAATCGTGCCTTGCAGCAACTGTCAGGGCAGGCCAAGCTGAACTTTTCCGATCAGTCCCGGTTTGAATATGCGGTTGAATTACCGCGTCTTAATTGGGTGGTAGTAGCTTCACAGCCAGCCTCAGAGGCGGATGCCTATTATCAGCATTATTTGTTGCAGGTGGCATGGCAAACCGCATTGATGATCATTGCTTTTGTGGTGATCCTGCTGGGAGGCTCCCATGTCATGCTGCGTCAGACTAGATACTTAGCCGACAGCATTAAACGGCTAGCTGCCCGCGATCTGACCCAACCCATTGTAATGGAATGCCGTGATGAATATGGCGATCTGGCCCGAGAGCTTGAGAAAACCCGTCTTCAGCTGCGTGATGTGATAGGTAATCAGCGAGATGCTGCTGGTGAGCTATCCGGCCTTGCCGAGGTGATGTCAATCAGTATGGTGGAAACCAAGGAGTCGGCGCAGGAAGAGTTCAATGAAATCGACCAGTTGGCCTCGGCAATGAGCGAAATGACCTCGACCGTGCAAACCGTTGCTGAGCACGCCCGTGAGGCATCAAGTGCTACCGAAGGGACGTCAGGCCAAGCCGTACAGGGGCAGCAGTTTGTTTCCCAGACTATCGGCACGATTAACCAGTTATCACAAGACATCAGCCAATCAGCTAATGCTGTTAACCAAGTGGAAGAGCGGGTTGAGCAGATCGGCAGTGTGATTGTCACTATCCAGAGCATTTCCGAGCAGACCAACTTGCTGGCGCTCAATGCGGCTATCGAAGCAGCCCGTGCTGGCGATGCCGGGCGGGGTTTTGCCGTGGTAGCCGATGAAGTCCGCAATCTTGCTCAGCGCACTCAGACGGCAACCGTTGAGATCCAGGAGATGATTTCCCAGTTGCAATCCAGTGCTCAGCAGGCTGTTGGCTTGATGGAGCAAAGTGTCGTTGAAGCGGCCGAGGGGGTTGATCTTGTGACCAGTGCCGGTGGAGAGCTAGATAAGATCGTTGAGCAGGTCAGCCTGATCAATGATATGAACTTCCAGATAGCCTCGGCCGCTGAGCAGCAGAGCACCGTGGCTGATGAGATGAACCAGAACCTGACCAATGTTCGTGAGCTGGTAGAGGCATCGGTCGTGGTCGTTACCGAACTGTCGGAAACATCGGATTCCATGCAGGATCATGCCTCTGAGCTGGAAAAGAAAATTCAGGCTTTTCATGTGTAAATTAATGGTTTAGATACGTGCTGGTTTTCAGCCAAATCAACGCCCGCCTATGGTGGGCGTTGTGCTATCGTAAGGACAGTTAATATCCAGCTTGGCAGTAAGGCTTTGTTCGCTATCACTTGCTGGACAGATAAGACGACAGGTATTTGAAAAGGAACCCCTATGACAGTGCAGGATCACTTCCAAACGGCGATGGAAAAGGCGTGGGATAAGGTAAACAATGCCCAGCCAGATGCTATTGCAGACTGGCCGGAGAATAAGCTCGATGAGCTTAAGCAAGTCTTAGCTTACAGCGACTTTGTGACAGCTTCGGTCGTGCGCGACGCCGCCTTATTACCGTGGCTGGCCTTGCGTTTGGATGATCCTGGCCGGGCAGAAGATTACCGGAGCGATCTTGCCCACCAGTTGGCAACGGTGAGTGATGAAGCGGGCATGATGCGGGTTTTGCGTAAGTTCCGTCACCGCGAAATGGTCTGGATAGCATGGCGTGACTTTATTGGCCGCAATAGCTTGGATCTGAGCCTTAGCCATTTATCGATGTTGGCAGAGGCGATGATCATGGAAACTTACAACTGGCTTTACGCCCAGTGTTGTCGTGATTGGGGGACACCGATGAACAGTAGTGGCGAAGCGCAGCCGATGCTGATCCTTGGGATGGGTAAGCTAGGAGGGGGTGAGCTGAACTTTTCGTCCGATATCGATTTGATCTTCACCTACCCGGAAAATGGTGAGACCCAAGGGGGACGGCGAAGTCTGGCCAATGCTCAGTTCTTTACCCGCTTGGGACAGCGCTTGATCAAGGCGCTCGATCAGCAAACGTTTGATGGCTTCTGTTATCGGGTTGATATGCGACTGCGTCCTTTTGGTGACAGTGGCCCCTTGGTGATGAGCTATGCGGCACTGGAAGATTACTACCAGGAGCAGGGCCGTGACTGGGAACGCTATGCCATGATCAAGGCCCGGGTGATGGGTAAAGAAAGCTTCTCCCAGTATCAGGAACTGCGCCAGATGCTGCGGCCTTTCGTGTTCCGCCGCTATATCGACTTCAGTGCCATCCAGTCGTTGCGACGAATGAAGGCGATGATCAGTAGTGAGGTTCGTCGCCGAGGCTTGACCAACAATATCAAGCTTGGGCCGGGCGGGATCCGCGAAGTGGAGTTTATTGCCCAGTCGTTTCAGTTGATCCGCGGAGGCCGGACACCGGAGTTGCGTGGCCGTGGTTTACGCGAAACCCTGCAGGCGATCAGATCGCAAGGGCTATTGCCTGAGAAACAGGTTGACGATCTGGATCAGGGCTATGCTTTTTTGCGCCGGCTAGAAAATTTGCTGCAGGCAATCGACGATATGCAGACCCAGACCTTACCGGACAAACCGTTAGATCAATACAGGTTGGCCTTGGCGATGGGCTTTGAGGATTGGTCCGGGCTGGAGCAAGCCGTGAGCCAGCGAATGGCAGCGATCCATGAGGTGTTCGATGACATTATCGGTGCCGATGAGGAAGAGCAACAAAGTGAGGCAACAGCCCAATTTCATGAAATGTGGGCAATGATCAAAGACGCAGAAGTCGTGACGGCGATCCTTACCGAACTCAACGCGCCTGAGGCAGGCAGTCAGTTTGCTATTTTGACCAATATGAAAGCCGAGCTCTCCAAGCGCACCCTCGGACCCAGAGGGCGCGAAGTCTTGGCCAAATTAATGCCAACGGTTTTGATGTTGATTGTCACTCGCGAGGATGCCCCAGCGGTGCTCGAGCGGGTGTGTAAGCTGATAGTCCGAATTGCAACCCGAACAACTTACCTTGAGCTGCTCAGTGAGCACCCTGCGGCCCTTGAACAGTTGGTGCGCTTGTGCGCCGCCAGCCCGATGGTCGCCACCCAGCTCGCCCAATATCCGATCTTGCTCGATGAACTGCTTGATCCCCAGCACCTGTATAACCCTACGCCGCTGGAACATTACGGTGATGAGTTGCGTGAGTTCCTTGCCCGTATCCCGGAAGAGGATATGGAGCAGCAAATGGAGGCAATCCGTCAATTCAAGCAGACCCAACTGCTGCGCATTGCGGCCGCGGATATTGCCGGGGCGTTGCCGCTGATGAAGGTGAGCGATCACCTTACCTATCTATCCGAGGCGATTGTCGCGGCTGTGGTTAATCAGGCCTGGTTGCAGATGGCAGAAAAATATGGCGAGCCGACCCACCTGCTCGAGAGAAGTGGCCGCGGGTTTGCGGTATTGGGCTATGGCAAGGTCGGTGGTTGGGAGCTGGGCTATGGATCGGATTTGGATCTGGTGTTTTTGCATGATTGCCCGGATAACGTGTATACCAATGGTCGCAAAGAAATCGACGGCCGTCAGTTCTACCTGCGTTTGGCCCAGCGAATTGTTCATCTGTTCTCCACCCGCACAGCCTCGGGTGTGCTGTATGAAGTCGATGTTCGCTTACGACCATCCGGTGCTTCGGGTTTATTGGTAAGCACCATGGAGGCGTTTGCTGATTATCAGCAAAAAGAAGCGTGGACCTGGGAGCACCAGGCCTTAGTAAGAGCCAGAATGATATATGGCGACGCCCCGTTGCAGCAGGCGTTTGCTGATGTTAGACGGGTAATATTAATGTCTACCCGGGAAGCGGCTCCTTTGCGTAAGCAGGTGGTTGAGATGCGTCATAAGATGCGCGATCACCTAGGCAGTAAAAAAGTGGGTATGTTCGGTCTCAAGCAGGACGAAGGTGGGATCACCGATGTTGAGTTTCTGGCCCAGTATTTGGTACTGCGGCATGCGGCTGAGGAAAAAGCCCTTATCCGCTGGTCTGATAATGTTCGTTTGTTCGAGACCATGGCCGACTACGAAATTTTGGCTCCGGAGCAAGCGGTGCAGCTCAAGCAAGCTTACTGTGTGATGCGTGATGAGATCCATCGCCTGAGTCTGCTTGGCTTACCCGCCTATGTGGAAGAAGGCCAGTTTTCGGCTGAACGCCAAGCGGTACAGCAGATCTGGCAGGCTTTGTTGGAGCCCGACGTTTAATACCAACCTACATCAATATTTGATCAATGACTTACCCAAATTGGTATAGGGTGACGTAGAAGAAGCAAGAGCGGGGCATCGCCTCGCTCTTTGTGATTGAATCACCGTTGAAATCCCCTGAGCAGATGCATGCTAATTTGGCTTTGTGTTAATATTTGGGGGTTAACACAATCCCGGAGAAAAAAATGAAACTGACTCTTCCTGATTATGATCAAGCAGGCGTGCTGGTCGTGGGTGATGTCATGCTGGATCGCTACTGGTATGGACCGACAGGTCGTATTTCCCCTGAAGCCCCCGTTCCTGTGGTGAAAGTTGATCAGGTTGAGGAGCGTCCGGGTGGAGCCGCGAACGTGGCGATGAATATTGCAGCACTGGGCGGCCACGCTCGGTTGGTTGGTTTGACCGGTATTGATGAGCCAGCCCGTGCGCTGTCTGAAAAACTGTCGTCGCTGGATGTGCGCTGTGATTTCGTGACTCTGCCGGATTATCCGACAATCACCAAGCTGCGCGTCATGAGCCGTGGCCAGCAGATGATCCGCCTGGACTTCGAAGAAGGTTTCCATAACGTGCCGGCGGATATGATTTTGCCGCGTATGGAGCAAGCCCTGTCTTCAAGCAAGGTGGTGGTGCTGTCTGATTATGCCAAGGGTGCCCTTGAGCATGTGCAGGCAATGATCCAGTTGGCACGGAAGTCAGGTATCTCGGTGATGGTTGACCCGAAAGGGGCTGACTTTGAACGCTATCGTGGTGCCACTTTGCTGACTCCTAATCTGTCCGAGTTTGAAACGGTGGCGGGTAAAACCCAGTCGGAACAAGACTTGGTCGAAAAAGGTCTGGCGCTGATCGAGCGCTATGAATTCGATGCGTTGCTGGTGACACGCAGTGAGCATGGTATGACGTTGCTGCAAAGAGGCCAAGAGCCGCTGCATATGCCGACGCAGGCCAAAGAAGTGTACGATGTGACCGGTGCCGGTGATACGGTTATTTCGGTACTGGCAGCATCGCTGGCTGCGGGTAAGTCGCTGTCGGATTCATGCAAGCTGGCGAATGCCGCGGCAGGTGTTGTGGTTGGCAAGTTGGGGACCTCGACTTTATCGACGATTGAACTGACCGAAGCGATTCATGGTAGTCAGGACAGTGGGTTTGGTGTGATCAGCGAAGCCCAGCTCAAGCAGGCGGTAAAAACTGCCCGTGCGCGTGGCGAGAAAGTGGTGATGACTAATGGCTGCTTCGATATTTTACATGCCGGTCATGTCGCGTATCTCAATGAGGCGGCAAAATTGGGTGACCGCCTGATCGTAGCCGTGAACTCTGACAGCTCAGTACAGGCTCTCAAAGGCCCGGGGCGTCCGGTCAATCCGGAAGATCGCCGTATGGCTGTATTGGCAGGTTTGGGTGCGGTTGACTGGGTGGTGCCATTCAGTGAAGAAACACCACAGCGTTTGATCAGTGAAATTTTGCCGACCCTGCTGGTAAAGGGGGGTGACTACAAGCCGGAAGAGATTGCCGGTGGTCAGGAAGTGATTGCGGCTGGTGGTCAAGTACTGGTGTTGAACTTCGAAGATGGCTGCTCGACAACTGAAATTATCGAAGCCATTAAAGGGGGCCGGGGCTAGTCGCCTAAGGCCTTATCAAGACAATAAAAAAGCGCCATCATTGCTGAGAGCGCTTTTTTTATGTCTAACGTTTGATGCTAGATAGCGATTATTTCGCTTTAACTAGGCCTGAGTTCACATCGACGACATCTTGCTCGGTCAGTGAGCCCACAGCTTGTTTTAGCTGAAGCTGGCTGATGATGTAATCGTAGCGGGCATTGGCCAGCTGACGGTTGGCATCATATAGGCGACGTGTTGCATCCAGTACATCGACAATTGTACGGGTACCAACATCGAAACCGGCTTCGGTCGCTTCAAGGGCTGACTGGGCAGACACAACGGACTGTTGGTAAGCGCGAAGAGCACCGATTGAGGCATTGATGTTGTTGTAGAAGGCGCGAACGTCTCTTACTACACTGCGGTATGAGCCTTCCAGATCTTCACTGGCAGCGACATAGCCGAACTGGGCCTGTTTCACTTCAGACGTCACACGGCCACCGGTGTAGACCGGTAGCGCCAGGTTGATCCCTGCGTTTAGTGTGCCGTCATCATTGAATGACTGTTTTTCGTCGTAGTTATAACCGGCATTGAAAGACAGGGTTGGCAAGTGGCCAGATTCTGCCAGAGTAATTTCATCGCGGGCAATATCTTGTGAAATGCGAGAGGTCAACAGGCTAAGGTTTTCTGTCTCGGCATCTTTAAGCAGGCTTTCCACGCGAGACTGAGGTGCACTGGCACTAAAGCGACGAGTGTCCAGAATGCTCAGGTCGGTGTGCTCTTGACCTGTGATCTCACGTAGGCCTTCGTAGCTGTTGGTCAGGGCGTTTTCTGCCAAGATCTCATCAGCCAGCACGCTGTCGTACTGTGCTTGGGCATCGTGTACATCGGTGATAGCCGATAGACCGACTTCAAAACGCTGTTTGGTTTGCTCTAGCTGACGGCCAACGGCGGCTTTCTCGGCACGGACAAATTCTAGGTCATCCATTGCACGAAGCACGGCAAAGTAGGCGTCAGAAACACGCAGGATCAGGCCTTGCTGAGAGGTTGCATAAAATGCATCGCTCTGGCGGGCAACCTTCTCGCTGATATCTAGGTTTACCCAGCTGGCACGGTTGTAGATCGACTGGTCTAGGGATAGACCGCCGTTGAAACCATCGGCATCACCATCCATACGGGAGACGTTATAGCCAGCTGTTAGGTTGATCTGTGGTAGCAGTGCGCTTCGGGTTGAGTTAATCGCTTCGAACGCAGTATCTTTATCGGCAGCCGCGCGCAGCAACTGAGGGTCATTTTGTTTTGCTTGTTGGTAGATTTCGGCGAGATCATCAGCCAGTGCAGTATGGCTAAGACCGCCAAGCGCAAAGCTAACAATAAGCGGAAGCAATTTTTTCATGTATGCCTATCCTGGTCCTGACAAAAATAAGAGCAAGGCTCCAGTTTAACCTATGTTTCCTTGCGTGAAACTGATCATTGAACAATTTACTTTATTTTACGATATTTTACTGGATTAATTGTGATTCTAATCCGTTCGCTGGCAAAAATGACTTAAAAAAAATCATAAGTATTGTCATAAATGTTGAATTAAATCATTGCCGTTCCTTGTCGGGGATGGAATCATATACGCTTTCGCCGGCCGGAGGCCGTGCTAGCAAGGGCCTAAAGGGTAAAAACATGGCAAAAACAGCAAATAAGAACACTGGTCCAGAACAGTTTTCTGCCAGTGATGTCGATGTTATCGAGCAGGAGCCATTGTTCAGCGGTTTTTTCAGTATGGTGAAGTACCGTTTTCGCCACCGCTTGTTTGCTGGTGGCTGGAGTGAGCCAATGGACCGAGAACTGTTCGAGCGCGGCCATGCTGCTGCCATGTTGCCGTATGATCCTGCTACTGACCATGTCGTGCTGGTCGAGCAGTTCCGGGTCGGCGCAATGGCCGCCGAGGGCTGTTCGCCTTGGCAGTTGGAGATCGTGGCTGGCATTATTGAACCTGGCGAGCAACCTGCTGAGGTCGTGCGCCGAGAAGCCGTGGAAGAAGCTGGCCTTGATGTTGGGCCGCTACATAAAATTACCCGTTATCTGTCAAGCTCCGGTGGTTGCTCCGAAACGCTGGATATCTTTGTCGGTGAGGTCGACAGTACCCTTGCCGGTGGTATCCACGGTCTGGCAGAGGAAGGTGAAGATATCAAAGTGCATGTGGTCTCTCGAGAAGATGCCTACCATTGGGTAGAATCTGGTAAAATTGAGAATGCAGCCTCGATCATTGCCCTGCAATGGTTGCAATTGAACTACACTCGGTTGCAAGCTGCTCCTTAGACGACTAAGACCACTGAGGATACCGATTGAATAAAAGATACACTGTTGATTTTGCTGGTATCATGCGACTCTACGAAACCAACTATGCGAAGCTGCTCCCATTGCTGCCAAAAAGCGATCAGGTCGGCGACCATTGCATTTATTGTGTTTCGGAACAGGAATATCATCTGACCATTATTGAGTCGACCCGCTACACCACGGTAGTTGAGCTGCTGCTAGAGGCAGAAGAATCGCTGCCGGATTACTTGATCCCGAAAATGACGATCAGGTTATATCACGATGCTAGGGTCGCAGAAGTGTGTTCCGCTCAGCAGACTTCACGTCTGAAGCCAAGGTATGATTATCCGAATATGCGGATGCACCAAAAAGATGAGAAGCATCAGGTTAACCGTTTTCTGGGAGACTGGTTGGCATACTGCCTAAGAAACGGGATCAGCAGACAGTCGGTTTGTTAACAGAATCAGATAGACAAGGTTTTTGACGTTTTGCAGACTTTTACTCTGCCACAGACGAACCGCGATAGTGTGGTTCTCCTGCAAATTACCGATACCCACCTTTTTGCCGACGATGGCGGCAGTTTATTGGGTGTTGCGACGAAAGACAGCTTTCATGCCGTACTGAATGCGGTAGATGTTGCTGCGCGTCCTTTTGATGCCATAGTAGCGACGGGCGACATTTCACAAGATCATACTGAGCATTCCTACCAGCGCTTTTGCGATGGTATTGCCCGCTGGTCGCAGCCATGTTTCTGGCTGCCGGGTAATCATGACTACCAGCCGAGTATGCAAGCGGTTTTGCCTTCAGCACAAATCAAGTCTTGTCATCAAGTCTTGGCCGGTGAGCATTGGCAGGTGATCCTGCTCGACAGCCAAGTTCAGGGGGTCCCCCATGGTGATCTGAGCCAGGCTCAGCTTGAGATGCTGGAGCAGGCGTTATCAGCCCAGCCTAATCGCCATGCGCTGGTTCTCTTGCACCATCACCCGCTGCCAGCGGGAAGTAGTTGGTTGGATCAGCACCAGTTGCATAACAGTGAGCCGTTCTGGCAGGTTATTGGTCGTCACCCACAGGTGAAGACGATTTTGTGTGGCCATATTCACCAAGAGTTGGACCGAATCCAGCAAGGAGTGAGGGTGCTAGCAACACCGTCAACCTGTATCCAGTTCCAGCCTGACTCCCATGACTTTGCTTTGGACCAGAAAAGCCCGGGTTGGCGCTACCTTGTTTTGCATAGCAATGGGCAGCTCGACACCCAAGTCTGTCGTCTGGAAGGCCATGACTTTACACCAAACTTTGAATCTGCAGGTTACTAGATGAAGCCGCTGCTACTGTATATCCATGGCTTTAATAGCTCTCCGAAATCTCTCAAGGCAACCCTGATGGCGGAATACTGCCAGCGTGAGCGACCGGATATCCGAGTCGAGATCCCGCAAATGCCTTGCTATCCTTTGGAGGCGGCGACGTTTATTGATGAGCTGGTGCAATCATTACGTCATGAATACCAGATAGCGTTGGTCGGCAGTTCGCTGGGAGGCTACATCTCTACATGGCTCAATGACCGTTATCAGTTACCTGCAGTCTTGGTTAACCCCGCGGTTAAGCCCTATGAGCTGCTGCAGGACTATTTGGGTGAGCAAGAAAACCCTTACACGGGTGAACGTTATTTCCTTGAGCCCAAACATATGGATGAACTGCGCCAGATGAATGTGGCCCAACCTAGCCGTCCCGAGCAACTGTGGCTGCTGCAACAAGAAGGTGACGAAGTACTGGATTATCGCCAGGCTGTCGAGAGATACTCGTCCTGCCGGCAAACCGTTGAGCCCGAAGGGGATCATAGTTTTGTCGGATTTGATCGTTATCCTGAACAAATCATTCAATTCTTGGGATTGTAATACCTTTCTAGCACTTGTTGCTTGAGAGGGATTTGTCCCGACTTGGATCAAATTCGACTCACATTTGTGGGCCACATTTTCGACCCCAGCTTGACAACCGAGCTGGGGTTACTGACTATTGTGGCAAAAAATTATTCAGTAACTTTCCGTAATTATGACAGATCAAAGCTATAACGCTGGAGCCATAGAGGTTCTAAATGGCCTTGAGCCAGTACGCCGCCGTCCGGGGATGTATACCGACACGGTACGGCCAAACCACCTTGGCCAGGAAGTCATCGATAACAGTGTCGATGAAGCCTTGGCTGGCCATGCCCGCAAGGTAGAGGTCATTCTTCATGCGGATCAGTCGCTGGAAGTGATTGATGACGGACGGGGGATGCCAGTAGATATCCACCCGGAAGAAGGGGTTTCTGGGGTCGAGCTGATCCTATGTAAGCTTCATGCCGGTGGTAAATTCTCAGGCAAAAACTACCAATTCTCTGGTGGCCTGCACGGGGTTGGGATCTCGGTAGTAAACGCCCTATCTAACCGGGTAGAAGTCACGGTGAAACGTGATGGCCAGGTTTACCAGATCGCCTTTGAAAATGGCGATAAGGTCAGTGAGCTGGAAGTAATTGGTACTTGCGGCCGCCGTGCCAAGGGAACCAGCGTCCATTTCTGGCCGAATCCGAAGTATTTCGACAGCCCGAAGTTTTCTGTCTCTCGTTTGAAAAGCAACCTCAAGGCCAAAGCGGTGCTTTGTCCGGGGCTGGAAATTGTCTTTACCGATAAAACCAATGATGAAACCATCCGTTGGTGTTACGAAGACGGATTGAAGGACTACCTGGCTGAAGGTGTCAAAGGTTATACCCTGCTACCGGAAGAGCCGTTTACCGGTGTCTTTAGCGGCCAGACTGAAGCGGCTGACTGGGCATTGCTATGGCTGCCGGAGGGCGGTGAGTTGATCACCGAAAGTTACGTTAACCTTATTCCAACGGCTCAAGGTGGTACGCATGTCAACGGCCTGCGTCAGGGGTTGCTTGATGCCATGCGTGAGTTCTGTGAGTTCCGCAACCTGTTGCCTCGTGGCGTGAAGTTGACAGCAGATGACATCTGGGACCGCTGTGCCTATGTGTTGTCGGTGAAAATGCAGGATCCACAATTTGCCGGCCAGACTAAAGAGCGCCTGTCATCGCGCCAGTGTGCGGCATTTGTCTCTGGTGTGGTAAAAGATGCCTTTAGCCTGTGGCTGAACGAGCGTCCGCAAATTGCCGAGCAGTTGGCTGAAGTGTGTATTGCCAATGCCCACCGCCGGATGCGTGCCAGCAAAAAAGTGGTGCGAAAGAAGGTCGCCTCGGGCCCGGCCTTACCGGGTAAGTTGGCAGACTGTTCGCAGCAGGACCTGTCTCGCACTGAACTGTTCTTGGTCGAGGGTGACTCGGCGGGTGGTTCTGCTAAGCAAGCTCGAGATCGTGTTTTCCAGGCGATTATGCCGCTGCGCGGTAAGATTCTGAATACCTGGGAGGTGTCAGCCGATCAGGTACTGGCCTCGCAGGAAGTTCATGATATCTCGGTAGCACTGGGTATCGACCCGGACAGTGATGATCTCAGTGGCTTGCGCTACGGTAAAATCTGCGTCCTAGCCGATGCCGACTCGGATGGTTTGCACATTGCAACCTTGCTGTGTGCCCTGTTTGTCCGTCACTTCGAGTCTCTGGTTCGTGCCGGCCATGTGTATATCGCGATGCCGCCGCTGTACCGGATCGACCTCGGTAAGGAAGTCTATTACGCCTTGGATGATGCCGAGAAAGACGGGATCCTCGATCGCCTCAGCAACAAGCGCGGCAAGGTCAATGTTCAGCGCTTCAAAGGTCTGGGTGAGATGAACCCACTCCAGTTGCGAGAAACTACCATGGATCCCAACACCCGCCGTCTGGTTCAGCTGACTATTGATGATGATGAGCAGACCAACGAGATGATGGATATGCTGCTGGGCAAGAAGCGTGCGGAAGACCGTCGTCACTGGCTGCAGAGCAAAGGCGACATGGCCGAAGTGTGATTGACCGGGTCTGCCTGTACTGTCGAGTATAGTGGCGGGCCTTGCCTGATGATTTGATAGTCCGAGCGATTAAATGCGCCGGGGCTAGAAATATAAATGGAATACCCAACGATGACTGATGTCTCAATGGATGGCGTAGAACAGCTTCCGCTACGGAAGTTTACCGAAGATGCCTACCTCAATTACTCCATGTACGTGATCATGGATCGTGCCTTGCCGTTCATCGGTGATGGCCTCAAGCCCGTTCAAAGGCGCATTATCTATGCGATGTCTGAGCTGGGCTTATCGGCAACCGCGAAATACAAGAAATCGGCACGTACCGTCGGTGATGTACTGGGTAAGTACCACCCGCACGGCGACTCGGCGTGTTATGAAGCCATGGTATTGATGGCGCAGCCATTCTCCTACCGCTATCCGTTGGTCGACGGGCAGGGTAACTGGGGTGCACCGGATGATCCGAAATCCTTCGCCGCGATGCGTTATACCGAATCTCGCCTGTCACGCTTTTCTGAAGTTCTGCTCGCTGAGTTGGGCCAAGGTACGGTAGATTGGGGGCTGAATTTTGACGGCACCATGAAAGAGCCGAAAATGCTGCCCGCTCGCCTGCCGCATATATTGCTGAATGGTGTAACCGGTATCGCCGTGGGTATGGCAACGGATATCCCACCGCACAATGCCCGTGAAGTGGCCAATGCTGCAGTACATCTGATTGAGAACCCGAAAGCAGAGCTTGACGAGGTTATGGAGTTTGTCCAAGGACCGGATTACCCGACCGAAGCCGAAATCATTACCTCGAAAACCGATCTTAAAAAAGTCTACCGCAGCGGCCGCGGCAGCATCAGAATGCGTGCGGTATGGCACAAGGAAAGCGGCGATATCGTGATCACCGCTTTACCGCACCAAGTGTCGGGCTCGAAGCTGCTAGAGCAGATCGCCAGCCAGATGCGCGCCAAGAAACTGCCGATGGTAGAAGATTTGCGTGATGAGTCGGACCATGAAAACCCGACCCGTATTGTGATTGTGCCACGTTCAAATCGGGTTGATAGCGAGCAGTTGATGAACCACCTGTTTGCCTCTACCGACTTGGAGAAGAGCTTCCGTGTCAACCTCAACATGCTAGGCCTTGATGGCCGTCCGCAGGTTAAGGGGTTGGTTCAGATCGTTTCTGAATGGATCGAATTCCGCCGTACCACGGTGCGTCGCCGCTTACAGTATCGTTTGGACAAAGTGAATGCCCGTTTGCATATCCTTGAGGGTTTGTTGGCGGCTTACCTTAATATTGATGAGGTTATTGAAATCATCCGTACCGAGGATGATCCGAAAGCCGAGTTGATGTCTCGTTTCGAGCTGTCAGCCATCCAAGCGGATGCGATCTTGGAAATCAAGCTTCGTCAGTTGGCCAAGCTGGAAGAAATTAAGATCCGTGGCGAGCAAGATGAGCTATCGAAAGAGCGCGATTACTTAGAGAAGCTACTGGGCTCAGAGCGTCGCTTAAACACCCTGATCAAGAAAGAAATCTTGGCTGATGCCGAGAAGTATGGCGATGATCGCCGCTCGCCATTGGTTGAGCGAGAAGAAGCCAAGGCGTTGACCGAACGTGAGCTGATTCCGTCTGAAGCGATTACGGTTGTATTGTCTGAGAAAGGCTGGGTCCGCCATGCCAAGGGGCATGAGGTTGACCCTACTTCCTTGAGCTACAAATCGGGCGATGGCTATCTGGCCCATGCCCGTGGCAAGAGTAATCAACCAGCTGTTTTACTGGGGTCGGATGGACGCAGCTATGCGCTTGAATCCCATAGCTTGCCATCAGCCCGTAGCCAAGGTGAACCGGTCACAGGCCGTTTGAACCTGACACCGGGGAGCCATATTCGTCAGGTCATGATGTCCGATGATGATCAGTTATGGTTGATGGGGTCGGATGCAGGATACGGTTTCATCTGTAAGTGCAGCGACATGGTGTCGAAGAACAAGAACGGCAAAGCGTTGCTGACGGTACCGGAAAATTCTGAGGTGGTACCACCGCAATGTATTGCTGATTTGGACAATGACGAGATCCTTGCTATTACCAATGAAGGCCGGATGTTGCTGTTCCCGATCAAGGAGTTGCCTCAGCTTGGTAAGGGCAAAGGTAACAAAATCATCAATATTCCAGCGGCTCGGTCGAAGTCGCGGGAAGAGTTTTTGTCGCAATTGGTTGTGCTGCCACAGGGCAGTCATCTGACATTGTATGCTGGCAAGCGTAAGCTTGGGCTCAAGCCTGCTGATCTAGATAATTTCCGTGGTGAGCGCGGCCGACGGGGTAGCATGCTGCCTCGTGGCCTGCAGCGAGTGACTCGGTTTGAAATTGACTCACCGCAAACACCCGGAGAAGAATAAGCTGGGTGAATGAACCATGATGAAAGCCCTCCTGATGGAGGGCTTTTTGTTGGGCGTTTTCCGGTAGTTCGGAGCAGAAAGAGGTAGGATGTGGTCTAATTTCTGCACATAAAAGGTGTTTTTTCCCGCAGCCTAAGTATACTAGCGAACGCTTGTACGCTGAGGAGAGTCTGATGTTATTTGTATTGCGCATGATTGCTGTAGCAGTATTTACTGTTGTCATGTTTGTATTCGGTTGTGGCTATTGTCTGCTAAGCCCTCGAAACCCTAAGAATGTTTATATTGTCGGTCGTCATTTCTGCAAGATGGCCCGCATCTTCGGTATTAAGCTGGAATTTCGTTAC
Organism: Photobacterium sp. DNB22_13_2; assembly: GCF_052873915.1. NCBI lineage: Bacteria > Pseudomonadati > Pseudomonadota > Gammaproteobacteria > Vibrionales > Vibrionaceae > Photobacterium > Photobacterium sp. DNB22_13_2. The sequence goes on from NZ_JBNNXU010000017.1 coordinate 103,863, forward strand.
CCTGATGGCGAGCAGCCCGTTCCAAGCGTATATTTAGCGAATCACCAGAACAATTATGATTTGTTTACCGTGTCTGGTGCTATCCAACCAAGAACCGTGACCGTGGGCAAGAAAAGCATCTCGTGGATGCCTTTCTTTGGTCAGCTTTATTGGCTAACCGGTAATATACTTATCGACCGAGCTAACCGCAGTAAGGCCGTCGGTACTATCGGCCAGGTGGTTGAGCAAATTAAACAGCGCAATGTCTCTATTTGGATGTTCCCTGAAGGTACCCGCTCTCGTGGCCGTGGTTTACTGCCGTTCAAAACTGGCGCCTTCCATGCCGCTATCTCTGCTGGTGTGCCTGTTGTGCCGATTGTGTGTAGTAGCACGGAAAATGTTAAGCTGAACAAATGGGACAACGGTGTGGTGATCGTTGAGATGCTACCACCCGTACCGGTTGACGGTATGACAAAAGAAGATGTCCGAGCACTATCGAACCAGTGCCGCGATATGATGGCGGCTAAACTGGATGAGCTAAATGCTGAGGCGACACGCCGCTCGACAAATTAATCGACTGGGCTGTTAGCCAAAATGTGACTGATGAAGGACATGCCTGTGCGTGTCCTTTTTGTTTTTTACCACCCAAGATAAGTCTTTGATCTAGTATTTATTTAGGTTGGTATTGTATGTAGATGAAAACACCATGATTGAAGAACAGGTAATATTAGTCGATCCGCAAGGCAGGGAGCTTGGCGTTCAGGAAAAAATGCAGGCCCACCGGGACGGTGCCCTTCATCTGGCGTTTTCGGTCCTGTTGTACCGGGATGGTGAAAATGAACGCGAGTTCCTAATGCATCAACGTGCGTTGAACAAATACCACAGTGGTGGACTGTGGACCAATACTTGCTGTTCACACCCACGCCTAGGGGAGTCTATGGCACAGGCCGGAATCCGTCGGCTTGAAGAAGAGATGGGGATCTCTGGCCTCCACCGCTTATCAGATGTGGCCTCTTTCGTTTACTTCGCCGAGCTGGATAATGACTTAGTTGAACACGAACTGGACCATGTTTTGGTGGCGCCGACCTCTGACATCGTGATCAATCCGAGCCCAGAGGAAGTGATGGCTTTTCGCTGGTGGGCTCAGAGCGATCTACAGGCAGCGTTAGAGCAAGAGCCTCAACGGTTTACAGCATGGTTCCCGCAAGTGCTGACATTGGCACTTGCAAACACTTAATGCCGTTGGAAGACGACTTTCTGCCACAGAAATGAAAAAAGCTGCCTTCAGGCAGCTTTTTTGTATGCTTACAGCAAATCGACGAAACGATTATTTACGAACAGCAATCGCTTCGATTTCAATCTTCACGTCTTTTGGCAGGCGAGCAACTTCAACGCAAGAACGCGCAGGGTAAGGGGCATTGTGCTCGTCAAAGAACTTGCCGTACACTTCGTTAACGGTAGCGAAGTCGTTAAGGTCTTTCACAAATACCGTCATTTTTACGATATCAGCCACTTTAAGGCCAGATGACTCAACAACTGCCTTAACGTTTTCTAGTGACTGGCGAGCCTGCTCTGAGATATCGTCAGACACTTCACCGGTTTCAGGGTTTACAGGGATCTGGCCTGAAGTTAGAACCATGTTACCTAGGTCAACACCCTGTACATAAGGGCCGATAGCAGCTGGAGCCAGCTCTGTGTGAAGTACTTGAGTCATTACTTGTCCTTACTTTAATTATGTTAGGTCATCGTTAGAGGTCTAGTTTGCAACCCATCGGCGAAGACGTCAAAGGGTTTCAGATAAGCTGGTTGAAAAGGCAGCACGATTGGACTCTGGCTGCCTTTATGCTTAGCGGTCGGTAACAAGTCGGCTCTAGAGGAACCCGGTTTTAGGCTGGGATCCCAAGTCTTGCCTTGACCACTTTCTCACACTCGTCAATACGAGAGATATCTTTCGGTGCGACCATCACGGTGTCGTTCCCCCCCACAGTGCCGAGGATCTCGGCATGCGGCTGGATATCGATCAGTCGAGCGACGAGCTGGGCGCCGCCGGGATGGGTTTTCACCACCACGACGAGCTGGTTGTGGGTGATAAATTCGATTTGGGAAGCAATCGATGAGCCGACTTGTACCGGCTCGCTTTCCACTGTCAGGCAGTAGACCTTTTTACCATAGGCATTAGGCACTTTAGCCACGCCCAGTCTTGATAACAAACGGGACACGGTAGATTGGCTGACATCTTCAAAACCCATATCGATGAGCTGCGTGCGGATATCATCTTGGGTTGAGAAGCTTTGTTGCTGCAATAATCGCTTACAGGCGGAAGTCATGCTTTCTTCTTGACAGAAAGCGTCTATCGCTCCGTGCATACTGTATCCACTCACGGGCAACTCCTTGTTATTCTGTTGGGTCTTTGATCGTATCTCGTGGACAGCCCTCGCATTGGCTTATTGTTCGGGAAGTCTGTGCTTCTTTACGATGCGAACAATGGGCTGCTGGTTGGCAAGATATAATGCCTTGGTTGCATAATCTTGCAATGGCATCATATCAACAATGCAACCGTAATTTATTGACCCCTATCACCAAAACAAAACGCCACCTATATGGTTAGAATGAGGAATTATATCCCGATTGATCAAGAAGGGTCCGAGGATTTAACTTGACTTCCTGTTGGGGTTGGTTCGCTGCCACACCGTCGTTTTCTTCGGGAAAATTAAGTCCTGACAGGTTGTTTGTTGAGTAGGTATTGCCTTGATTTGTTGGTAGGAAAGCGCGGCGTTGAGGGTTGCCTGCTTGAGTGTACGTGGTGGTCTCTGAGGTGTTGCTGGCAATCTGGATTTCTTCTGTGCCCGGACGGTTGAGTTGGCTGACGTAGTCCGAGACCTTGACCCCTGCAAGCTCGGTACTGGCCGACTGAACTTCGATACCCAAGGCGTCCAGCCAGTCAAAAATCAATGGTGAGGGGACAAATTGGCTGTAGCGGATTGCAGGCTGCAGATTCTGCAATTCTTCCGGGTTATCGACGATGGCCACGGTGATCCCGGCTATCTCTCCATCAGCGTTGAATACTGGCCCACCGCTCATCCCCGACATTACAGGGGCATCACTGAGCGAGTAGAGGCAGTCGGTACTGGTATCGACCACATCCTGAATGTATCTCCCTTCACCGCTAACGGCTGTCCCTACCAGAGAGTGACCATGGTGGATAACGGGCTGGTCGGGGTATATTAACCCCCAGGTCGGTTGGGCATTTGAGGAGCGAGGGACCAAAGCCAAATCACACGCAGGGTGATAGATGACACCCGCATCCCAGGACAACTGGGCCACATGCTTGGCGGTGATCATATAGTCATTATTGACCGGGACCGCGGAGCCAAAGCCGCCTAGCAGCATGGGCACCCCTATTACCACCATTTCATTGGCTGAATGTTGGTAGGTTTGCTGGACCGGGCCATTGCTGGCCACACAACCAGACAGGGCGACGGCAGAAATACAGATATGACTGGGACGTGAAAGCAGGCACCTGACTGCTTTTACAAGGTGCGCAATATTTCTCATTTTACTAGCCTTATTTTTTATAGTTTTTTTAGTGCCGGCATGTAGGGCCGGAATAATAAAGGTAGTGAGTAGTGAGAAGCGGGAGATGGTCGGAAGTGAGAATAAAAAAGCCTGCTCAACTTTGAGCAGGCTTTCTTTTTACTTGGGCAGGAAATTTCGCTAATGAGACAGCTTTTCAGCTGGTTAGCGATGCTCTCAACCTGTAGCTTAGTTGTTCTCAGTCATGATTTCGCGTGAGAATACTTTTTCGCAGTACTTACACTTAAGTTGGATATCTGCTTTTTTGGTGATCACTTTGAAGCTGCTGTCGACTGGCTCACCATGCGAGATACAGTTGGTATTTGGACACTTGAATACCGCATTGATTTGCTCTGGTAGGGTTAGGCACAGCTTCTTTACTACTTCGTAGTTTTCGATTTGGTTGACTGTTGCCTGTGGTGCGTACAGTGCCAGTTGGCTCGCCTGCTCTTCACTGATGAAAATGTTTTCTATCTTGATGAGATCTTTGCCGTTAAGCGCCGAAGATGGCAGGTTAAGGCCAACAGTGACGCGCTGGTTGGTCTTGTGCATTTTGAAAAGTTTCAGTACTTTGAAGCCCACATTTGCAGGGATATGGTCGATAACCGTACCGTTCTTAATCGCTTCAACCTGTAGTTGTGTTTCCTTCGCCATTGTTTTCTCTCCTGCTTAGATTGCTTCGTTTAGGACCAGTGCCAATAAGGCTTCACGTGCGTACACACCGTTTTCTGCTTGCTGGAAGAAGTAAGCATGTTTTGTCTTGTCGACGTCGGTGGTGATTTCGTCAATGCGTGGTAGTGGGTGCAGTACTTTGAGGTTGCTACGGGCATCGGCCAGCATTGATGCGGTCAGGATGTAAGCCGCTTTCATGTGGGCGTATTCAGACTCGTCGAAGCGCTCTTTCTGGACACGAGTCATATACAGGATGTCTAGCTCAGGGATCACCTCTTCCATCGCGCTGTGAACGCTGTAGCTGATACCAGCTTCGTCCAGCTCTTCGCAGATGTAGTCTGGCATTTCCAACACTTCCGGTGCGATGAAGAAGAACTTCACGTTGTTGAACTTAGCAAGAGCTTGGGTTAGGGAGTGAACAGTACGTCCGTATTTTAGGTCACCAACGAAAGCAACATTGAGGTTATCCAGCGTGCCTTGAGTTTCGTAGATGGTGAACAGATCCAGCAGGGTCTGGGTTGGGTGTTGGTTGGCACCGTCACCACCGTTAATCACTGGGACACCGTTTGAAAATTCAGAAGCCAGGCGCGCTGCTCCTTCTTGCGGATGGCGCATAACGAAGGCATCAACATACGAGGAGATGACCTGGACGGAGTCAGCAAGGGTTTCACCTTTCTTCGCCAGTGACGTGTTACCGCCGTTGTCAAAGCCAATCACGGTACCGCCCAGGCGCTGGATAGCGGTTTCAAAAGATAGGCGGGTACGGGTGGATGGCTCGAAGAAACAGCTTGCAACGACCTTGTTCTTCAGAAGTTCAGGGTTCGGATCGGCTTTCAATTTACCGGCAGTCTCTACTACTAGCTCAAGCTCACTACGGCTCAGTTCCGGAATGGAGATGATGTGCTTTTGAAACAGCGAATTCGCCATGGCTTCTCTTCCCTTTTAATTACGATGATGAACGACAGGTGCCCGCTGGTGTGGGCAGCAGGCAAAAAAAAGCCCCCTTAATAAAGGAGGCTCTTTTTACAAAAACAGGAAAAACAAAAAACGGCGCCTGCACCGAAAGTCGGTGTAGGGTCATCAGGTTTAGCTGAAAAGACGGGCGCATTTTTTATCTCTCTCTAGACAAATTGCGAAGGATTATACCCCCATTTCTAACGAACGCAAGCGTTTGCCTAAAGTATTCATTTAGTGGAACTTTATGCAGTTTTGTTGGGTATTTTTCGGGCTAGGAAAGGTGAACTAACCCTGTGATCTATAAGGGCTTGTTTTTGTAGGTAGAAAGCGGAAAGTGGGTAGGGAGGCATAAAAAATACCGGCCCGAAGGCCGGTATGGGTTTGAGAGTAATTACACTCAAGAGAGTCGATTACTGACCTAGCGTGGCAACCATGATTGCTTTGATTGTGTGCATACGGTTTTCCGCTTCGTCGAATACGATTGAGTGCTTAGACTCAACCACTTCGTCTGTTACTTCAACGCCGTCTTTCAGCATTGGGTATTCTTGAGCTAGCTCTTTACCAACTGTTGTGTCTTCACCGTGGAAAGCTGGTAGGCAGTGCATGAATTTCACATGTGGGTTACCGGTTGCTTTAAGCATATCCATGTTTACTTGGTAAGGTAGCATTAGGTTGATACGCTCAGCCCATGCTTCTTTCGCTTCACCCATTGATACCCATACGTCAGTGTATAGGAAGTCACAGCCCTGAACGCCTTCTTGCACGTCTTCAGTCAGGGTGATTTTTGCGCCAGTTTCTTCTGCAATTTCGCGGCATTGTGCCACTAGCGCTTCTTCAGGCCAGAATGCTTTTGGAGCAACTAGGCGGATATCCATGCCCATTTTCGCTGCGCCAACCATTAGAGAGTTACCCATGTTGTTGCGCGCATCGCCTAGGTAAGCAAACTTCATTTCGTGTAGTTGCTTGCCACGGCCGTGTTCCATCATAGTCAGGAAGTCAGCTAGGATTTGTGTTGGGTGGAATTCGTCTGTTAGGCCGTTCCATACAGGAACACCTGCGTGTGCGCCTAACTCTTCAACGATTTCCTGACCAAAGCCACGGTACTCGATACCATCGTACATACGGCCTAGTACACGTGCTGTATCTTTCATTGACTCTTTGTGACCGATTTGAGAACCCGATGGGCCTAAGTATGTCACTTTAGCGCCTTGGTCGAATGCAGCTACTTCGAATGCACAACGAGTACGAGTTGACGATTTTTCAAAGATTAGCGCGATGTTCTTACCTGTTAGGCGAGGTTGCTCGTAACCGTTGTACTTCGCTTTTTTCAACTCAGCAGATAGGTCTAGCATGTGTTGAATCTCACGAGGAGTGAAGTCTAGTAGTTTTAGGAAGTTACGGTTGCGAAGGTTAAAAGCCATGATGTTATCCTCTCTGAATCTGTATCTCTCTGGCCGGATGGGGCAGGGTTTAATGAGTCTGCCCCACGACCGGAAGTTATTATGTATTGTTTAACGCATTATGTATGATTTGTGAATAAGTATTCTCTTATTCTGCAATAATATTTGTGCCAGCTTCACCTTTTAGGATGGCTAGGCCATCTGCTAGGGCACCGATCCCAACAAGCTTGCCGCCTTTTTCGATGAACTTGCAGGAGGCATCGATTTTTGGTCCCATGGAGCCAGCATCAAAGGCATATTGAGCTAGTTCACGTGGGGTGGTGCTACGCAGTGCTTTCTGAGTTGGTTTACCCCAGTCTAGGTAAACCGCATCGGCATCGGTCAGGATCAGCAGGGCATCGGCATTAAGCTGCTGGGCAAGGTATGCCGCAGACATGTCTTTGTCGATAACCGCTTCTACACCAACCAATTTGCCATTTTCTTTTTTGACCGGGATACCGCCGCCACCGGTGCAGATCACGAGGTGCTCTTGTTTGATCAAGGTCGTGATCGCATCGCTTTCGACAATACCGGTTGGTAGTGGGCTTGGTACCACGCGACGGAAGTACTGACCGTCAGGCTTGACTGTCCAGTGGTATTTTTCCGCCATTTCGCGGGCTTCGGCTTCTCCGTAGACCGGACCGATAGGCTTGGTTGGATCCGCAAAGGCCGGATCGTTCGGATCTACAGTCATCTGGGTTAGCATGCAGGAGACATCTTGCTCCGGCAGTAGGTTTTTCAGTTCTTGCATCAGCATGTAGCCAATCATGCCCTGGGTTTCTGAACCCAGTACGTCCAATGGGTATGGGTTAACTTTTTTGTACTCCAACCCTTGTAGCGCTAGCAGGCCAACCTGTGGACCATTGCCGTGCACGAGAACAACGTTGTAATCCTTGCCAATTTCCGCGATCGTCTGTGCCGCTTTGGCAATGTTCTGGCGCTGGATATCGGCTTCGAGTGGCTCGCCGCGGCGAAGCAGGGCATTACCGCCCAGAGCTACTACAACAGTTTGCTTGGTCATGTGATCGTCTCTCTTGGTTTACTCTCAGTTATTGTGTTTTGTTTGGCTTTTCGCCTGGATTCTGAGAGGTCTTGCTGTTTGGTAGCCGGTGCCAAGCACCGGCCGTCAGGTTTGGCTAATTACCTCGGTATTAGATACCGTCACGCTCGATTGGGCAGCTCATGCAGCGAGCACCACCACGACCGCGGCCTAGTTCATCACCTGGGATAGGTAGTACTGTGATGCCAGCTTTGTCGTACTTCTCGTTGGTGTAAGTGTTACGCTCGTAACCAATAACCACACCAGGTTTCACAGTCAGTACGTTGTTCGCATCGTTCCACTGCTCGCGCTCTGCTTCGAAGCTGTCACCACCTGTAGTGATTAGGTTTAGCTTGTCGACGCCTAGTGCTTTTTCGATAGCGGTCACGAAGTAACCTTCTTCCTTCACGTTGACCGCGCCAGATTCGTCGCCAGTTAGGCTCCAGCACTGAACGTCTTTACGTACAACTTCTGGGTAAACAGAGAAAGTATCTTCACGCATGTGCGTCATAACAGTATCTAGGTGCATGCAAGAACGGTGCTTAGGTAGTTGCATTGCGATAACTTGCTTCGCTTCACCGTGCTTAAATAGGCTTGATGCTAGTTGCTCAACACCTTGTGGAGTTGTGCGCTCAGACATACCGATAAGAACCGCGCCTTTACCGATAACCAGTACGTCACCGCCTTCGATAGTAGAGTTGTCGTACATCTTCTCTTCGTCGCCGAAGTACTTGATGAAGTCCTGACCTGCGAAGGTTGGGTGCCAGCGGTAGATAGCACGAACGTGGTTTGTTTCACGTTGACGAGCTGCTTTCGCCATTGGGTTGATAGATACACCGCCGTATACCCAGCAAGATGTATCGCGAGTAAATAGGTGGTTTGGTAGTGGTTCAATGATGAAGTCAGTTGGCTCGTGCATGCCTTGCATCATTGAAGAAGATTGAATAGGTAGCTCAGCGTAGCTAAGGCCGCCAAGAAGAATTGAAGACAACTCTTTGCTTGGTAGGTCTGCAAGGAAGCAACGTACATCGTTAGCGAATGCCATACCTAGGCGGTAGTCAGAGATTTGCGTTTGAAGAAGCCAATCTTTTGCTTCTGGCACTTCTAGCGTATCTGCTAGCAAATCACCAAGAAGCATTACTTCAACACCTTGCTCACGTAGTGTGTTAGCAAATACGTCGTGTTCTTGGCCAGCGCGCTCAACCGCTAATACATCATCAAATAGTAGATCGTGACAGTTTGATGGAGTTAGGTGAGTTAGTGCACGCTCTGGACGGTGGATAAGAACGCGGCGTAATTGACCTATTTCAGAACCTACGTAGAACTTACTCATGATCGTATCTCTCTTTATTTATTGCCAATTGTTTGGCTGTATTTATTTTATTGCAAAGTAAAGGTTTGTTTATTTCTTTGCTTTCGTATCTGGGGTCCATTTTACTCCAAAGGGGGGGGCAGTCTTAGAGGTCTATCACACTTTTATTATTAACATGGTAACGCTATATGACTGATTTATTAACATTTTTAATGCAGTTGTCACTGGGTTACATGCATGGGTATTTATGTGTTTTCGCTAAGTTTTAAGTGGCTTTGTTTTGTTTAAGTCTATGTTTTTTATGTGATTGTTTGGTGTGCTTGGAATCTTATTCAGAAAGTTTCAGGTTATGGTAATGTAAAAAGTATAATCTTATGCATTAAAAGTGTTTGTCTATATAAAAATAATCGGAATGTTACTGTGTTGGTAACAAATATTTTTCTTTTTATTTGATGTGAGTGCTTTTTTGTAATTTATATACACAGGTTTATCCGTGCTTTTTTGTTGATGAATTAAATGTGATGGCTGGGTCGTAAATATAACGCGTGTCGTTTTTATGGTGTTTTATTTATATTTTGGTTAATAGTATCTCAGGGCAGTGGAATATGAGTGCGGTGACGTTCTAAGTTAAGTACTGGTATAACCAGGTGATCTTAAGTCGCTGGGGCAGAGCGTGAGCAATGGGTTCAGTTTAAAGTGGGGAATAGAATGGCATTGACGGCCTATGCTGAGGCGAGTGACCTAGCTGTTATGCGGGGTATCACGACCGCTTATTGCGCTGTCGTAGTTGGCTGTATGGTTGGACAAGAAAAAAAAGCCGCCCCAAAGGGGGCGGCGAAACAAGCAAGATCGAAAGGGGGGATTGTTATTTACAGCATGGCGCCGACACTCAGCATCGCCATGATAAGAACGGTTAGGATACCCAGCAGCGGAGCAACCCACTTCACCCAGCGTACATAAGGGACACGGGCGATAGCCAGACCACCCATTACTACCGCTGATGTTGGTGTCATTAGGTTCACAATACCTGATGCTGATTGGTATGCCGTTACAACAAGGTCACGGCTAACACCGGCAAAGTCTGCCAACGGTGCCATGATAGGCATGGTCAATACCGCTAGACCTGACGATGAAGGCACCAAGAATGACAACAGGATCTCTAGCCAGTACATGACGTTGATGAATACGATTGAAGACAGGCCGGTTACTGTATGCTCTGCAGCATTCAGGATGGTATCTGTGATCATACCGCGGTCCATTATTACCACGATACCGCGGGCGATACCGATAATAAGTGCAACGCCCAGTAGGTCTCGAGCACCGTCGATGAAGCTTGACGTGAATTCTTCTTCGCTCATGCGGGCAATCAAGCCGATGATGATGGTCGAAGCCAGGAACATGCCTGAAATCTCAGCCATCCACCATCCTGCAACGGCTACGCCGTAAATCATGATACCGAATGAAGCGGCGAAGATAGCCAAGATGACTTTACGGGTTGCGGTGAACTCCAGCATTTCGCCAGACTGGTTACCCAAGAAGTGGGCTTTGTTCTCTTCGTACTTGTCGTAGACAATTGATTTGGTTTTATCGGCGCGAACCATTTTGGCATAGCGCATAACATAGGCAACACAGATCAACCAGCCGACTACCAGCATCGCGACGCGAAGCATAATACCATCGGTGAATGGGATGCCAGCAGCGTTAGCCGCGATAACGGTGGCAAACGGGTTGATGGTTGAGCCCAGGGTACCGATACCGGCACCGAGTAGTACTGTTGCTGCAGCAACAACAGGGTCAAAACGGGCAGCCATCATGACTGGCACCAATAGGGTGTAGAAAGGTAGAGATTCTTCCGCCATGCCGTAGATAGTACCGCCTGCGGCAAACAGTGCCATCAGTATCGGTATCATCATTTCTTCACGCCCCTGTAAGCGAGCGGTTACCCGTTCGATACCGGCATCAATCGCACCAGTCTTGGTGACGAGACCGAGGAAGCCACCGATCACCAAGATGAATAGTGAAACATCGATTGCAGCTGCTTCATATGTATTGTGGTCGTAGAAGCCGTCAATTGGTGCCAGCAGGACATCGACGACGCCTTGCGGGTTGCTTTCTACCGCATGGTAGGTACCGGTGATTGGCACTTCTTTGCCAAGATCTTCATTCATTACTCGGTCGTACTGGCCAGCCGGTACAATCCAGGTCATCAATGCGACGAGGGCAATAAGAGCGAATAAAATGGTGTAAGCAGAAGGGAATTTGAAATTGGCAAAAAAGCCGCCTTTCTTTTCCTGTTTCATTGTTTCGGTTGTCATTGTTATCTCCTTACCTCTGTACATCCAGTACAAAGGTGATTCATCTACCAGGCCTGTCGTCAGGCATGACGGGACTCGCCGGACATGACGCCGGAGCAGGCAGAACCAGGCATTAGCGGTTGCTAACGGAAATGGTTTACAGGTTGTTTATCCTTGCTGTCGAAACAGGCTGGATAGAGGTGTCAACGATGGGTGAGGTGTCGGAGCCGTATTCTCACTCCCTGGCACAACAAAGGTTGGGGAGTTGATCCCCTGCAGCTGGTCGCTGCCCAATGCGGATATCAGGTGGGTGAGTGTCCTACGGGGACGACGCAGCTGATTGCGACGTCGTCTCCCAGGCTCAAGGCCGTGGTAGAAGTTACTCATGATCGTATCTCTCGTATGCTTATTAATGGCCATCAGTCTTTGCCGTGGCTCTATTGGCTTGTTGCCAGTGGATTTTATGCCGCTGGGCGCAGTATATCTTTGGGATTGTTCACACTTTTTCAGCCCTTTCATACCGCCTGCCTATCGGTAAAGAGACCGCCTAGGGTATTTCTCTGGGTTTTATGGGTGAATATGCTATTGAGGGTTTTGTGTTTATTCTCTTGGAGCGCATATTGGGGAATATTATGCATTTCCCTACTTCATTGCTTTGCGAAATAAATCGGCAGATAGTTTGATAAATATCAAGTTTTCGAGTGAGGGAGATTTCACTTGGTATTTTATTGCGATCCATGCGATATTTGCGTTCGAATTTATTCCATAGGTGGAGTTTCCCCATGTCTTACGCAGAACTGATCGAAGAGCAGAAGGAAGAAACGCGCGAAATTATTGCCGCGTTGCTAGAAGATGGCAGTGTGCCTGATGCGCTTTACACTATCGAGCACCATTTCTCAGCCGATACTTTCGAAGAGCTTGAAGCTGCAGCTGTTGAAGCTTTCAAGATGGGCTTTGAAGTGCTGGAAGCGGAAGAGCTTGAGTTGGCACCGGAAGACGGTGGCGGCAAAGTGGTATGTTTTGATGCCGTGATGGAATCTGCGCTGAATGCAGAGGTCATTGATGAGCAGGCTGATAAGCTGATCCAATTGGCTGAGAAACACAATATTGATTACGACGGTTGGGGCACTTACTTCGAGTCGGGTGAAGACGACGAAGAAGAGGGCGAAGACGAAGAGTAATCTTCGCCTGCCATAACTGCACTTCGAAAAGCTGGCCCAAGGCCAGCTTTTTTGTTTCTGCCTGATTCCCAAGCACCTTGGCGTTACTTGGGGATATTTTAATCTCAGAGCGTCTTGAGCATTCTGACTTCGCAGGCATCATGGCCGGTCTGCCCCATGGCATGGGGGATCCGGACAAAACCCAATCCCAGATACAAGTTGATGGCAGCTTGCAGTGAAGCGGTGGTTTCGAGGTAGCATGCCTTGTATTGTTGCTGGCGGGCAAACTTCAGTGCCGTGGCGGCGATCCGCCGGGCGAAGCCTTTACCTCGTAACTCCGGCAAGAAATACATCTTTTGCAGTTCACATACTCCTTCTTCTCCGGCAAGGGATGCGATCCCTCCGCCGCCAAGGATGCGGTTGTCCCTTTCTACCACCCAAAATGCGCTTCCAGGCGCGCTGTAGACCTCGCTGAGCGCATCCAGGGTCGGATCCGATACACCATAGCCTTTATCGGCTGTTAAGCCGTGCTCGTCCGATACCCTACGAACTACAGCAGCCATAGCTGCATTATCGAGTGGGGTTAGAAGCCGTAGCTGATAGCCTTCTTGCTGCTTGTTGGCCTGAATTGCTCTGGTATAGCGCTGCAGGCTTTGGATCAGGCTGGCGATTTCATCTTGATCGAGCTGCTCCATGAAGTGGGCGACTTGCTGGTTGAGTGACTCGTTGAGGGTGTCAAGCAACGCTTGGCCTTGTATGGACAAACGGGAGAGTTGCTTACGGCCGTCTTCGGGATCGGCATGGGTAGTCAGCAGCCCGGCATTGAGCAGGCTGGCACTCGTTCGGCTGGCATTGGATTTATCCACCCTGAGTCGTGCGGCAAGTTGGTTGACGGACAGTGGGTGGTTTTCCAGTTCAATCAGCGCGTGAGCTTGGACTGGCGTGATATCAAGATTACCGCATTGGTGGTCAAGCATACCCAATTCCCGCACGAGTAGGCGGGATTGGGCTCTGAGGGAAGCTGCGTCCATAGGTGTTCTCTTTTTAGTTGCTTTTTACAACTAAATTTAGTTGCCTGTCGCAACCTTGTCAACACTGATATCACTAATGTCGGCACATTGTTGTAATTCTCCGTGGTGGCAAGCAAGGTGCCCTAAGGCCTCTTTGGCTGCCTGCTGTGCTGTTTTTTTCTGCCAGATACGCTCGTGGAAGTAGTAGGCCACGGTGTTGATCGCAGGCTCAATGGATGCCATGACACTACCTATCAATACATCCCCGGTCAGCAGGTAGGCGACACCAAAAGCGACGCTGAAGTGGACAACGGCAAAGCTAACGGTCTTTCGGCCCGGTTTGGCGTAGCCTGCGCGTAGCAATGCTCTACTCTGCCAAGCTTTCTCATGAAAGTAGAAGGCCACTGTGTTGACCATCGGTTCTATCATGGCAATGAGGCTGCTAATTAATATTTCCCCAGTCAGTAGGTAAGCAACACTAAACGCGACAAAAAAATGGATGATGGCAAAACTAATGGTCTTTTTCATGGTGGACTCTCCCTCATTTGATAACTAGATATTAATGATAATCGTTATCATTTGCAATTTATTATCATCTATTCCTTTGATAGGTGTGATCTATGAACAAACGACAGGGTGATATTGAAAAAGGAAGTGTGTTGTTAGGGGGTGGATAGCAAAGGCAGGCATTTGGCGGTAATAAAAAAGCCGGCGTGAGGGCCGGCTTTGAATCAATTTGGAAATTGGCAATTAAAGCGCAGCGATAGTCGCTTGCTGCTCAGCCAGTTTCACCAAGGTTTCTTTGTAGCCTTCAAGCTTTTCGCGCTCTTTTGCTACTACGGCTTCCGGTGCTTTGGCGACGAAACCTTCGTTGCCTAGCTTACCTTCGATACGTTTGATCTCACCTTCCGTCTTCTTCACTTCACCCGCTAGGCGAGCAAGCTCAGCATCTTTGTCGATAAGGCCAGCCATTGGGATCATCAGCTCAGATTTACCCACCAGTGCGGTTGCACATGCTGGAAGCTCTTTGCCATCAAGAAGTTCACCGTCAGCCAGTACCTTAATGCCTTCTAATTTAGCAAGAGACACCAGTACTGTACGGTTTGCTTCGATACGGGCTGCATCTTTCTCGTCAGCGGCTTTCAGCATGACGTCAAGCGCTTTGCTTGGTGCAATGTCGTACTCGGCACGTAGGTTACGGATGCTAGTGATGAAGGTTTTCACCCACTCAATATCTGCCAGTGCGCTCTCATCGAAGTTAGCTTCGTCGAACTGTGGTAGTGCCTGAGTCATGATTGTTTCACCTTCAACACCATCTACTAGCGGCATTACGCTCTGCCAGATAGATTCAGTGATGTAAGGTAGAACAGGGTGTGCAAGACGTAACGTTTTCTCAAGTACAGTGATCAAAGTACGACGCGTTGCACGTTGCTGCGCTTCGTTACCTTTCCACAATACAGGTTTAGTCAGCTCTAGGTACCAGTCACAGAATTGGTTCCAGATGAACTCATAAATTGTGCCGGCAGCCATGTCTAGACGGAAATTTTCAATGTGTGCATTGAAGTCTTTCGCCGCGAGTTCGAATTGAGATTCGATCCACTTATCTGCTAGAGAGTACTCGAGCTCAGCGCCTTCACTGAAGCCGCAATCTTGCTCTTCCGTGTTCATCAGCACGTAACGGCTTGCGTTCCAAAGCTTGTTACAGAAGTTACGGTAACCTTCTAGGCGTTTCATATCCCAGTTGATGTCACGACCTGTTGAGGCCATTGCAGCTAGAGTGAAACGCAGGGCATCTGTACCGTAAGGTTCAATACCGTCTTCAAAAGTCTTACGTGTTTGTTTTTCGATCTTCGCGGCAAGTTTTGGCTGCATCATGTTGCCACAACGCTTTTCTACAAGCTCTTCAAGACCGATACCATCGATCATATCGATTGGATCAAGAACGTTACCTTTCGACTTCGACATCTTGTCGCCGTTTTCGTCACGGATCAGACCGGTCACGTAAACTGTTTTGAATGGTACTTGTGGCTTGCCGTTTTCATCTTTACAGAAGTACATGGTCATCATGATCATGCGGGCAACCCAGAAGAAAATGATATCAAAACCAGTTACCAGTACATCCGACGGGTGGAAGGTTTTAAGATCAGGTGTTTGCTCTGGCCAGCCTTGGGTACCGAATGTCCAAAGTGCTGAGGAGAACCAAGTGTCCAGTACATCGTCGTCTTGGCGCAGAACCACAACCGGTGCCAGATTGTTGTTTGCACGTACTTCTTCTTCAGTACGGCCAACATAGACATTACCGTCGTTATCGTACCAAGCCGGGATACGGTGGCCCCACCAAAGCTGACGAGAGATACACCAATCTTGAATATCACGCATCCAAGAGAAGTACATGTTTTCGTATTGTTTAGGAACGAACTGGATTTCACCGTCTTCTACAGCCTTGGTTGCCGTTTCTGCAAGTGGTGCAGCACGTACATACCATTGGTCAGTCAGCATTGGTTCGATAACTACGCCACCACGGTCGCCGTAAGGTACGGTCAGATCGTGATCCTTGATTTCTTCAAGCAGGCCAAGCTCATCAAGCTCTGCAACAACCGCTTTACGGGCTGCGAAGCGTTCCATACCGTGGTATTTCGCTGGTAGCTCAGTGCTGTATGCATCGCTAGCCTCACCGTTGGTGGTGAAGATCTCAGCAGCATCGCGAATGTCGGCATTGAAGGTCAGGATGTTGATCATCGGCAGGCTATGACGTTTACCCACTTCATAATCATTGAAGTCGTGCGCAGGAGTGATCTTCACACAACCTGTGCCTTTTTCCATGTCGGCATGCTCATCACCAACAATTGGAATACGACGGTCAACGATAGGCAGAAGGATGTCTTTGCCAATCAGATCTTTGTAGCGTGGGTCTTCCGGGTTAACAGCAACACCGGTATCACCGAGCATGGTTTCTGGACGGGTTGTTGCTACCACAATGTAGTCTTTGCCTTCCGCCGTCTTCACGCCGTCAGCCAGCGGGTAGCGGAAGTGCCACATGTGGCCTTTCTTGTCTTTGTTTTCTACTTCTAGATCAGAGATAGCGGTGTGCAGCTTTGGATCCCAGTTAACTAGGCGCTTACCGCGATAGATGAGATCATCTTCGTACAAGCGAACAAACACTTCTTGAACAGCATTAGATAGACCGTCATCCATCGTAAAGCGTTCACGATCCCAGTCTACAGATGCACCTAGGCGGCGAAGCTGTTGAGTGATGTTACCACCAGACTCAGCTTTCCATTCCCAGATTTTGTCGATGAAGGCGTCACGGCCGTAGTCGTGTTTAGTCTTACCTTCTTCGGCTGCAATCTTACGCTCCACAACCATCTGGGTTGCGATACCCGCGTGATCGGTACCGACTTGCCATAGGGTATTCTTGCCCTTCATACGCTCACAGCGGATCAGGGTATCCATGATGGTATCCTGGAACGCGTGGCCCATATGTAGGCTACCAGTGACGTTTGGCGGTGGGATCATGATGCTGTAGGCATCTTTTGATGTGTCACCGTGAGGCTTGAAGTAACCAGCCTCTTCCCAGCGCTGGTACAGCGCTTTTTCAATTGATTGTGGGTTGTATGTCTTTTCCATAGCGCTCTTAGAAGGATCTATGTGGAATTAAGGCGTCGTAGCAGCATTGGCCGTATTGAGCTGGATACCAGCTAGGCGATATTGCTTATAGCGATCGCGTGCCAATTGCTTCAGATTTTCATCGCAAGGGACGAAGTCTATCACTTGTGAGAAGGTAACGGCAAAATTTGGTGCATTTTGCCCCAAATTAATCAGGATCCCGCGCCGTCCGCTGTGGCGCAGTCCGGGCCAGCCAATTTCGACCGGTGAGCCGCCGCGAGGGCCTTCACCAATCAGGTTGTGGGGCACGAAGTTATCAGGATCCAGTTGCCATAAATACTCATCTATTTGTTCTGCTTGCGCTTTGTCGGCTGCCAGCAGGTAGACTTTGTGGCCCTGACGGTAACTCATTGCTGCTTGGTGACAAGCAAAATGCAGTTGGAATTCGTTATCCTCGGCATATTGCTCTTCACTGATTATATAAAAAGTAGCATGAGTCATGGCGTTTTCTCTATAAACGAAGGGGGCCGTTTGGCCCCCCTCTTAAGCGTCAATGTTACTCGACGTTTTCAAGGCCGGCTCGATTGAGCAGGAACTGGACCAACAATGGGACCGGACGGCCGGTTGCCCCTTTTGCTTTGCCACCGACCCATGCGGTACCGGCGATATCAAGGTGTGCCCAGTTGTACTTCTTCGTAAAGCGAGACAAGAAGCAACCTGCTGTGATGGTACCCGCACCTGGTGAGCCAAGGTTTGCCATATCGGCAAACGGGCTGGCCAGTTGCTCTTGGTACTCGTCGTTCATTGGTAGGCGCCACGCACGGTCACCAGCTTGCTCGGACGCGTTGATCAGCTCATGAGCTAGCGGATTGTGGTTTGAAAGCAAGCCACTGATATGGTTGCCTAGTGCTACAACACAGGCTCCGGTCAGTGTCGCTACATCGACCACGCACTCTGGCTCAAAACGTTCAACATAAGTCAGTGCGTCACACAGAACCAGGCGGCCCTCAGCATCAGTGTTCAATACTTCTACGGTCTGGCCTGACATCGTTGTTAGGATGTCACCCGGACGGTAGGCACCGCCGCCAGGCATGTTTTCACAGCCTGCAAGGATTCCCACAACATTGATTGGTAGGTTCAGTTTTGCCAGCGCTTTCATGGCACCGAAGACGGTTGCTGCACCGCACATGTCATATTTCATCTCATCCATCTGGGCTGATGGCTTGATAGAGATACCGCCGGAATCGAATGTCAGGCCTTTACCGATCAGGACAATTGGCTTAGTGCTTGATTCAGGGTTACCCTTGTATTCAATCACCGACATCATGGCTTCGTTCTTCGAACCTTGGCCTACCGCTAGGTAAGAAGTCATGCCTAGCTCTTTCATCTCCTGTTCACCAATGATCTTGGTGCTGACAGTGTCAAAGTCATCGGCCAGTCGGCGGGCTTGAGAGGCTAAGTAAGCTGGGTTAGCAACGTTTGGTGGCATGTTGCCCAGATCTTTACCCGCTTTGACGCCCGAAGCGACAGCTAGGCCGTGTGAAATAGCGCGTTCGCCCAAAGATAATTCACGGCGAGTTGGCACATTAAATACCAGCTTGCGCAATGGACGACGGGTTTCTGGTTTGTTGCTCTTGAACTGGTCGAAGGTGTACAGGCTATCCTTAGTCGTTTCAACGGCCTGGCGGACCTTCCAATAGGTGTCACGTCCCTTAACGTGCAGCTCGGTCAGGAAGCATACCGCTTCCATAGAACCCGTTTCGTTTAGAGTGCTGATCGTTTTTTTGATGATTTGCTTGTATTGGCGTTCATCAAGTTCGCGCTCTTTACCACAACCAACCAGTAATACACGCTCTGAAAGTACGTTTGGTACATGGTGAAGTAGAAGCATTTGGCCTGGCTTGCCTTCTAGATCGCCGCGGCGAAGCAGCGAGCTGATATAGCCATCACTAATTTTGTCGAGCTGTTCGGCAATGGGAGAAAGGCGACGTGGTTCAAATACCCCAACGACAATACAGGCACTGCGCTGTTTCTCGGGGCTACCACTTTTTACACTGAACTCCATGCGTACTCCTACATCCTAATAAAGACAATTAAAGCTAAATGTTAGATAATGCCGCACTTATGTTGCTGGACCCTAATTTCGGTATAGGATTAAAGTGCAGGTTAACAATTAGCCGAAAGATTAAAAAAATAACTGATTAACCGAAAAATTATAGTGATTCCAGTAAAAAAACAAGTTTTCTATGGGTAATTAAAGCGTGATTATTGTTCGGTATTTGACGCGTGAGACATTAAAAAGCCAATTTGCAGTTCTTTTTGTCCTTTTTCTTGTCTTTATCAGTCAGAAATTTATTCGCATTCTAGCTGATGCAACAGAGGGTTCCATCCCGAGTGATTTGATCGTGACCTTGCTCGGTTTATACATGCCATCTATGGCTTTGTTGATGTTGCCGCTGAGTTTGTACATTGGCATTTTGCTGACTTTCGGCCGTTTATACGCTGAAAGTGAAATTACGGTGATGAATGCCACTGGTATTGGCAACAAGTTCCTGATCCAGGCGGCGCTGTGGCTGGCGATTATTACCGGCGCTTTTGCGGCATTCAATGCGCTGTGGCTCGCCCCTTGGTCGATGGAGAAAACTGAGCAGCTGGTGGAGCAGGTCAAGGCAGACTCAGGTCTCGACTTATTGGTGAAAGGCCAATTCAAATCTGCGCCTGGTGGGCAAGGGGTGGTATTTGTCAACGACATTACCAACAGTGGTAACCGGCTGGATAAAGTGTTCGTAGCCCAGTTGTCTTCCCGAGATACTTTGCGGCCAAGTGTATTGGTTGCTGATCGTGGGTATGTCAGTGAGCTCCCAGATGGACGTCAGGTTCTGGACTTGAAAGAGGGGACTCGTTATGAAGGGCTCCCGACCCGGCTGGATTATTCGATTACTCAGTTTGATGATTACCAAGCCCTGATCGGCCAGCGGGCGGTGCGTGAACAACGTCGTGACTGGGATGCCTTGCCGACACTTGAACTGATGCAACGCTCAGAGCTTGCAGCTAAAGCCGAGTTCCAGTGGCGGATGTCACTGGTATTATGTATTCCTTTGCTGACGATGGTGGTGGTGCCGCTATCTGCAGTGAATCCGCGCCAGGGGCGCTTTGCCAAGTTGGTGCCTGCGGTGTTGATTTATCTGACGTACTTTTTGGCGATCAGTGCGGGAAAATCGGCCATCGAAGACGGCGGCCTACCGTCGTATATCGGCTTGTGGTCAATCAACGGGGTGATCTTTGTGGTAGCAGTGGCCCTGAATAGTTGGGATACCTTAGCGGTACGTAAATTGAGAGAGAAGTTTCGGAGACGCGGTTAATGTTTAAGATTCTGGATTTATACATTGGCCGGACACTGATTTCGACGTCGGCCCTGACATTGTCGACCTTGGTGGGCTTGTCGGCGATCATCAAGTATGTCGAGCAGTTACGTAAAGTAGGTGATGGAACTTACGATTTGTGGAAGGCGTTGGCTTATGTCCTGCTCAGTATCCCTCGTGATATTGAAATGTTCTTTCCGATGGCGGTATTGCTGGGGGCATTGATTGGTCTTGGCATGTTGGCATCAAGCTCTGAGCTGGTCGTTATGCAGGCGGCTGGCTTTTCTAAGCTGGATATTGGTTTGTCGGTGTTGAAAACGGCAGTGCCATTGATGCTGTTGGTGACATTACTTGGCCAGTGGGGGGCTCCTGAAGCCCAGAAGGCAGCCCGTGAGCTACGTGCACTTTGGACATCTGGCGGTAATATCCTTTCTGTCCAAAGCGGAATATGGACCAAGGACGATAATGACTTTATCTATATCGGGCGGGTACATGAACAAAAAGAGTTGCGCGGTATCAATATCTGGCAATTCAACGATAAAGATGAGCTGACTCACTCAACTTTTGCTGAGTCTGCGGATTATGATATTGAGAAAGGGTGGCAACTAAAGGGCGTAACAGTGACGACGCTGGGTAAGGAGCAGCAAGTCAATGAGCAATTAGCACAGATGTATTGGCAGACCACGCTCACGCCGGATAAGCTTGCGGTAGTTACTCTCAAGCCAGAAGAGCTTTCACTGACCGGTGTTTATGACTACAAAAACTATCTAGAGGACTCTAAGCAGGATTCATCGCGATACGCCCTAGCGTTTTGGCGTAAGGCCCTTCAGCCCGTTTCGATTGCGGTAATGATGTTGCTGGCGCTGTCATTTGTGTTTGGCCCGCTGCGCTCGGTTACCATGGGGGCAAGAGTATTGTCTGGGGTGATCTTTGGTTTTGGCTTCTATATTTCAAACGAAGTGTTCGGACCTATGAGTATTGTCTATCGATTGCACCCCATTATCGGGGCACTAGGACCGAGTTTAGTGTTTTTGTTTATCACCATCTACCTGCTTCGCAGAAAGCTATAAAGATTGGAAAAAGAAAAGGCGCCAGTGGCGCCTTTTTTGTGTCTGTTGATCTGTCCTCAATAAGGTTAGTTGACCTTTGGCAGGACAACCATTTCGCAGTCTGCCATGGCATCTTGGAATGATTGATTTGTTTTGCTGAAAGGTGACAATAAGTTGCCCAGCCCAAATGCCGACGTTGCCATACGGATCATCGCTTGGGTTGGGCGAATATTGGAGCCATCTTTATTCTGTATGCGTAACTTCCATGCCCGCATGCCTAATGTTTGTCCAGCCTGGCACCAGAAATAAGTAAAGAAGCCCACAATGACCATGGCCAGATAGCCGGTGTACAGTGCGCCAACTATAGGGTGCTTGGTCATGTAGGCACTGACATCGTCGTAGCCGCTGATATCAACTACCCCGGTGGAGACCAAGATTGCCATTAAACCGATAGCTAGCCCACCCGCGAGCATCAGGACTGCGGCGATAACAAGGCTGTCGTAGAGCCAGGCTGCCAGACGGCGAAAAAGGCTTGGGTATTGTTTGGTGGGATCAACGTCCGGTTGTTTCTTCTTTTTCACAAGGTTATCCAAATTAACGTAGCTTCAATATGTTGCAGGCAGTGTAGCAATATAAGCCGGTTGGGTGAATGGGGCGGATCTTGGAAATGAGAGCCATCCCAGCAGCACTTTTTGCTATCAGCACTATATTTATTGAGTCTGCAGTCCAACGCTTAATAGGGCGAGGAAAAAATAGCAGATGTCCACACGATAGCCTGTTCCGGGGCATTGATATTGAGGAGCAACATGATGGCTGATACCAATGACAATACCACTAACTGGCCTGAACTGGCCGGAGCTCTATATGACAAACTAACAGAGCGGCATGCTGAACTGACCTATGATTTTGATCATGTTGAAATTAGCGTACCAAGTGGTGCTGGTGACAAACCAGACCATTCAGTCTGGAAGGTCAACGGTAGTATTAGCATCCGTGGCCGCAATCTCGACTGATGTTGGAATATGCTGGCGATATTGAAGTGGTGCTCAATGATGATATTGCTCACTTTAATGCACAAGGTTTGCAACTAACTCTGACGATTTCTAGTCCTGAGATGCTATCAGCTCTAATTGGCGTGTATCGGCGTTTGCCAGAGCCTGACATAGTGATGAAGATGCCTTTCATGTTCGATAGACATCAGCTAGTGGTCAATATCCCAAACGGGGGGGCGGTCGTGATTACCCGCCGGCAGAGCTGGGCGCGTAATTGGCTGCCGTACCAATTATCTTTCTCTGGCTTTCTCTGGTGGCTTCGCCATGGTCCGGTTTTTCTCTTTCAGTATTGGCTGGGGGGTAAGCGTCAGTAGAGGGTTACCCCCTATAAGTGCTCACTTTCTCAGCAAACAAATGCCAAAGTAGTGTTTTTGTGTTTTTTTCTATTGCGTTGTAAAGCCATATACGTAGAATGATTCGCATGCCCGGGTGGCGAAATTGGTAGACGCAGCGGATTCAAAATCCGCCGGTGAATAACTGTGCCGGTTCAAGTCCGGCCCCGGGCACCATTTTAAATGACAAAGCCTCGACGAAAGTCGGGGCTTTGTTGTATCTGGGGCTAGTCAATATCAAGCTGACTACAGTTTGCTGAACAGTGTTGGCTCTGTATTCGGCGTCCAGTTTGATTGCGAGATATGGGCGGCGTTGACCACATAACGTGCGCCTTTGTAGGTTACTACGTCACCTTCATTGTAACTGACGTTAAGCGTCCAAATTGTGCGGGGCATGCTATTCACCCAAAGACTCGATGTTGATGACGGAGCCCAGTCTGCCTGCGCTATATGATCAATTATCGCGGTATAAAGGGTGCTGTCAAAGGTGACATAGTCGCCTTTCGCGTAGGACGTGCCTGCAGTCCACTCCGGCGTGTAGTTATCTAGAGTATCGAAGACGTACCCGGCCTTTTTGGCAATCTTAAGGAACTTGCGCAGCTTAGGCAGGTTTTTGGTTGCCCCCATGCCACGCTTACCATCTTCATAGAGGAAGGCGTGGGTCAGCACGATTACTTTGTCGGCATGAAGTGGCGTGCCGCATGGGAAGTTCTGGGTCTTTGAATTAACCGGCTCGATGGTGGTGGGGGCACAGGTATTGACGGCGGCTTCGACATATCCCAAGAAGGCTTCAGCTTCAGTCAGGCTGTTGGCTGGCATGTCGATCCCCCAGTTTTCAGGTGCCCAATCGACATCCCATCCGTGGAACAGGTAATTTTTGTTCGCGAGAATATCAGCAACGCTGATAGATGAGCGGACGCTGTTTGACGGATCTACTGGATTGCAGACATAGCCGGGCTCCCAAGGTTTGTAGTCATCCGAGGTGGCACACAGACCATCCCCCTTGAAATCTTTGGCGACACGCCAGCTGTTGGTATAGGGCAAACGGGCTAGGCTTTCACCTTTGTAATTCGGGTAACTGTTGATATTGGGAATGTATGACTCCAGTACCGTAATATTCATGTCGAACATCGAGGCATCGAAAACAGGATCTTGGTATGAATTGATTTGGTGGTTGCCGGTTGCATTACATTCGGCAGCGCTATTCGGGCTGAATTCCTCGACGCAGTTATGGACCATGTGGTTGTAACTGTGGTTGGCGACGGTATGCCCTGTATCTAAAAGCAGTTGTAGTGCCTCAAGTGCCCGGTCCTCATTCTCGTCCCCAATACCATCAAGGTGCCAACCATTGACGTAGAAAGTGCCTTTTACTCCAGCCTCATTCATGATCTCAACAATAGGGGTAGTGGCATTGACGGTCCCATCGTCAAAGGTCAGATAGATAGTGCCTTTAGGGGCAGCTTGAACTGCCATTGAGGTGGCAAGAATGGTTCCGGAGCACAATACCGCTAGTGTTGGTTTTTTCTGATTCATAGTTACTCGTATATAGTGATTGGTAAATTATAAAATATTACTGATATATATGTAATTAATAACTTGGAAAGCGGATAATTTGTGATTTCGTATTAATTAGCACACCTTTTACTTTTAAAAAAATACACGGTGATATTATTTATGAGAGTCATATCTTGTTTATGTTTTTTTGTTTTTTGTTTTTTCATTTAAACTTGGATTGAGTTATCATTTTAAATTCTTATTTATAATTTTATTTTTAATTATGAGTTTTATTGTTTTTTATTATGTGCCGTTATTTCTAATTTAAGTTGTAATTTGAGAGTTTGTTCACACTCAATGCAACCGGTTGCGCTTTAGTTTTTAAATTTATTTGTTTACACTTTTAATAACGATTGGAAAGCGTGGTAAAAACTGGAGAGAGCGATGAAAAAGATTTTGTTGTGTTGTAGTGCTGGTATGTCAACCAGTATGTTAGTACAGAGAATGGTTAAGGTGGCGAATGAGCGCGGCATCGAATGCCAAATTGAAGCTCAGGCGGTTACAGCTTTTGAGGACGCGATACAAGTGTTTGATGTTTGCTTGCTCGGGCCACAAGTTCGCTTTCAGCTGGAAGAACTGAGGAAGACGGCCAGTAGCTATGGTAAACCGATTGATGCAATCTCACCAATGGCTTACGGAATGATGAAAGGTGAGGAAGTTCTCGATCAGGCTTTGTCATTAATATCCGATTAATCCCTAGCTTAATCAACAGAAATATACTCGGTTGTTTTCACTTAAATTTAAATAAAGGACGCTTTGTTCTCCCTATTTATGTGAGGGTGAAGCTTATATGAATCAAAAGGACTGGTTATATGAAGTTTTATGATAAAGTCATGAACATCGTCGAACAGCATATTGCTCCGTTGGCGGTTAAAGTGGGCACACAAAAACATATTCGCGCAATGCGTGATGGTTTTATTACCGCAATGCCATTTATTATTGTGGGTAGTTTTATTTTAATATTTGCTTTCCCCCCGTTTGCAGAAAATACACAAAATGCTTTTGCCCGAGCCTGGTTGGATTTTGCGAGTAATAACTTCGACCAAATAATGATGCCTTTCAATATGTCGATGGGCATCATGACATTATTTGTGTCACTGGGGGTTGCCTACAGCTTAGCTCGAGCTTATAAGCTCGACGGTATCACCAGTGCGTGTTTGTCACTGATGAGCTTCCTTTTGGTCGCTTCACCTGCTCGAGATGGTGGGCTATCGACGGCACACATGGGAGGAACGGGGATTTTCACGGCTGTCATGTGTGCGTTCTTCTCTGTTGAGCTTTACCGTTTTTTGAAAAAGCACAATGTGACCATTCGGATGCCCGAACAGGTACCGCCGGCGATTGCTCGCTCGTTTGAAATGCTTATCCCTGTCTTGGTTGTGTTTATAACACTTTATCCTCTGAGTCTTTTTGTTCAGGCTCAGTTTGACATGCTGATCCCGGATGCAGTGATGCAGATGTTCAAGCCGTTAGTCAGTGCTTCAAACTCCTTACCTGCGATTATTGGTGCGCTGTTGTTATCTCAGCTGTTGTGGTTTGCCGGTATTCACGGTGCCGCCATTGTCGTTGGTTTGCTGTCGCCAATCTTCCTGACTAACATTGGGGCAAATATCGAGGCGTTTGTTGCCGGTGAGCCAATCCCAAATATCTTTACTCAACCTTTCTGGGATTTCTATATCTTCATCGGTGGCTCAGGGGCAACCCTTGCGCTGGCTATCCTGATGGCGTTTAGCCGCTCAGCTCACCTGCGTAGTCTAGGCCGAATGAGTGCTGTTCCAGGTTTTTTCCAAATCAACGAGCCGATCATTTTCGGTGCACCGTTGGTACTTAACCCAACCTTGTTTATTCCGTTTGTGTTCGCGCCTATTTTCAATGCAGTTGTCGCTTATACCGCAGTACACATGGGCTTTGTCGGAATGGGTGTTGCCACAACGCCATGGACAACACCGGCGATAATCGGTGCTTCGTGGGGGAGTGGATGGACGCTAGCTCCGGTATTGCTGGTTGTAGCGCTCATAGTTGTTGACCTGTTTATCTACTTACCGTTCTTCAAGATATTTGAAAAGCAACTGCTTGCTCAAGAGGGTGAAAGCGCTGCGGTCCAAGAGAAGGCTCCCGAGGGGCAAGGTGTCACCGCCTAATCTTTACCGGGTTGCGGGAAAGCCGCAGCCCTGATTTTATTAAGGAGAGATACAAATGGATCAAGAAGCGGTAGTGATGAACATCATCGTCAATGCAGGCGAGGCACGGAGCTTGTGTTTTGAGGCATTGTCACTAGCAAAAAAACAAGAGTTGGCCCAAGCCCGTGAGTTGTTAAAACAGGCTAAAGCATGTCTGAATCAGGCTCACCTCACCCAGACCCAGCTTATCGAAGCTGACGAAGGAGAGGGCAAGGTGAAGATGACCTTAGTGATGGTTCACGCCCAAGATCACTTGATGACAACCATTCTTGCGCATGAGATGGCCACGGAGATGGTGTCCTTGCATGAAAGGTTGTCTGAAAAATAAGGAATGATTATGACGAAACCATCACTCAAGCTTGCGATCATCGGCGGGGGAAGTAGCTATACGCCTGAGTTGGTCGAAGGTGTGCTAAAGCGACTAGACAGTCTTCCGGTAACGGAGATGCATTTTGTAGACATTGAAGCTGGAAGGGAGAAATTGGAGATCATCGAGGCGCTTACTCGAAGAATGGTCGAAAAATCAGGTGCTAAAATTACGATCCGGGCATCCTTGGATCGCCGCGTTGCAATAAAAGATGCTGATTTTGTGATGACCCAGTTCCGGGTTGGTGGTTTGCAGGCCCGTGCGAACGATGAGCGAATTCCCCTTAAGTATGATGTCATCGGGCAGGAAACAACAGGACCGGGGGGATTTGCCAAAGCACTTAGAACGATCCCCGTGATTTTGGATATTTGCCGAGATATTGAAGAGTTGGCCCCCAATGCATGGATGCTTAATTTCACCAACCCTGCGGGGCTGGTGACAGAGGCGATTCATAAACACACCGATGTGAAATCGATAGGGCTTTGCAATGTTCCCGTTTCAATGAAAATGATGATAGCGGAGATCATGAAGTGCGCGCCAGAGAGGTTGTCGTTGGAGTGTGCTGGGCTAAACCATTTGGTATGGGCGCATCGTGCTTGGCTTGACGGAAAAGACATTACTGCCGAAGTGTTAGACAAAATTGGTGATGGTGCAAATTTCAGTATGAGCAATATATTTGAAGAGCCGTGGGATCCTGATTTTTTGAAAGCGCTGGGGGCTATTCCATGTCCGTACCACCGATATTTTTATCAGACTGATGCGATGCTGGCTGAAGAAAAAGAGACTGCGCTCAGCGGCGGGACACGGGCCGAGCAAGTCCAGGAAACCGAAGCCGAGTTGTTCGAGCTATATAAAAACACCGCGCTTGACCATAAACCGGAACTGCTTGAAAAGCGTGGCGGTGCTTATTATTCCGATGCGTCTTTGAACTTGGTTGATGCCATTTATAATAATCTCAATACCATTCATGTCATCAATGTGCGCAATAACGGCACTATATCAAACCTGCCGGATGATGCGGTGATCGAATGCAGTGCCGTGGTGGGGGGATGGGGTGCGCGTCCGTTGGCTGTTGGGACATTGAGCCCGGCTGTGAGTGGTTTGGTGCACCAAGTCAAAGCTTATGAGCAGCTGACGATCGAGGCTGCGGTTGATGGAGACTATGACAAGGCATTGATGGCGCTGGCGAGTAACCCTCTGGTTCCGGATATTACACGGGCGAAAGCGATACTTGATGATACGCTACGGGTGAATCACGATTATTTACCGAATTTTGCGGCACGCTAACTAATACCGGTGCAGCGTGGAGGTGTACCGTGTTGTATCGGGGGTAGGAGGACAACGATGCATGTAATATTTAATGCAGATGATTTTGGTTTGACCCGGGGCGTCAACCTGGGGATTGCTGATGCGTGCCATAACGGGGTGGTACGATCGACAACGATGATGGTTGGCATGTCAGCGGAGAAGCATGCAACTCAAGTTGCGACCAGCACCCCTTTGCTGGCGGTAGGGGTGCATTTACGTTTTACTGCTGGCGCACCATTAACCGCCCCTTCCTGCCTCGTGGGGAGGAACGGTCAGTTTCTAACTAAAGAAGAGCTCTGGCTCAGGCCTGATTTTAATGAGCAGCAGGTAGCCGACGAAGTAGTGGCGCAAATTGAGTGTTTCTTAGCAACAGGCTTACCGCTTAGCCATGTTGACAGTCATCACCATGCGCATATGCACCCTAAGCTATTACCGATTATCAACGAAGTGGTTAGCAGCTACCGAGTTCCGCTTAGAGCTTGTCGCTCGTTCAGTGGGCAACGTTATGTCTTTAGCAAGGATTTTTACAGCGAAACGCCGAATCTGGATGATCTGCTAGCGATTATTGGACAGCAGCGTGGTCAGTGCGAAGTACTTGAGATCATGTGTCATCCGGGCATTGTTGATCCATCTCTTATCGAATTGAGTGGCTACGCGCAACCAAGGGCTAAGGAGTTAGAGATCCTTACGGACAATAGGCTGGGCGAGACGCTGGATAAATGGGGGGTTATCGTCAGTAATTTTCAGGTGCTGAAAATATAAATTATTGTTGTGGAGCTGGGGTTTAACGGAGCAATTAAAATAGCAGGTGCCAGTAGTGCATTCTTCCCCCTTTTATTTTATCCGATGTATTCTACTGGTAACCTGCTATCTCTTTCGTTATAGAGCAGAACTTCTTACGAATACTTCATGTACATATCAGATCAATTTATAGTCGACCTTTAGCTGGCAAGGTACTCCAAGTTCAGTGCGGTAGGGTAAATAGGGTGAAGAAGGAAGCAGAACCGTTATGGCAAGTATAAAGGACGTAGCATTATTGGCGGGTGTCCACCGTTCGACGGTATCTCGGATCATTAATGGTGAAGGAACATTTCGTTCGGACACAAAGAGAAAAGTCGAGCAGGCAATGGCGGAGCTGAATTATCGTCCAAGTGCGATTGCGCGTTCGTTGGCGACGGCATCGTCGAATATGACCGGGTTGTTGGTTACGTATTACACCGGTGGATTCTTTGGCCAGATGATGGAGCAAG
Organism: Photobacterium sp. DNB22_13_2; assembly: GCF_052873915.1. Lineage (NCBI taxonomy): Bacteria > Pseudomonadati > Pseudomonadota > Gammaproteobacteria > Vibrionales > Vibrionaceae > Photobacterium > Photobacterium sp. DNB22_13_2. The sequence continues at coordinate 133,358 of NZ_JBNNXU010000017.1, forward strand.
TTCAGGCAGAATTGGATCGCCATAATAAGTTTTTAATTACGGCACAAGGCCATCACTGCGCGGAAGGAGAGCGAGAAGCTATTAGGCGCTTTCACGCTCTTCGGTGCGAAGGGTATGTGCTCAACAGTCGCTTTCTCAGTGATGATGAGCTAAGACTGCTGGCGCAGGAGGCTACACCATTCGTATTGCTGGATCGTTTTGTCGAAGGCTTGGAGTCTCGCTGTATTACTTTTGATCACCAGCAGGCGGCTCGGATGGCTGTTAATCATTTGGTTGATCAAGGCCACCACGATATCGCCTGTATTTCAGGCCCATTAAGTCGTTCAAGTAGCCATTTGCGCTTTCAAGGCTACACCCAAGCACTCCAGGAAGCCGGTATAATCTATGATCCAGATCTTTGTGCGGAGGGTATGTATTGTAGAAAGAGCGGATACAAAGCTGCAAGGCAGCTTTATCACTCAGCCTCGTCGATGACGGCACTATTTTCGTGTAGTGAAGAGATGATGCAGGGGGCGCTGCAATTTTTCCATGAACACAATGTGTCGATCCCCGGGCAGTTATCTTTGATCAGTTTTGATAGCATTGATTTGTGTGATGCCCTCTACCCTCAGGTATCGTCAGTTCACTTCCCGATCAGCCAGATGGCACAAACCGCAGTTGAGTTGCTGATGAGCCAGATTAACCAAGCAGAGAACAACATTACGCGGCATTTCTTGCCCGAACTTCGGCTACGTAGCAGCGTAAATGCTCCTGCACATGCTTAGGCTTTAGCTCAAGTCTCACTGTGAGAGTTAGGCGATGTCTGAAATTTCAAGGTCAAAAGGGATGCGGGGTGTTGGCAATGTGAACGGATTGGCTGCGTGCTGTTCGCTTAATGCCTGTTTTTATTATAGATAGCAAAAAACAATTGTATATCAGTCTTATATACGTATAATGAGCCGCATCTGCCCGGGTGGCGAAATTGGTAGACGCAGCGGATTCAAAATCCGCCGGTGAATAACTGTGCCGGTTCAAGTCCGGCCCCGGGCACCATTTTCAAATGACAAAGCCTCGACGAAAGTCGGGGCTTTGTTGTATCTGCGTATCAGCTCTTTTTTCGGTCACCATTGCCTGCCTCTCAGATCTTGCTATTCAAGCTGTCTCATTATCTAAGTTCTTTTATAGTACCAGTCCTTATTCGAGCGACTCGGGAATAACTATGCGATCAGAAAGTGAGCCAAACCGGGTGACAGATGTTGTCGAGTTGATTAAACAGCAAGTCAGCCAACGAGTGTGGTTACCGGGCGATCGGATCCCATCTATTCGCAAAATGAGCCAGCTGCAGTCAATCAGTCCGATGACCGTCATGAAAGCTTATGATCTGTTGGAGCTCGACGGTTGGATCTATGTGAAACCACAAAGCGGCTATTATGTCTCAGCCCACTTCAACCAACTCAAAGCCACACCGCAGCTTCAGCCGCAAATTGTAAATCAGTCGATTAGAATCAACCGCCATGTCTTTGATGTGATGAAGGCGATCAAACAGCCGGATGTGGTCCCATTCGGCTCTGCTTTCCCCGATCCTTCTTTGTTTCCACACTCTACCTTGGGGCGGCTGTTGAGCCGGGTTGTTAAAACGATGCCCAGTCACAGCGGGATCACCGATTTATCACCGGGTTGTTTGGCATTACGCCGAGCGATTAGTCAGCGATATGCCAAAATCGGAGTTGCGGTCAGTGCGGAGCAGATTGTCGTGACCTCTGGGGCAACAGAAGCCTTGGGGCTTGGCTTATCTGCCATAACTAAACCAGGAGATATGGTAGCGATTGAGTCCCCGGTATTTTATGGCGCGTTGCAGGCGGTAGAGCGGCTTCATTTGAAGGCGATAGAGATCCCGGCTTGTCCACGGCAAGGGATTAACATTGAAGCACTCTCGAGTTGTATTGAACATTACCCAATAAAAGCCTGCTGGTTAATGAGCAATTTTCAAAATCCGACCGGTGCCAGCCTTTCCCCCGATAGACAACGTGGGCTTTATGATCTGCTCGCGGCACACAACATTGCCATAATCGAGGATGATGTTTACGGCGAGCTGTATTACGGTCCTGAGAAGCCAGTGTCTCTCAAGTCGATAGATAGTGAGGGAATAGTGATCCATTGTTCATCATTTTCCAAATCTCTCGCACCGGGGTTTCGTGTTGGTTGGACATTGGCTGGGCGTTTCACTCAGCAGGTTGCTGAGCTGCAGTTCATGTCGACACTCTCTGCACCTGTTCCTAATCAGCATGCGATTACTAGCTATATTAAGGGAGGGGCTTATGACGGCCATCTTCGGCAATTACGCCGTACACTGGAAGATCGCCAACGGCAGATGCGAGAAGCTATACTGTGTTTGTTTCCATCAGGTACCAAGGTAACTACACCAAATGGTGGTTACTTTCTCTGGGTAGTACTACCGTTTAATACCGATAGTGCGGCATTACTCCCTATATTGCTTGAGCAATACCGGATCAGCATTGCTCCCGGTACTTTGTTTTCTTCTGATGACCAATATAGACATTGCATGCGTTTCAATTGTAGCTACCCACTTACCCCTGAGTACTTCGAAGCCCTTCGCTGTGTTGCTCAACAGATAAGTCTCAATACTTAATAAACTGTTTGTCCATTTTGAGGTTTAACTGTTCTACCCACTATCGATAATTCTCCTGTTCAATGACGAGATATGGATCATTGAAAGGAGAAAGAGCATGGAGTGGAAATGTGATAGGGCAGAGTTGAGGCTATTGGGAGTTGCTTTAGGTTGTGCCTTGCTATTGGTGTTTGGACACCTAATCCTAGCTAAGCAGCTCATACAGTACGCTTGGGTTGAGTATACTGCGGCGGCTATACCTTTCTTATTATTTGGTATTGCGGCCTGGGCAATACGCTATGCCATAAGACTGGAGCAGGATAAGCAGTCTTCGTAAGCGGCCAAACTATTGCTCAATGCACTGCTGTGTCGGCAAATTATGCGTAAAACAGAAGGTTTGTCTGTTTATTGAACGCTTGGTTAATTAAAATGAAATAATTGCATGTTCGCTATTGCCAATGTGATCGAACTCTCTATAATGCGACCTCACTGACACGGAGCACGGCAACTTAAGCCGCTAACCAATCAGTATCGTTCTTTAACAATTTGACCATGCAATCTGTGTGGGCACTCGTGAAATGATAGTCAACAAAAGAATTATCAATGAAAC
>NZ_JBNNXU010000018.1:0-114310 GCF_052873915.1 Photobacterium sp. DNB22_13_2
GCAGACGCTCCGGTTTTCAGCATTATAGGCTGAGAAAGTTTTTTAACAAGTCTAATAATATGATTTTTTTTGTGTTATGTTTAAAAAGATAGTACCCACGCTTTCTTCACTTCATCCTCATTCCTTGGTTGAATTTCCACCAAATATCAATGTTTTGCTTGATGTCTCTTCAGCTCTTGTTGTTTATGAATTTTAGGTAATAAAAAAGGCCCATACAGAGCCTTTTAAAATCATAGTGTCATTGAATAATCACTGATTATGCTTCAGCCAACGTAGCATTTTCCTGCTGTTCCGTTTCTGCTTTTTTCAGCATTACTCGAATCAAACGAGAGGCGAGTAGGGCAACGACAACCATCACAACTGCCAATATTGTCAATAAGCTGAAGTAATCACCGTAGACTGTTTGAACCACCTCTTGGGTGACCTCCTGTCCTTTCTCCATTGCAATAGAGGTTGAAAATACTGCACCGACAATACCACTTAACGCGATAGCGACAGAGAACAGACTGACAGAAAAGTTTTCAATATGCTTTGGCGCAACCGACAGGATGAAAGCAACGACTAAGCTGCCAACAATCACTTCTGCCAATGCTTGGAAGAAATGGATCGCCAAGAATATTTCAGGGCGGATAATGACGTTTTCGCCGATGTTGTAGACCGCCATCGTCAAAATACCGAAGGCAATGGCAGTCAAAACAAAGGAAAAGCTCACTTTGGTCGCGGTAGAGAAATTGATATTTCTTTTTTCTAGCGAAGAGAAAGTCCAAGAGACCAGAGGACCGCCGACAATACACCATAGCGGGTTCATCGCCATTGACGCTTCTGGAGCGATAGGGATCATACCGAACAGATCACCACGCATGGTGTTGATGGTCACCATGGTCATCGAGGTCATCATTTGACCGTAATAGACGAAAAATGCAGTAGTGAGGGCTGTGATAATTAAAATAGTGCCCATTTTAAGTGAATCAGATCGGTTAGCCTTCATCATCAGCCAGATAAAGTAACCGATAGCGGCTGCACCAATGGCATAAACAATGTTTTTGCCGATATCCATGTTTGAAAACATGAAGAAAACCAGGCCGATCATAGATACTGAAATAACGCTGAAGGCAATCCAGTTTTTAGCACCAGTCGGTTGGTTATCCATTTCAGTTGCAACTGATAGCAGAGGCTTGCGCGAAATAACCAAAATGATAAAAGCGACTGCCGCCATTGCGCCTGAAAGGGCAAAGCTGCCATTGAAACCAAGGATCAAGACGAGCATCGGGAAAAAGTACTGGCCTAGGAGTGCCCCAATGTTGTTGACCGAGTAGTTAACCGGGTAGGCATTCTCAAAGTGCTCTTCAGTTTGGAATGTGCGCTTGTAGAGGCTAGGGTAAGAAGGTGACATCAAGCCGCGAGAGTAGCTTGCTAGCGCGATACCGATCAAGCTCATAGGCACGTTAAGGGTTGATGCACCCATTACCAACAGGGCATAGCCAACAGCAAAGCCCAGATAGCTGATTGTTAACGAGCGGTAGGCACCAAGGAATTTATCAGCAATAAATCCGCCTGCGATCGCGAATAATGGACCAATTGATGAAAAGGCACCGACAACCATCATGGTGTCGGCTTCACTGTAATTGAGGTTTTCCAAGAAAAAACGGGTGAGGATCACCATCACACCGTAGAAGGAAAGGCCAAACATCATCTGGCACACCATCATCGACTTATTGAGTCTATTCCACATAATACTTCTCTATGGTTATGGCTTTCGGGTTTGAATTGCTTACTTGCAGTTTGTAACGAAATGTAAATTCAAGGGGATGTTATCACTTCTTACCGTCAGGTACCCCTTAAAATGTGGTTTTAGTGAGCAAGTAATCATTAGTTATTTTTATCAATAACGTGAGTATTATTTATGTAATGGTTTACAGCGGATTATAATGGCTCCAGGTAATCAGACATATGGCTTATTTTTTAATAAGTTGCCTAAGGCGTGTCAGAGATGAAGAGGTAGATTCGTTATTATTAATAGTAATGATTTTTGTTTGTTTATTGATGGTGTGGTTAGTTGACGACAGGCAATAACAAGGATTATGTAAGGTTTGGCCTGAAGATGAATACACGGTTATCAGCCGTAAGCTATTCTCCGAAATCATGAATATTAAATACAAATAAATAAAAGGCGTCGAAAATTGTACAGTTATGTCAAAATTGACGGTTTTGAACGGTAATCTCTTCCATTCTGCTTCAATCCTTGCATAATTCAATTGATAGGCTGGTTAAGTGGATAAATAGACTTTGTTTAGTAAAAGAAAAACAAAAAATACTTTTCCTTTGGACTTCTACGGCGAGGATGGAAGCTGGCGATTTATTATTCGTGCTGAACGCCCGTCAGAAGTCGTGGATGCGATGTACTGGCGTGCTTATATCTCTTGCCACCGAAAAGAATTCGATCTGTTACATATCGCAACGGGGAAGTTTAACTATAAGTATAACTATTCTTCTTATGACGCATCAGAGATGCATTATGCATCCGGCAGTGATGCGCTGCGGGTTAACATGATGGGCCCAATTGTTCCAATTTCAGCCATTCTTGAAATGGTTAGGCTTAGAGCAGACTCGGCAACAGCTTGACATTGAATCATTGTAATACGAAAGGGCCTATACCCAAGTAGCTTGGGTATAGGCCCTTTTTTATATTGGATTGGCTGCTGCGGAAGGTGTTTTGATATAATAGCGATAATAACCAATTAAATTACTCGCGAGAAAGAGCGCTTCTAGTACTACAGCAGACGGTGAACCGATAAGGATATTGTGGGTTAGCCATAAGCTAGTACCAATGATCATAAACTGTCTTAACTGCTTATCATGTTTAGAAAAGGCGGCCACATTTTGGAACAGCGCTGCAGCACAACTCACAAGACTCGCCAAGCCAGAAAACGTCATGTAGGTAATGATGAGTGTGAAAAATGAGAAAAGGCCAGCCATTTTCTTAGAGCTGGTATATAAACTCGTTGTGTAACGAATAGCTCCTAGCGCCATTAAGCCTGCTGCTGTCCATTGCTCTAGCAGAGCAAAGTGGATACCAATTAGAGTAACTGCGCATACAAAGCATTTGATGATTTTTGTTTTGTCTTTAAATTGAAATGAAATCAGATCAAAGATAACAGCAAAGCCGATCATGATTTGAGAGAGTACAAAAGCTGACATATTCGGATCCTTAGTCTTTGATAGTTTTTTGCTTTTCAATTTTGGCAAGCCAAACCAACGGCAATATAATCATTGCAGTGCCAAGCAACGTAACCATGTCGGGTGTTTCCCCGAACCACACCAAACCCACTGCGACGGCGCCGAGCAAACCGCTATATTCCGCGCTGGCAATTTTATTGCTTTCCGCTGCCCGGTAGGCCACCACACAAATGCCGGCATAAACAAGGATAAAGCTGCTAGATCCTGCAGCTGTTATCAAAGGGGACCAGTCCCAAGCTCTTCCTTCCCACAAAGCTAGGCCAAGTGAAGCCGGGATCCCGGTTAGGTTGGTCAGCAGTAGAGTCTGGGCAACACTTTGATGTTTAGGCAGCTTGCGAATCAACAGGTTATTACCAGCAATGGTTAACGCCACTACCAAAGCTGCTAATGCTGACCATTCAAACTCTGTAGGCCTTATGATGACGATGACACCAGCAAAACCCAGTACACCAGCGGCAATGGAGTAGCGCGATAGCTTTTCGCGATATAACAGCAATGCTAAAGGCAACATTAATAGCGGAGCAGCGTAAAAAATGGCATTGGCGGTTGCCAGCGGCATGGCATTAAGAGAGAAAACCATAAAAATGGCACCCATCAACCAAATATGCGCCCGCAAGGCATGCCATTTCAGCCCATCCAGCAGTTCTTGTTTGCTACTGCGATAACAAAAAGGGAGCAAGATCAGCACCGCGGTCAGCTGCCTGAAAAACACAAATTGAAAAACCGCAATATCTTGACCAAGCGTTTTAATTAAGGCATCAGAAAAAACGGCAATAAGGTTCCCGACAATGAGTAAACCCATTGCCATTCCTACAGACATTGAAGGCATGACCAAGCTCCTGTCATTGACTGAAGTGTGTTCAGTGTTAGCGCAAAAAGAAAGTCACGAGTTGTGACTGGGTAATCTTAATCTATAAATACCCTTCATATATAATGATAAAAATTCACTTAGTATGAGCTTACCTAATAATGAAATTGCCACCATTGCGGGCTGTTCAATGTTTCGAATCTGTCGCCCGCTTAAATAGCTTCTCGCATGCTGCTACGGCTCTGAACGTAACACAGAGCGCCATTAGTCATCAGGTACGACTGTTAGAGGAGTACCTGGGTGAAACTTTGTTTGTTCGGCAGGGGAGGCGCTTGTCTTTAACGCCAATGGGTGAGAAATATTACGAAGAGATCTCCCATTCACTGCAGAATATTGCACAGGCCAGCCAGCAAATCCGAGAGGGGGAAAGTGGGAAGATTCGTCTTGCTATGTACAGCTCATTAGCAGTGAAATGGCTGGTACCAAGGCTGGAGAGTTTACGTCAGCAACATCCTGAAATTGATTTATCTCTTGCTATGTTTGCCGATGAACCAGAATTTACTGATCAGGTAGCAGATTGTTTCATTACAGCCCATCCTCCTAAGAAAAACTATGTCAGTGATTTTTTGTATAAGGAGTTGCTATACCCATTCTGCAGCCAAAAACTTTGGCTGCAGATTCAAGACAAGCCCTTGCCAGAGGCGCTCTGGGAGCATCCTTTATTGTCGGTACATTCGATTTTTAAAGGCGGTAATCAGGCCAAAGACTGGCAAGCTTGGTGCCAGCGAGGCGGGTTTATTCTGCCTGATGACGTAAAGGTCAGTCACTTTAGTCATATGGTTCTTGCCGCAGAGGCTGTGAAGTATCATCAGGGAATTGCCTTTTTGAATGACTACTTCCTCAATGAGCATGATCATCAGCAAAACCTAGTACGTATTCCGATGCATGAGCTGCCAACGGGTGACAACCTCTATTTTGTGTATAAGCAATCACGTGCCAAGCAATTTGAAATTAAAACATTGGGCCAATGGCTTAAGCTGCAGTGTTTTGAGCACGATAACGAAAGTTAACGTCGATTAATATCCTCAATGCTATTAATGGAATTTTAGCGCCGTACCACGTAGAATACGCCCCCTTTGAAGATGTGGTTGGTAAGTGGGTATTGTTGTGAATAAAAACCAATTCGAGCTGTTGGCACCGGGTGGTGACATTGAATCGATCAAAGCGGCTATTGTCGCAGGTGCGGATGCAATCTACTGTGGGCTTGATAACTTCAATGCCCGAAACCGTGCAACGAATCTTACTTTCGAGAATCTTAACGGTATCATCAACCTTGCCCATCAATATGACTGCAAGATCTTTCTTACTCTGAATATCATTATTTTAGAAAGTGAAATTCCTACGCTTATTCGTCTGCTAAATAAGTTGGTAAATACGAAGATTGATGGTGTCATTGTTCAAGATTATGGCTTGTTTTATATCCTAAAAGAGCATTTCCCGACCCTTGATGTTCATGCTTCGACTCAAACAAATACGCATAACGAAGGACAGATTCAGTTCTTACATCAACTCACCGCAAGCCGTGTGAACCTGTCTCGTGAGTTGAATATCCGGGAAATTAAACACTTAGCCCAGTTTGGGCTTCAACACAACGTGTTGATGGAAGTGTTTGTGCATGGCTCTTACTGTATTGGGTTCTCAGGCTTGTGTTACATCAGTTCGGTACGTAATGGTAATTCTGGTAACCGTGGCCGTTGCAGCCAACCTTGTCGTGATCAGTACCAAACGACTGATGCGGGTAAGGATTATCCGTTGAACATGAAAGATAACTCGGCTTATTCGGATATGGCTGCTTTGGCTGATGCTGGCGTTTATTCACTGAAAGTCGAAGGGCGAATTAAAAAGTCCCACTATGTACATACAGTGGTTGATAGTTGGCGCAAACAAATTGACAACTATTGCCAGTCTGGCGAGGTCTTAACGGATACCACGGGTTTATACACTGTGTTTAACCGAGACTTTTCGAATGCTTATCTGCAGGGCGATATCAATAAAAGTATGTTTATTGATAACCCGAGAGATCATTCGGCTAATCACTTTTCAAAGATCTATAGCTGTACTAGCACTGAGCAGGTAAAGCAGGTCAAGAAGAAGTTATATGATGATAAAACAGAGATCATCAATAAGGTTGATGCACAAACAAAAGATCTTGATATCAGTATCAACTCTTTGAGTGTTTCTGTTTCAGGCTCTGAAGGTGAGTTGCTTTCAGTCACTATCAGCACACCTAATGAAACTTGCACTGTCACATCGTCTACACCATTGATAAAAGCGGGTAAGCACAGCTTAGATGACGCAACCGTCACCAAGTGGGCCAATGGTTTTGCAAATGCTGACCATTATGTTGCTAGCGTTGAGCTCACAAATCTCGATGATGGATTGTTTATCCCTTATAAAGAGCAAACGGTTATAAAAGAGCAGGTTGCTTTCATCTTAAATGGTTCTAGACCAACGGTGAGCCCTGTTGAGCTTCCTAAGCTGGTTGCACAGCAGCACGACAGTAAAGCGACCCCAAGCTTAAACGTATTGATTTCGTCTGAAACGGATATTGAGCTGGCACAAGATAATGAAGTGAATGTGTACTATCAGCTACCTGAAGCGATGCACAGCAATTTAGCAAAAATGGTATCGCTGTTTAACTCAAATACTGCGCTTATCCCATGGTTCCCTGCTATTTTGATTGGCGAAAATTATCAGGCTGCGGTTGAATTTTTGAAAAGTATCAAGCCTGTTCGAATCGTGACCAACAACAATGGTGTGGGATTTGCTGCGTCACAGCTTGGGATCCATTGGATCGCGGGTCCGCAGATGAATGTGACCAACTCGTATAGCTTGAAGTGTTTAAAAGAAGAGTTTAACTGCGCTGGCTCGTTTATTTCAAACGAGATCAAACAGCAGCAAATGAGACAAATCGTTAAACCCGATGGTTTCGAGCTGTTTTACAGTATTTACCACCCAATTATGCTGTTAACAAGTCGCCAGTGTTTATTCCACCAAACGGTAGGCTGTAAGAAGAAGCGCTTTGATGACAAGTGTTTGAGGAAGTGTGATAAATCAGCATCGATTCTGAGCATGAAAGAGTCATCTTTCGTGATTGATAAACAGCGTGGTGATCATAACTCACTGTACAGTCAAGAAAACTTCCTGAATCTGGATGTTATTAAGGATCATGCACAGCTGTTTGATGGGTATTTAGTTGATCTAAGAGATATTAAAACGTTAACCCAAACAGGGCTGGATAAGCCGGCGTTGCTTAAAGCTTTCCGTTCGCAGTTGAATGGCGATGTTGAACCTACTTCGCTGTATGAAGAGGTTTCCCCAACTACGATGGCCCAATACCGTAAAGGTCTTTAGAGGTACAGCGTTCGCTCGCTATAAAAAAGCCCGACTTCATTATGAAAAATAAAGTCGGGCTTTTTGTTATTTGTCCAGTGAGCTTATCCGTTTTGTGGAACACCGTGCCATTGATAATGGTTGTTAGGTTTTTTGCTCACGATCCCTTCTGTCATGAATTGGCTGAAGATCTCATCAACCTCATCGCTGCTGGTCTTCAGGTACTTGGTGACAGCGCGCTTAGTGCAGTTGACCTGATTAGTACTCAATGCATCGATCGCTTGTTCATACAGTGATTTAGGCGTTTCTGGCTCAGTAGGAATATCCGGCGTTAGTTCCGGTTCTTCGCTATTGCCTGCAGCTTGTTCTTGTTGCTGGTTTGTCAGCAATTCAGGCTCTTTGATTTCATTATCGGCGAAAGTATCTATGGTAATTGGGCCGACACGTCGGAATTGATTTTTAAAACGAAGTTCCTCACCAATCAAGCCAACGAAAAAGGCTGCAAAGAAGTCTAGTAACACTGATAAGAAAATTACCAAGCTTAGCTGAGCGGTTTCAGTTTCGACCTTTAATGATTTCGCTAGGCTGTCGATAAGGCCAATCACTGAACCTTGGTTGACGACCGGTAAGCTGTCACGCTCTGCAGCAAGCTTTAACTGTTGTTCGCGTAGGTCATCATTTTCACGTTGGATGCGGGCAACACCGGTTGCGATACGCTCCATCTCGATATATTTTTCTGCTGCAGTGTTATTGAGCTCGATCTGTCTTTCAATCGCAGAAATCTGCATATTGTAATTGTTGACCGTGCTCTGCTGAGCATTGACATGACTCTGGGCTTGATTGGTTGCGCTATTGATACCACCAACAGAGCCGCCAATTGAAATAGCCGCGAGTACCGCATAAAAAGCAAAGGCAGAAATGGCGCCAGCGTAGTTGCGTCGTGCTCGACGCTCGCCAAATTCATACCAGGCAAAAAACTTTCCTAATTCGAAAATGACGGCAAGGCCGGCGAATAAGATCTGCATGACCGGATCTTCATCGATAGAAAGGAATAGCAGCAATGAAAAAATGATGGATGCAAGGATGGATGCACCGGTAAAGCTGTATACCGTGCCCATCGCAAAGACCCCTTTGGGGTAACGAACTGGAATATTGTTATCGTAAAGCATAATGTTTGATCGTTTTAACTGGCTCTAAGCCGACTGAAACCTGCCGAAAAATGAATCATGATTCGTCAGGTCGAAAAAAGGTGGCTTAGGATACCGTAAATCTACCCGCTAGCCCTTATAAATTAAGGCCTTTGCCGTTTTTACGCTGAAAATTTACACGCTGCTTTCATAACTGTAGAAAAGATACTCATCATCTTGGGCATATCCCTTTCGGGAATGACGGGAATGAACCGAACCGACAAGAAACAAGTTCGTATGTTGCAAAGTTGTTATCTCAGGTATAGGTTAGTAGTCGAACGCTTGTTTAAAATAGCTGTTTGTCATAACAGCTGTTTCGTTTAGAGAAAATTCATAACATTTAGCAAGGATCAGCATATGTCTAATTTACTTGAGGGTTACCCTGTTGTTACTGAAATTCCGGTGGCATGGGGTGAGATGGATGCACTAAACCATGTCAATAATGTGGTGTACTTCCGTTATTTTGAGACGGCGAGACTGGAATACTTTGCCGGGATCGGTCTGATGGAAGAAATGAAGGCGACTCAAACGGGCCCCGTACTCAGTGAAACCTCAAGTCGATACCGACGCCCAGTGACCTACCCTGATACCTTACTGGTCGGAAGCCGAGTGGCTGAATTGACAAAAGACAGTTTCGTGATGGAATACAAAATCGTCAGTAAGCAGCAGGGGGCGGTGACAACGTCGGGGGAAGCGAAAGTTGTGATGTTTAATTTCGCACAACAAAAACGTGCAAACTTGAGCCTTTCCTTGATAGAAAAAATGGTATCGATGCAGCCAGATCTCAGTGGCTATGCCGTAGCAACCGATTGATTCACTTCACAGTTGATACATATCTGCTCCCTAGCTTCGCCTATAATTTGGTATGTTAACTGTTGAAGCTGCATTAAGGAGTAGGGATGTTTATCGTTATCCAGCATGAGATCACAGACCCTGAATTGTTTTGGCAGAAAGCAAGCGGGATGCTAACTCATCCGCCGACAGGTATGCGGCTACATACAACGATGGTGGTTGAGAGACATACATTGTGTCAGTGCATGTGGGAGGCTGATTCGATTGATGTGGTCAGGGATTACCTTGAACCCGAATTAGGTGAGGCGAGTATCAATACCTACGGCTTGGTCGATCCTGACAATGCAATTGTCTGAGAAGGTACTCGTTAATTGGAAATGCAATTTCAAAGTGGCGCAACTTATCGCGCCACTTTTTTACATTACTTCTGGTAAGAGCTAGCAATGTTATCAATGCGCTGGTTAGCACGCATTGCTTCTTGGTAAGCTGCGTCAGATGCAGCACGTGTATCATTTACTGCGCCGGCCATTTGATCTTGCTGACCTTGTAGCGATGCAACTTGATCAGATAGAGCGTCAACTTTATTTGTCAGCTGGCTCAGTTGCTCAGCTTCTTCGCTGCTTGAACAGCCCATAAGTGTTGCACTTAGAATTAGGCCAGCGACTAGAGTCATAGAACGTTTCATCATTATTCTCCACAATTGGTTGATATTAACTACTGCTACAAACACTGAATAAGCATTACACAAATCAATTCTATTTAACAAGAGAATAAGCAAAAATTTGCACTGTGTATTTATGCCATATACAGATTTTATTATGTTTATCAGTATGCGTGTATTTAATCAGGATTTATGCAAGCAATTGTTATGGGAAGTTCAGCAAATGATTGTTTTTTAGCAGGTAAAGTCAGGATAAAGTAAAGAAGCAGTTAAGTGTGATTCAGATCACGCTTGTGAACTGTGTGCTATTTTGATTTATTGAATATGTAAAATAAGAAGTGACGATGTCACTCTGAAATAAGGGTTAATGAATGGCCTTAATAACAATCTTGTCATTAAGGCCACCAGCAGGTAATTAACCTGCTGGTGGTCATTCGGTTATTTTCGCATTATTTACCCGCAATACTGAGTTTACTAAAGCGGATAAGAGGGGCGAAGAAGCTTTTACCATGATCGTGAGTCAATGTATCGCCTACAGCATCAATTTCTTTGATCATCTGATAGAAATTACCTGCTACGGTGATACCTCGAACCGGTTGAACACGCTTGCCATCTCGGCATAGGAAGCCGCTTGCGCCAAACGAGAAGTCACCGCTTACCGCATCGGCACCGGAGTGAACACCCTGAAGTTCGATCAACTCCAGATATTCACCGCCGGTCAGTTCAGCTTCGCTGCTTTGTCCTGTAGCAATAACAGTATGACGGGCAGACACGCCCAAACCGCCTTTGGCTGAGCGAGAGCCGTTGGCGGTATTCTCAATACCGAAGAAACTGGCGGTATGGCTGTTATGCAGTAGGTTCTGCAGTTTCCCTTCACCAATCAGAATGGTATCGCAAGTCGCAAAGCCTTCGCTGTCGAAGGCTTTAATGGCCGAGCCGCCTTCGATATAAGCTGTATCTGAAACCGTTAATAACGGACTCGCAACCACGGAGTTAACGGAGTCGCGCCATGGGTTAATTCCCTTCATTGCTGACTGGCCCGAGAAGCACATGCCAAACGCGCCAAACAAGCTGCTTAGGCAGCTGAGGTCAAACACCACACTGTAGTTGCCCGTACTGATCGGTTCGCCATCGAGCAGGGCTTTGGCCATGTCATAGCCATGGTTGATACAGTACTCTGGATCGAGTTCGTTGAAACGACGACCAGTCGACATACCACCATGCATCGACTGCTTACCGTCCTTTTCATACAAGGTGTAGGCATAACAGTAGGTAGAGCGCTCTTGGTGATAACAACGTGTGCCGAGTGTATTCGCTAGAATCACTTGGCTGTCTGATTCCCCGAAGCCGTTGTACGGTGCTGAGGTTGCGTTCGGTTTTTCAACGACACCTTTTTCCAGAGCCAGTGCAAGAGAAATCTTGTCATCAACCGTGGCTGCGTCTGTTTGATAAATCTCTGGATATTCCGTTACAAGCTGGCTGTTAGCACACGCGATCACTTGATGAGGATCTTGCTTGGTGAAGGCGGCATTGGCGAGAGCGTGCTCAACCATCATATCTAGGCTAGCTGGCTCCAATGACTCAGAATAGCTGGTAGCAATGTGCTGATCTTTGATGACACGAACGCCAATCACCTGACCTGATGTCACTTTGTATTCGTCCAACTCTCCCGCATTGGCTTTCAATGAGAAGTTGTTGCTGCCGCTTGCAATCACATCGGCTTCGGCGCCTGCTGCTTTGGCACGCTCAAGTACTTGATCAATCGCGCGTTGAAGTTGTTGTTGATCCGCCATTAGTTACCCCCTACAAGAATGTTGTCCACTTTAAGTGCTGGCTGGCCAACCGTGGTAG
Organism: Photobacterium sp. DNB22_13_2; assembly: GCF_052873915.1. Lineage (NCBI taxonomy): Bacteria > Pseudomonadati > Pseudomonadota > Gammaproteobacteria > Vibrionales > Vibrionaceae > Photobacterium > Photobacterium sp. DNB22_13_2. The sequence goes on from NZ_JBNNXU010000018.1 coordinate 11,930, forward strand.
GCACCGAGCCGCTTACAGAGCCACACATTCCTGCGGCCAAGGCGAAATCACGCCCGATCATCGAGATCTCTTTCAGTACTTTAGGACCTGTGCTGATCAACGTCGCTGATTTTAATGGTTTGGTGATCTGGCCGTTTTCGACCAAATAAGCTTCTTGTACGGCAAAGTTAAACTCACCTGTACCGGGTTGAACTGATCCACCGCCCATCTTCTTGGCATAGATTCCTTTTTCAACGCTGGCGATCATTTCATCCAAAGAGCTGTCACCCGGTTCGATGAAGGTATTACGCATCCTTGAGGTTGGTGCATACTTGTAGGATTCGCGACGGCCGGAGCCGGTTGGGGTTAATCCGGTTTTCAGTGAGCCCATGTGATCAACCATGAAGCTAGTCAGCTTGCCGTCTTTGATCAACTGGGTACGCTGGGTTTCCATCCCTTCGTCATCGATATTGATTGAGCCCCACTCATTGGTCATGGTGCCATCATCGACCGCACTTACTACTGGATTAGCAATCATCTCTCCCATCTTATCGTGGAAGACAGAGGCTTTTTTGGCAACCGAGGTGGTTTCCAGTAGGTGACCACAGGCTTCGTGGAAGATAACGCCACCAAAACCATTGCCGATAATCACTGGCATTTCACCCGATGGGCAATTTTCGGCGAATAGCTTCACCATTGCTTGTTTCGCCACTGCATGACCAAGCTCTTTGGCATCCAACTGGGTATTGAATTCCCAACCTGTTAATGCGCCAGGCGCTTCAAATCCGGTTGATTGCTCACTACCGTTTTGTGCAATTGCAGTGGCAGCAACACGGGTGTAATGGCGGGTATCGCCAATGTGTAAGCCTGTTGAATTGAAGATCTCGATTTGTTGCTCACGTTGCAAAATACGACCGATGAACTGATTGATTTTTTCATCTTCATCTCGTGCGGCAGCATCGCACTGACGCAGGAAGGCAATTTTGGCATCAAGGTTAGGGCTTTGGCTTAAAGGCTGCTGACAAGCATGTTTGGTCTGGTAGCGGCTCAGGTTAAGCGTGCCAGCATTGACGATTCGGTCGCGTTTATCTTTGGCGGCTAGTAGCCCTGTGACTCGCTTTAGTTCTTCCTCGTCGGTGCTGTTGGTGTAGCCGTAAAGCACTTTGTGGCCGAAAAACAGGCGCACGCCGATACCAAAATCGATACCGGAATTGACCTTGTCAATGTCACCGGACAGAAGTTCAACTGAACTAGATTGATGATGTTCGATAAACAGTTCGGCAAAATCGGCGCCAAGGAAGAGGGCATGGTCGATCACTGCTTGCGCTGTTGCAGGGTTTAGCATAGATGCTCCTTGCGTGTTAGCAATCTCACGAAAAAAGTTATGTAAACAAATTGTGAGCGGAATTGCCATTAATGGCTTGGTTTAACGGAATTTATGGTTGGCAAGCGCTCAAAAAGGGTGACTTTTCACCCAACGCTCTAATCTTGGATAATAAACTAAAATAAATCAAAAGCCTTAGCCCCACAATAGAGCCACAATGATTTGTGGCGTGGGCATATTTCATGTAAATTTCCCGTCAATGTTTACGGAATCATGACTCATTATGCGCATACCAACGAATGTCATCACCGGATTTCTTGGTGTTGGAAAAACCACGACAATCCTTAATCTGCTTAAGAACAAGCCAGCCAATGAAAAGTGGGCTGTTCTGGTTAACGAATTTGGCGAAATCGGTATTGATGGTGCCATTCTTACTGATTCTGGCGCGATGATCAAAGAAGTCCCTGGTGGCTGTATGTGCTGTACTGCCGGCGTGCCGACATCTGTCGGGATCACTGCGTTATTACGCCAGAATCCAGACCGACTGTTGATAGAGCCAACCGGACTTGGTCATCCTCATAAAATCATCTCAGTGCTAACGTCTAATCAGTTTAAAGATTACATCGATTTGAAAGCGACTGTTGCTTTGGTTGACCCTCGAAACCTCTCTAATAAAAAGTATACGGAAAACCAGAACTTCAATGATCAACTCGATGTGGCTGAGATTGTTATAGGCAATAAACTTGACGAGTGTGACGAGGTGGATGCCGGAATTTTTGATCACTGGGTGGCGACGCAGCAGCCTAAGAAGCTGGCGAGTATGTTGGTCAAACAGGGCGAGTTTCCTATAGATTTGCTAGATACTGACCGAGCAGAGCAAGATCAATCATCAACGATAGATGCTCACCATCACGAGCATGCTGATATGGAGCCGCAGTTCCAGCTGCCGCCAAACCAGAAATATATCCGCAAGGAAAACAAAGGTCAGGGCTACTTTAGCTGCGGCTGGCTCTTTGGCGCCGAGGTCATTTTCGACTTTGACCAACTGTTTTCTTTGTTCTGTAACCTGACGGCAGAGCGTGTGAAAGGCGTCATTAATACGAACAAAGGCTGCCATGCCTTCAATGTTCACAAAGGCGTCGTCTCGGTCAATCAAATGACCCTTGAAGGGTTCGAAAGTCGTCTTGAGGTCATTGATAACCAACTCATGCCTTGGGATGAGCTGGAGTCTATCTTGATTAAGATCTCAAATTTATAACCCTTTATTTATAAAAATGAAAATTGCTCCTACAGTTTTTACGCAGTGAGCTCTGCGATTTGTAAGATGAGGTAATGCAATTCAAGTGTTATTCTTGATTATTCAAACGAGTAATCGAAACATCACCAGATTACCGAGGCTGTAGGTCAACCCGAGTTAGAGCAGGAGAAACAACGATGACTCATGAAACTAAAACAATGGAAGTGCCTTTAGCTATCGCTGAGAGAGTTCAGGCTCTGATTGATGGCCACATCGCTAAAGAGAAGTTCAATGCTGAGCGTCGTGAGGTGGTGAACAACTTCCTTGCAATGGATAATCTTAGCTGCGAAATGGCAGTATATAGCTTACCTCAGGGAGAGCTGCTAGACACGCTTAGGTTCGTGTATGAGCTATCAGGGACTAACAGTAAGTTTATCAAAAACATACTGACATTATGCCGCGAGAACCCGAAGAAAGCGCTATCAGACGCCCAGCGAGCATCAGCAAAGAGCATGCTATTTAATCTGCTCAATGATCCATCGGTTGTTTCGGCGATGAAAGAAATTTCATAACGCTACTCTTTCAAGTGCTTTTAAAAACGCCCATACCGATAAATCGGTGTGGGCGTTTTTTTGTGCGTTGGTTTCATAAACAGAAAAATTGGAGTTAATGAAAAGTACTACTACTTTGAATGGATGTGTCAATGTTACAAAATGTGACTTTGCTGCATTCCCATTGTCAGTATGAGTTACTAAACTACTTTTTTAAAAGGATTTTTACAAAGTGATAGGTAAGCGGCGAAACGAATTGTGTCGGCCTAAATGCATCTCTTTGGACTTATGGGCAACGGAGGGCGCAGAACATGAATTCTGACGATATTTTGCTATTTTCAACTGTTCGAGCTCCGTTTAATACCTAAGGTGAATTACGCGCGTCTATGAGCCATTCTGCGCATGAAGCGCTGAAAGGTAAGCTGTCTCTACGCCTAAAGATATGATCAAGGCTGTAATGGAAGATCTAGGTATATTACTTAGTGTCTCTTATGGTGGGGTTACCTTCTTAAATAACGAAACAGGCGCAACCGGGTTTTGGTCTGAAAATGGCAACGGTTATGTTACTCAGTACTCTTCACTCATTCATATTGAGCCCATAGTGTATTTGCAATTAACTGTTTTACCCGAGCAAGCGGATCAGGCATTGGCCGATATTAAGAAATCCATCAAGGTTGTGTATGACAAATACAACACAGGGTAAATATAGATTCGACTAATGTGCAAGCGTTGCATTTTAATTTGGATCAGATTTAATGAACAGCTAGATATACCCATGTGTCTTGAAGTCATTTGGGTATAGTAATCAAGGAAGAAGATAGTTATGGCAATATTCCCTCCAGCACTTAAACAAGGCGATACCATTGGCTTTTTCTCGCCATCATCGCCTGCGACCTGTTTTGCTCCTAAGCGTTTTGAAAGGGCAAAAGTGTATTTACAGCAAAAAGGGTTTAACCTGAAAGCGGGAAAATTGACTGGTCAGTCAGACTATTACCGGTCGGGCAGTATCCTGGAAAGGGTTGATGAACTAAATGCGTTAATCCGCGATCCTGAAGTCCGGTGTATTATTTCTACTATCGGCGGAAATAACAGTAATGCGCTACTGCCTTATATTGACTATGCGGCGTTAAAGAAAGATCCCAAAATTATTATCGGTTATTCGGACGTTACCGCCTTGCTGTTGGGCATCTATGCTCAAACCGGCCTTGTTACCTTTTACGGCCCTGCCTTAGTGGCGTCGTTTGGTGAGTATCCGCCGCTCGTCGATGAGACGTTTGCCTCCTTTGAGGCGCTGTTATGTGAAACAGCATATGAAAGTCTATGTCAAAAGCAAAGCCTGCCTTATCAATATCAAATGCCAAACAATTGGACGGATACAAAAATTGATTGGGAAAGCCAATCTGAAGCCAAACCTGTGCAACCGAACGAATGGGCGTTTCTTGGCGCTGGTGTGGTGCAGGGAAGGATCATTGGTGGGAATTTGAATACTATGTCCGGGATATGGGCAAGCCCATATATGCCGGAAATACAGCAAGGGGATATTTTGCTGATAGAAGACTGTTTAAAGGGGATCGAAACAGTCGAACGTTCATTCAGCCACTTAAAGATTTGCGGCGTGTTCGACAAGGTATCCGCCATTATTTTAGGAAAGCATGAACTGTTTGATAATAAGAGGACAGGTCGCCAACCACTGGATGTATTGATGGAAGTGCTAAATGGGCAACCTGTTCCTATTTTAAATGGTTTTGATAGCTGTCATACCCACCCGATGCTAGTTACCCCGCTGGGTGTTGAAGGGAAGATAAATTTCGACCTGAAAACGATTTGTATTACGTCACCATGGTTGAAGTAAATTAGTTTGTAAGATGAATGACTTAAGTTTTCAACTCATCTCTATCCCTAAACTCTTCCAGAGACTCAGGGTTGGCTAGCGCGCCGACGTTTTTCACTGGCTGGTTGTGGACGATATTGCGAACGGCTAATTCAACCAGCTTACCTGATTTAGTGCGGGGCACGTCTTTTACTGCCAGAATCACTTCGGGAACATGGCGGGGGGAGCCGTGCTCGCGGATCTTTTGCTTGATGTTGGTTTTCAATTCGTCTGTAAGCAGTTCACCTTCTGCTAGCTGAACAAACAAGATAACGCGGACATCTGTGCCTTGGTTTTGTCCTATGACTAGTGAGTCTTTAATTTCATCCAATCGGTTTACCTGACGGTATATTTCTGCGGTTCCAATTCTTACCCCGCCGGGGTTAAGTACGGTATCGGAGCGACCGTAAAACACCATGCCACCGGTATTCGATACGCTAACATAATCACCGTGGTGCCAAACTCCGGGGAAGGTATTCCAATAGGCAACATGGTACTTGCTGCCGTCTGGATCGTTCCAAAAGCCAATTGGTTGATTGGGGAAGCTATTGCGACAAACCAGCTCACCGTGTTGCTGGTGTATTGCTTTGCCTTGTTCACTGAATACCTGAACATCCATGCCAAGCGCGAGCCCTTGGCATTCTCCTCTATAAACCGGATTAATGGGATTGCCAATGGCAAAGCAGCCGCAGATGTCGGTACCGCCTGAAATGCTGGCAAGTTGAATGTCGTTATGAATTGAATCATAGACATAATCAAACTGCTCAGGCGCAAGCACCGAACCGGTAGAGCACAGGGTTCGGAGTGCTGACAGGTTAGCGTTATCTTTTGGGTGATAGCCTTCCTTTTCCAAAGCCTCAAGGTATTTGGCTGAAGTGCCGAATAACGTCACTTGTTCTTGCTCGGCCAGCTTCCATAAAACATTACCATCGGGATAGAAAGGGGAGCCGTCATACAGAATTAAGGTCGCGCCAGAGGCGAGTCCTGACACTAGCCAGTTCCACATCATCCAACCGCAAGTCGTGAAGTAAAAAATTTTGTCACCGGTGCGGATATCCGTTTGTAGCTGGTGCTCTTTAAGGTGATTAAGTAAAGTACCGCCTACGCTGTGAACAATGCACTTGGGCTTACCGGTTGTGCCTGATGAGTACAGGATATAAAGCGGATGGTTGAATGGGACAGGTGTAAAACCGAGCTCACTGGGTACTGTGCTATCGAGTATATCGCTCCAATAGTGGTGGTTTATGGTATCAGGAATGGAGGCTGACTCCTGTGGCATCAGTTCAGGCGCTGCGGGGATTTCGATTAGATGTGCGAGTTCCGGAATATTGGCACTGACTGCAGCGACTTTGTCGACATAAGAAATAGCCTTGCCGTTGTACTGGTAGCCTTGGGCAAAAAACATCACTTTAGGTTGAGTTTGTCCAAAGCGCTCGATAACACTGTCGGCACCGAAATCCGGTGAGGTCGATGTCCAAATCGCTCCTAACGAAGCGGTCGCCAGCATAGCCACGACCGTTTGGGGGATATTCGGTAAATACCCCGCAACAACGTCCCCTTTTTTGATCCCGATCTGATGGAGAAAGCTCGCGACCTGAGACGTTTGTCGGTATAGCTGCTGCCAACTAATGTGTTGACGTTGCTGAGGATCGCCTTCGCAATGGAATATGATGGCATCCGCCGCCGCGTGAGTACGCCAGTTTCGGAGTAGGTTATCGGCATAGTTGAGTTTTGCGTGCGGGAACCACTGGGTATCTTTCGCTGGTGCAGTACTATCTGGTGGGCAAAATGTTACAGGGGGCTTTTTTGCTCCTTCGACTAGGCAAAAGTCCCACACCATACTCCAGAACTCTTCACTATGGCCAACACTCCAATGATGCAGCTGATTGTAGTCATGAAAAAGGGTGTTCTTTTTCTCACTTAGCGCAACCATGAATTGATAAAGCTTACTGTCGTGAATGCGATCTTTCTCCGGCATCCATAGCAACTGGGGCTGATTATCTGCTGGATGACCAATGCTAGAAGATTCTGGGGTTGTCATCATTTTCTCCTTCATTGAGCTTTTATTTATTGGTTATCCGGGTGGGCTTGCTGAAATGCTGGTAGTGCTAGGCAACGCTTCTCTACCTCTAGCAATCGTGGGTAATGATTGGTTTCAAAGCCGAATCGCTTGGCGTTGTAAAGTTGGGGGATCAGGCAGATATCGGCCAGAGAGGGGGTGTCAGTACAAATAAATGGGGTATGGTATCGTTCAGATAGGCTTTCTAAGCTTTGAAAGCCTTGCTTGAGCCAGTGGTGATACCAAATCATTTTCTCGTTTTGGTTTACTCCAAAGTCACTATTTAAATAGTTGAGCACTCTCAGGTTGTTCAGGGGGTGAATGTCACAGGCAACAATGAGTGCAATTTCGCGGCATTGGGCCTTATGCCAAGCATCATTAGGCAGTAAGGCGGGCTCCGGGTAGGTCTCGTCAATATACTCAATAATTGCTAGAGATTGGCCTAAGACGGCGGTGTCATCGTCAGATGCTGTGTTTGCGTTTTCTGTAACATCACGCGAAAATCCAGGTACAAGTTGATTGGGATTTAGCGCGGAGTAGGAGGCACTGTTTTGTTCTTTGTCCAATAGAGAAATGGCCACCTGCTCGTAGCTAAGTCCTTTTATATTTAGCGCAATTCGCACCCGGTACGACGCCGATGAGCGATAGTAATCATACAGTTTCACGGTATTGTATCCTTAGGCTCAATATTCAAGGTCCAGCCTTATCCCCAAGCTATTCTTGCTGAACCAAGCATCTTGAACTGAATTGGGTATCGTATTTTTAATTATTGTTGATGATGTGGGTTATGGTGGTTTAAATCCTCGTCATGATACTGATGCTCATACTGAACTACCGTTTGCTCAATCGCACCGAAAATGGAATGGCCGTTGTCGTCAAACATTTCAATTTTGACGGTATCGCCAAATTTCATGAATGGGGTTTCAGGGTGGCCAAACTCCAAGGTCTCTAGCATCCGGCGTTCCGCTAAACAGCAAGAGCCGCTGCTGCGATCAATATTAGAGACAGTACCTGAGCCGATAATGGTGCCTGCACAAATGTTTCGGCTCTTTGCCACATGTTGGATAAGCTCAGCAAAATTAAATGTCATGTCGGTGCCGGCATGGGGCTGTCCGAATAATTTGCCATTGAGATGAACTGTGAGGCGGTGGTGGAGTTTGTAATCATGCCAGTTATCGCCTAGTTCATCAGGTGTGACGGCAACAGGTGAAAAGGTGGAGGAGGGCTTGGACTGGAAAAAACCGAAGCCCTTGCCCAGTTCACTTGGGATCAGATTGCGTAGGGAAACATCATTAACCAGCATCAGCAGTTTGATGTGTCCATGGACTTCTTCGGTACGGGTGCCCATGTCTATATCGTCGGTGATGATGGCAATTTCACCTTCAAAATCGATGCCCCATTGCTCATCAGCAACCTTGATATTGTCAGTGGGGGCCAAGAAACCGTCCGACATCCCCTGATACATCAAGGGATCGGTCCAAAAGCTTTCCGGCATTTCTGCTCCTCTGGCTTTGCGCACTAACTCGACATGGTTGACGTATGCGCTGCCATCCGCCCATTGATAGGCGCGTGGCAGTGGGGAGCTACATAATGTTGGGTTAAACGGAAAGCTATGCTGTGCAGTTCCCTCATTGAGGTTGCGGTATAAATGCTTTAAGTCCGTTTCGACTTCGTGCCAGTTATCAAGAGCAAACTGCAATGTTGGGGCGATATCGTGGGCATGGACTGCTGTTTGCAGGTCACGGGAAACTACAATGAGTTGGCCGTCTCGACCATGGTTAAGCGATGCAAGTTTCACGTTCGTCTCCTTTCTCTTTGTATTTGGCTATTCAACTATTCAACTATTCAACTATTCAGCGGTTTGTCCCTGCCATGAAAAAACATAATCTTTGTTTTCAGCGCCTTCGGGTAAAGGTGCCACTTCCAGTGGCCAGCGGGCATCAATCATAACCGCGACTTCATCTGTTTCTTTTTTTGGGGAAGTCATGCTGGTAGCGAGCGCTTTGGGGTGAGGGCCGTGGGAGAAACCGCAGGGATGATGAGTGATCATGCCTGCTTCAATATTGTCTCTGCTAAAGAAGTTACCCTTGTGGTAGAACAGTACTTCATCGAAGTCATCGTTGTTATGATAAAAGGGCACCTTCAAAGCATTTGGATCACTTTCGATAGGCCTTGGCACAAAAGTACAAATCACAAAGCCATCAGCAACAAAGGTGGTATGTGCTGAAGGGGGAAGGTGGTAGCGATGGCTCATCAGCGGCCGGATATCCCGCCAGTTAAGCTTGAATGCGGTTAGGTTCCCCTTCCAACCTAGGGCATCAAGCGGGTTATAAGGATAGGTAATCGTATTGAGCTGGTTACGGGCTTTTAGTTGTACCTTCCATTGCTGATCGTCACTCTGCTGTTGGAGGAAGGTATCGTTGATTCTTGCGTATTCCAACACCGCTGGATCATACACCGCATGTTGGCCGACAATGCCGCGTTCGGCCATTTGATAGGCACTGTTTGATGCCTCGATGAGCAGCATGGTGACAGGCTTTTTGGGTTCAATACGCCAACTAGTTGCCCTTGGCAACACGATATAATCGCCATCTCGGAAGGTCATATGGCCGTAGTCGCAAAACAAGTCACCACTTCCCTGATGGATGAACAACGCTTCATCACCGTCGCCATTTCGTGCAAGGGCTCCCATGGCACGGTCACAATGCCATACCCTGAGTTTGAGGTTATTGTTGTACAATATCAGTGAAGCATCCCAAGGTGACAGTCCTTTAGAAGGCATTTTGGATGTATCTATGGCTCTAGGGCGAAGTGGCCCGTCCCAGTCTATCCAGCCTGTTGGGGGATGGCGGTGGTACATGTGGCTCGCTGGGCCAAAAAAGCCTTCTCTGCCACATTCGCGTTCGAATGTGCCTTTAGGCAAGTCACAGTGTGCTTGTCGTGAAGCCTCTCCTTCGGTAATAGGAAATTGAAACCATTGCCGCATTACACATCCCTCTCTATCACAGTCATTCCATGACCCTGTTAATAAAATGTTAGTTCAATGGCTTAACTCTGGCGTACTCATGCAAGCAAGGCAAATCAGAACCTGAACGGAATAGCGCGAAGGGTGTTCTTGATTTTTTACAAAAATATTGGTCTAGCATGCTCGTTTGTTGGCTTTTTTAAGCAGTTGAATGAATTGAGATCGACAATGTTACGGCTATTAACTGACATTTTGGGTGTAAAGTAATTGTTACATTTGGTGGTGTTTTCATTGCTGAGAACCACTATCCGTGCTTTCGCTAACCGACCTAATCTAAAGGAAATGAACATGAAACAAGCGGATTGATAATTTGCCAGGGCGAGGCAGAATCACAGATGAAGGTCTCTTATGGGTAGCGGAACAAAATATGTATCTAATAAGCCAGATGAAAAGGGCGTGGTTCACTGGGAACGCTCAGAAAACCAAGTTTGGCACGATCTGGTGCAACGACAATTGGCGTGTATAGAGGGGCGTGCATGCCAGGCATACATTGACGGGTTGGATTTGCTGAAATTGCCTCAGGATCGCCCCCCTCAGCTATCGGAAATTAATGAGGTATTGCAGTCAACCACTGGGTGGGAGTGTGTTGCCGTACCCGCGCTGATCAATTTTGACCGTTTCTTTGCCTTGCTGGCAAATAAGCAGTTCCCCGTTGCTACTTTTTTGCGGCGAAGAGAAGAATTTGATTATCTTCAAGAGCCTGATTTTTTCCACGAGATTTTCGGCCATTGTGCGATGCTGACTAATCCGGCTTTTGCTGCTTTCACTCATACTTACGGAAATTTGGGAGCAAAGGCAAATTCTGCACAAAGGGTGTATTTAGCAAGGCTATACTGGTTTACAGTTGAATTTGGATTATTGCAGCAGCAAGACGGTTTGCGGATATATGGTGGTGGGATCTTATCATCGCCGGGTGAGACGCAATACTCGTTAACAGGAAAAGGGGTATCAGGGACAAGCTCGGCTAGTGATCAAGACTTAGTGATAGATGAAACAAGGCCTCTGTATAAACCGTTTGATCCGGTTGATATCATGCGTACACCTTATCGTATCGATATTATGCAGCCGCTCTACTTTATTCTTGAAGACATCAAACAGCTCTATGAGTTGGCGCATCAGGATATTATGTCAATGGTGGCCCAAGCACAGAAAATGGGGTTACATGCACCTTTGTACAATACAAAAATCAAGGAAGTGGGTTAAGGGGAACTGATGACAGAATTACATCAACAAAAGTGCGAAGCGTGTCATGCCGGCGCACCAAAAGTCACAGAAAATGAAAAAATCGCCTTACTGGCCACCTTACCTGAGTGGAAGGCGATCGAAGTGGCAGGCGTCGAGCAGTTGGAGCGTCAATTTACTTTCAAGAATTTTAAATCGGCGTGGGCGTTTACCGACAAGGTCGCTGCATTGGCTGAGGAAGAATTTCATCACCCAGAGATTACCTTGGAGTGGGGGAAGGTTAAAGTTCGCTGGTGGAGTCATTCAGCCAAAGGGCTTCATAAGAATGATTTTATCTGTGCAGCAAAGACTGATCAGCTTTTGAATACCGATTAGTCTAGGGCGAGATAACTTTTCGAGACCGAGTCCGCCCTCTTATTTCAGAGAAGCACCCGAATAATCCGGGTGCTTTTTCTGTTATGTGCTAATAACTTAAATAGAGTAATATACTGCTCACTAAGAGGACAGCCTTGCCGAATCATCAAGGCAAATGAGGTACAAATGGGTGAACCACAACAACAAGCGTTAGTCAGCTGTGAAGAATGTGGATTAGTGGTAGCGTTGCCAGAGCTCAAAGATGATGAGAAATCAGTTTGCCCAAGGTGCCACCACACACTGGTAAAACGTATTGCCCAGCCATTTCAGAGACCCTTGTCTTATGGCTTGGCAAGTCTCGTTATGTTGGTAGCCAGCATCAGCTTTCCTTTTATGTCTTTCAGTGTAAAGGGGATTAGCCAGGAAATCACGCTGATGCACTCTGCTGAAATGCTAAGTGTTTTTCAAAATAGCTTGCTGGCATTATTGCTTTTATTGACCGTATTAGTATTGCCGGCTTTGTATTTACTCTCATTGCTTTATTTATATTTCCGTGCAGGTCAGCGATTAAAGCAGCAGGATAAAAAACCAATCGCGATGTGGGAAAAGCGATTATGCCGATTAATGATACGCATTGAACCATGGTTGATGGTCGACGTATTTTTGATTGGGGTGCTAGTTAGCTTGATTAAAATTGCCTCATTGGCAGATATTGGTTTGGGAATGTCCTTTTGGGCGTTTTGTTTATATACCATGCTAGTCGTGAAATGCGTATCGATGGCTGATCGAACTTGGTTATGGTTGCAGTTTCTGCCACTTAAGCCGCAAGATGGCGTGAAAGCTGGAGACTGTCACAACAGTTATAACCATATTAGTTGTCATGTCTGCTCGCAATTAAACCCGATAACTGAAGAGAAACATGCACGTTGTATTCGCTGTCATGGGCGCCTTCATCCTTATGATCCACAACAAATGTTACAACGCTCATGGGCATTACTTATAGCATCGGCGATCTTTTTTATTCCAGCCAACCTTTATCCCATGATGTACACAGTTAGTTTGGGCAAGGCCGAAGGTTCGACCATACTTGGAGGGGTAGTGCTTTTGTGGCAATTAAAATCGTACCCCATTGCGGCGGTGATTTTTATTGCGAGTGTCGTGATACCGCTGGCGAAAATTATTGCATTGACTTGGCTGTATATTATGGCAGGAAAGGGCAGTAGCCCTGATGAAAAGAAAGCGGTACAAAAGCTGAAGGTGTATCGAATTACAGAATTTATCGGTCGCTGGTCGATGATTGACATTTTTGTTGTAGCAATCTTGGTAGCCTTGGTTCAACTTCAGAACCTTATGGCAATTTACCCTGGCCCAGCGGCATTATCTTTTGCCTGTGTTGTTCTGTTAACCATGATATCTGCAATGACTTTTGATCCACGTGTGTTTTGGCCCAAGGATTCGGCGTTTGTCTCACCCGCAGGCTATGTGAATAAGAATAAAGAGAAGAATAGTTATGAGTGAATCGTCACCTCCACAGGCTAAGAAAGAAGCCATAAAACAAATATCTTCTATTTGGTTAGTGCCTGTTATTGCTGTCGGTATTGGTATTTGGATGCTGTTTCAATTTATTACCAGTCAAGGCCCAGAGATTGTGTTGAGAATCGACACGGCAGAAGGGATTGAAGTGGGTAAAACTGAAATAAAAGCGTTGAATGTCAAAGTAGGCGTCGTGACTGGTGTGACATTGAATGAGGACTACAGCGCCATTGAGGTGACAGCCCAAATGGACAAAGACGCGGCACGTATGCTCAAGGATGATACCTTGTTCTGGGTCGTGAAACCGCGTATTGGTAAATCAGGGGTATCTGGGTTAGATACTTTGTTATCGGGTGCTTATATACAGCTGCAACCGGGAAAAAGTGGTGAAGAGCAGCGTACTTTTGATGTGTTGGATATTCCGCCGGTAGCACCACCAGATGCTAAAGGATTACGTCTGGTTTTGACGCACAATGAAGCGGGTAAATTGGGTGTTGGTGACCCGGTGCTTTATGAAGGCTTTACGGTTGGCCGAGTAGAGAATGTCACCTTTGATACGGAAACAAAGAAAGCCCATTATCAATTATTTATTTTTGAGCCGTACGACAGCCTTATACGGAAAAGTACTCGATTTTGGCTGACCTCGGGGGTTGATCTTCAGATGTCTGCTGAAGGCTTCAATTTGAAAATTGGCTCAATTGAATCGTTAATCACCGGTGGTGTGAGTTTCCGAGTCCCCAAAGGGCGTGAACCGGGAGAGCTCATTACGAAGAGTAAATCCAAGTTCCGTTTGTATAACAATATTAAGCAAGTACGCGAACGCTTTTTCGAGGACTACCTAGAATATGTGATGTTGTTTGATGAATCTGTCCGAGGCTTGAAACCAGGTGCGCCGGTTGAGTATCGCGGTATTCAAATTGGTACCGTCCGCAAAGTGCCGCTTGATATCATGGCAAGTGAGAAAAATTTCTCCAACCGTGAAATTCCAGTATTGGTTCGTATCGAATTGGACAGGGTAATTGCTCATGTGAAGTACGATAATTTGGATATGTTAAGAGCGAGCCTTGAGGAAGAGTTCAAGTATGGGTTACGAGGGTCACTGAAAACCGCGAACTTGTTAACAGGGGCGCTCTTGGTTGATGTTGGCGTGTTTGCGGAAGAGAAAACCTATAAACATGAGAATTACGGTGAATATGATGTGTTCCCGACCAAGGCTGGTGGCTTTGCTCAAATTCAAAAAGAAATTTCTTCAATGTTGAAGAAGATCAATAATTTGCCCGTTGAAGACACTTTGCTGACTCTTAACAAGACTCTGGAAACTTCTCAGAAGACATTACAGGCTGCTGAAAAGGTTTCGACAGAGCTCAGTGGCTTACTTGCTCAGAAAGATACCAAAGCGATCCCGGGAGAAATTCGGGAAAGCTTGCGGCAGATCCAAGATACCCTTGATGGTTATGGTAAAGATGGGGCGACCTATCAGAGCTTGGATCAAGCATTGATACAGTTTGAGCAAGTAATGACTGAGCTTCAGCCAGTATTACGGCAGATAAATGAGAAACCAAATTCACTTATCTTTAGTGGTGAGAAAGCCGCCGATCCAATCCCCGTAGGAGGACGTCAATAATGTACAAGGGAATTTTTATGGCATTAGTCCTGCTGGCGGGAGCTGGGTGTAGTTCAACGGAGCCTGTGACGAAAACGTATCTGCTTCCTGATCAAAGTAGCGAGTTAACCATGGCATTTGCCAACAAGCACCAGCCGGTGGTCATTGTTCGACCAATAGAGGTTGCAGAGCACTTAGCAGGGACTGGACTTGTTTATCAAACAAGCGAAACGGAAGTTGTGCAGGCGCAGCAGAACTTATGGGCAGAGAGCCTTTCTCGTCAGCTAACTCGCATCGTTACTGACGATTTACGCCAAAAACAATCTAGGTATTGGTTTGATGAGTTAACACCTGCGGTTAACAGTAGTACGTTGCCCAAACTGCAGGTGAAATTTACCCAGTTCAATGGTCATTATTCTGGGTTAGCAAGGCTGAGCGGACAATGGTTGTTAGTTGACCAACAAGGTGAAGCCTTGGCAAGACAGCCATTTTTCATTCAGGTGCCTTTAGAGCAAGATGGCTATGATGCTCAAGTGAAGGCACTTGCTGAAGGGGTGGAACGATTAACCAACCAGATCAGTCAGAGTATGAATGGGCTTACATTTTAAGCCTTTTTGAATCAGCGTTAGATTGCTAGTTATTTGGTAAAAAAGAGCCCTCATCATGAGGGCTCTTTTGTAGTGGTCGCCTTGTCCCTAAGCAAGGGTCAACGCTGACCATGTCGGTAGTAACCGTTGATCCAGCACTCTGGTAGTTCTTCACCGGACGGGAAGGCTAAGTTCTGTTTGTCGATAGCAACAGGGTCGGCCAGATCTTCACCTGATTGGTACTGCACTTTGACATGTGAGGAGAACGGGTTGATCAAAGAAGACATGTCGATGACGTCAACTAAATCACCAGTGCGTGACTCTTTTAGAAACATCACAAATCTCCAAAATATATTGAATTAATGACGATAAAAAACCATCAGTAGCCACTATGTTTTGGTATAAGTATGGCTGATTTTACGGGCTTTGCAGAGCATGTGTGAAAAGCAGACCGAGCAGGAGAGCTATGAGTAAGTATTATTGGGGCGTTGACCTTGGCGGCACGAAGATTGAGTGTGCTGTAATGCAATATGATAATGATCATTGCGTGCTGCGCAAACGCCTCCCCACAGAAGGTGAAAAAGGGTATCAGCATGTTCTGGGGCAGATAAAACGCCTAATTGATCTTTGTGCAGAGGACGTTGGAGAATATCCTGACGCTGTGGGTTTTGGCACACCTGGTACCTTAGACCCAGCGACCGGTACCATGAAAAATTGTAACTCGACGCATCTTAATGGCCAACCTTTGGATCAAGATTTGACATCTCTGCTAGGGATCCCTGTTCGTTTGGCTAACGATGCGAACTGCTTTGCATTGGCTGAAGCAAGGCTGGGTGTCGTTCAGGATATTAAACCGGATGCTGAAGTGGTTTTCGGTATCATCATGGGCACTGGGGTCGGAAGCGGTATTGTTGTTAACGGTAAGGTGCTTAATGGTTGCCACGGTATCGCGGGTGAGTGGGGACATAATGTACTTGAACCTAATGGCGCGCCTTGTTATTGCGGTAAACAAGGGTGCGTCGAAACGGTTATGTCAGGAAAAGGCTTGGAGCGCTTCTATCGGGAGCAAAGTGTATCTGGTGATGAGTGTTCGTTAAGATTACCTGAGATTGTAGCGTTAGCAGAGCAGGGTAATGGACTGGCACAAGCAACAATGGAGCGGTTATATAAGAACTTTGGTCTTGCTGTTGCTTCTATCATCAATGTGTTGGATCCGGATGTGATCGTCGTGGGGGGCGGAGTGGGTAATATCGACTCTCTTTACACCAAAGGCAGAGAAGCGATCTTACCTCATTTGTTTAATCCAGAGCTAAACACAGTGTTGACCAAGCCGGCATTGGGCGATAGTGCGGGGGTATTTGGTGCAGCGATGCTCGTGAAGTAGCGTAACGCTACTCGATCAAAGTACTTTTTCTTGTAGGTTCGAAAGAAGAAGCGCCTCAGGCTAAGAACCGGAGACGCTTATGTTTTTTCGGGTTGCCCAAATGGGCTTAGTGGCAGCTAGAAGATGAAATTGAGCATCAAGGTATAAAGTTGGACATCTTTGTCTTCATTATATCGAATCGGTGCTGTGACAAACTGGCCATCATTGCCTGCGTTATAATCTTCGCGATCCATATAAACGCCTTGCCACTCAGCATTGAGTGAAATTTTATGGGTTAGATCATAGCGCACCCCCGCTGTAACACTGTTTGATTTACGGCGATGATGACTCTCTCCGTATACCAAGTAAGGGGTGAATTTATTGATGTTGTAGGCTGCGCTGATATACCAGTTGGTTTGTAAATCATCTGTTTGCACTTCTGACATAAACAACCAGTCATTCATTGAATATTCACCACCGAGTGTATAGATGTTCAATGTTTCTTTGTCTGATGAAATACTCGGGCTAACTGAGTATGTTGAATTCATATAGCCAAAATGAACGCGATAGTTAAAGCCACTCACTTCTGCAGATAAACCCGCCATATGGTCCGTTTTGAAATTAAACTTTTGACCACTGAATTCAACTTTGTTGTCATTTCCTAAACCGTAGTAGGGAGTTAATGTGACAACGGCTTCATCGTTGACCTCCAACAGCCATGAGGCACTGATCCCTTCATAGGATGTAAAGCCCAGAATGCTGTCATATACCTCCTGCGGTGGGCGAGCCCAAGGATAAGCCTGACCAACATAGAAGTACTCTGAAACCAGAAAAAGAGGAATGCGTAATTTACCTGCACGTACAGAGAACTGGCTGAACTCGTAATTTAGGTAGGCCCACTCTAATTCAGGACTGGACCAATCATCTTGTGGTCGCTTAACTACTTGAACGGAAGCGTTCAAGTGGTCGATGATGGATAGGTCAGCTTGTATTCCGAAGATGGTATCGCAGTCATAACAGGTTTCATCGGTAATCTCACGATTTACAAATAAAGGGGCGCTGTTATCAGACTTTGCGATTGAGGTTGAACCAAAGCCACTGATTGAGAAGTTATCCGTTATCTGTATGGCTGCCACACTGGTTAAAGGGGATACAAGCAGAGCGACTGCGAGTAATGATTTCTGAGTCATACCTTACTCTCCTTGTAAGACGGTAATGAGTATATTGGCATTTTCAGGAACGGCACTAACAGGGGCATAGGCGATGCCGTTAGGGTTGTCGTTTAGCCACTCAATGATATCTCTGATATCATCGCTGCTAAGCTCTTCTGGTGGTGTGCCTTTCCCAGAAAATGATAGGCTTGCCCAATAGCCATTCATTTGCGTAACCGATTTTCCCAGCAGCATATTGTAAAATTCTTCCCGGTGAATAGATCTTTCCGGTAAATCCACTAATACAATCTTGATGCTACCGTTGAGCTTTTTGGTTTTTCCTTTATACAACATCCTCGCTTTACTTTTTGTTAGTGCAGGGATCTCATTATTTAATGAAAAAACAGCAAACTCGATATCTTTGATATTGTCGTTACCGTATGCCGGTAGTGTTATTATTGGCAATGTTGTCAATAATAATGTGAAAGACAATAAACTTTTTAAAGTCAATCCTTTGATCATTGATTTAGTTCCATCATTAGTGTCCATTCCTGCTATAAATGTTAGTAGACATTGACGTTAGTACAAATATACAAAATTGGATTTTTTGATCAAGGTGAGGTTATGGGGCTGCTTAATCGTTTTTCGATAAAATTTAGGTTGATTTCTCTTGTTGTTCTGCCACTTACATTCTCTGGCGTGTTTGCAGCAATAGAGATTTCAAGCTTATTCGACAAGGTCTCTTCTTTAAATATATTAACGGCACGAATGGAGTTGCTGAAAGCTAATTCACAGTTTTCAAATGCAGTCCATGAATTAAAGAATAATAAACTGTCCGGTGTTGAAAATAATGAAACGGTTGCAAGTTCTATTGAACGAATATCACAGTATTCAGCTTTGATTCCACAAGCATTCCCAAATATTGATTCCACCGAACAGTTATCTTCCAGTGCTGAAATGAAAGATTTGATCGGCGAGTATGAATCTGTCGAATCGATAGATATCAATGATTGGTCTGATTGGGGGTTTGATCTCCTTATACAGAATTTAGTGTCGTTAGAAAGGACTCCGTTGAATGTAGCTGATACCAATATTGAGCAAAAGCTAACAGTTTTGTATCAGCTTCAATGGCTACAGCTTTGGGCTCAACAAGAAAATTGGTATATCCGTATCATTGCTAACCAGCCAGAACAAGCGGAAGAATACAAGGAACAACTTGATACGATAATCGAAAGACAACAACTGATCATCGAACGGTATTTATCCGTTAATGCAACGCCATCACAGATCGAATTGTTGCGAAAAACATTTGCAAACCCCGTTTTCTCCACAAGCTACCAATTACGAGCAAGTATTTTTTCAAACTCTTTTACTGGATTCACCCAACGCGATTCGTTTTCGGCATTGGATGAACGGTATACCTTAATTCAGTTTGTGGTGACTGAGATAAGCCGTGAATTAGCCCAGGATATACAAGGGAGTATCAGTCATTCTAAGAACTTGATTTGGCTCTATACCTGTGTGATTTCACTTTCTGTAGTCATGATTATCTGGCTTGGGGCAAACTTAATAAGGCGTATAGGTTCATATTTAAGCCGGATCCTCAAAGCAATGTCATTACTGGAAACCAGCAGCAATGATCATTCCGCTGCCAAAGTTAAGATTGATGGTAAGGATGAGTTTACTGTCTTCAGTCATCAGTTAAATGGCATGATTGAGGAGAGGATTGAAAACCATAATAAGCTGATTATTGCCAAAGATGAGGCTGAAAAAGCTAACTTGGCTAAGAGCTCTTTCTTGGCCAATATGTCTCATGAAATTCGTACTCCGCTTAACGGTATTATTGGTATGTCCGGTATTTTAGCCGATACAGACTTGTCTCCATCCCAAGTGGAGTATATCCAGACCATTGAAACCTCTTCTCAGACCTTGTTGCTGCTTATCAATGACATTTTGGATTTATCGAAAATAGAGTCGGGTAATCTGGTATTGGCTTCGAGCGAAAGTCGGGTTGATGAGGTCGCATACGATACTATGACAGTCGTTCTTGCTAAAGCGGCAGCCAGCAAGCTTAATCTCGATGTGAAAATCGCTCCCGATTTGCCTGCGCTGGTTATTTTGGATGAACACCGTTTGCGACAAGTGTTGATGAACTTGGCGTCAAATGCTGTGAAATTTACTCAAGAAGGCGGGGTGACTCTGGAGATAGATTGTGTGCTGCATCAAGATGACCGTGCCCAACTTATTTTTTCAATGATCGATACAGGTATTGGTATTGAGAAAGATAAACAAGCGCAGGTGTTTGCCCCATTTATTCAGGAAGACAGTTCCATTACTCGTCAATTTGGTGGAACAGGGTTAGGTTTGGCTATTTGTCGCCAGTTAGTTGAACTTATGGGGGGACAATTAGCCCTAGAGTCTGAAAAAGGGGTTGGGAGTCGCTTCTATTTCAGTTTGGACGTGGAAGTATGCAAACCACATGGCAGTTCACTGAATGCCTTTAAAGCACGAAGAGCGTTAGTGCTTGGGGCTAATCAGATAGCGAAGTACCGAGTTGATAGTGAGTGCAGAGCATTGGGGATGCAAGTGCAGTCAGCAGATGTTGCCGATTTATCAATCAAGCAGGAACACGATTTTGATGTGATTTTTTACTGTCAGCAGAGTATCAAGCAAACCACGTATGATCTTGGCCTGATTAACTCATTGATGCCAAGTTTGAACATCATACTCTGCATAGACCATCGTGATGAGCAACATGATTTCGGTAATTTGATTTCAGGCATTGTCACCCTGCCTTTCTTTGGCAAACGCTTGGTCAAGTCGCTCAATAAAGCTCTGGATGAGAAAAAAGTCGTTGGTTTGGGCAAACATGCAGATGAGGTTAAAGAGCACTCGACTGCCAATGGAAGGAGCTCTGGTACTCAACTTTCAAGCCCTGAAGCTAAATCGGTTCATGCTCCGCAAGAAGATACGTCTGATTCAGATAAACCAATGGTTCTTATCGTTGAAGATAACGCTGTGAACCAAAAAGTCGCGAGCCTGTTTTTGAAAAAAGCGGGTTATAAATTTGAGATTGCCAACAACGGGCAAGAAGCCGTTGATAAGGTAAAAGAAGGCAATACCTACTATGCCGTATTGATGGATTGCATGATGCCTGTCATGGACGGTTTTACCGCGACAAAAGAAATCCGTGAACTGGAAAAAACAACAGAGCGGCCAAGCCTGCATATTATCGCCCTTACAGCCAGTGTTCTCGATGACGATATTTCGAAGTGTTATGAAGTTGGAATGAATGATTATGTTGCCAAGCCATTTAAAAAAGACATTTTGTTAGAGAAACTAGCAACGTTTAAGCAGACTGAAGGGGTCGAAGGCCAAGCGGTATAACTGAATATGGTGTAATTATCCCACCGCGTTGTAAGAGATCTCTTACAAAGTGGTGGGATTTTAATAATTATGCGTGTCAGATGTTTTTCTTGCCAGTTGTTGAGTACTTGTAAATCAACCACTTATAGGTGGCATGTTGTATAGTAAGGAAGTGGATATCAAAAATGTGATCTTTAACGGTTGTTTAGAATTTCAGTTCACGTAATCTTAACTGCGTCGGAAGGAACTGACGGAACGGAACAGGAAAGCGGCCAAGGATGTTGGCACCCTCAGGATGAGGGCGGTGGATCAGGATGATTTATCGAACAGGGACTGTGAAGGGAAAATCGAATGGAAGCGATACAGTAAGTAGGAAACTTACTGGTCAGGACGACAGAAATGGACCACTTCAGGATGAAGTTAGGGACACCTCCAGGATGGAGACGAGAGTCGAGACAGGAAGAATCGACGGGTCAAGGCGAGACCAATAGGACATGTCCAGGACGGATATAAAAGGGAAGCGCTGAAGGATACAGCTTTATCATGGAGTGATGCAGGGAGCACTATAGTAGCCGGATTGCTGCATGTAAGACCAAAGGGCGCGACGAAAGTCGCGCCCGCTCTTTTTCTGTCTTATTTAAAAATGCTATTGAGCCAGCGCTGTTGGCTTGGTTCGCAAACTCACCATCAACATGTAAATAGCTGTTGCAAGTAACACCGCAAAGAAAAAACCAGTCAACCCCGTTTCTGTATGCATCAAGTAATTCGCCGCAACAGGGCCAAATGCCGACCCCACACTGTAGCTAAACAGCATAATTTGCGTAGCAGATACAATTGAAGCCGACTCTAACCCGTCACAAGCTAACGTAATCGCAATCGGATAGAGCGCAAATGCCGACATACCCAGCAAAGCCAAAGCCACCACTTGAACCCCGTAACTGTTATCGAGGTGAAGTAAGCCCATGGCAAACACGCCCAGTAGGCTCATCAATGCCAGCAGCAGTGTCTTGGGTATACGATAAGACAGCTTACTAAGAACTGGCTGAATGCTCATTCCGCCTAATACCGTTGCTGCCATCAAACTACCTACTTGATCTAGATTGCTGGTTGCAGCTTTAAGTGCAAGCGGCAATAAACCATAGATAGAGCCCATTACAACGCCTGAAACCAGACAGCCAATTAATGCTGGTTTACTAAGTGCCAGGATTTGCTGCAAGCTTAAGCTAACATGCTCTTCTTGGGACGGGTTTGCTTGTTTGGCGGTCATTGCCGGAATCATGGCTACGACCAGTAAAGTGACGGTAGCAATGAATGGCATAGCACCACTGGTCCCAATCAGACCAATACCAAACTGACCGACTGTAGTTCCGCCATATAATGACGTCATATAAAGACCGAGGTTCTTCGCTCGTTCTTCTTTGCTATCGCCTATAAGTAGCCAGGATTCAATGACGACAAAGATCCCCGCAACCGAAAAACCTGCGATAAATCGGCTTGCCATCCACAGGCCAAGCGTTGAAGTCAGCCCCATAAAAGCCACAGAAGAAGCAAGGATTCCAACGAATCCCATAAAAGCTATTCGGTGTCCTACTTTTTTAATCACGGGTTCAATGAGCATGGCACCTGCGAGCAAGCCGAAATAATATATGCTGGCAAGCCAACCAGCTGCGACATTTGGTATTTGGTGGCTGGCCAAAGTCAGAGGCAGCACACTCATGAAATACCCTGAGGCAACGGCAAAAATAGTCAGACCTAATATTGGAACCCAAACAGGGTTCTTTACAGGCGTTGTAGCGTGCTCAATCACTACAGTGATCTCCAAAAGCAAAGTTAATACTGACCGTTTATCTAAATGGAAAACGGCAGAATGATAAAATACCCAAGCGACAATGTGTCGTTTGGGTTGGTTTGGGTAAACAGATATACAGGCAATGATGTCGGCGCTGAAAAAGCCTCAAGAATTGTCGCTGATCCGGAATATGGCGATAAAATGCCAATGAGTAAAATGACTATTTCTAATGCGAAAAGGCAATCAGATTTATATAACTAATGTAAGGTAATTAATGCTTTGATTAGAAATATTAAGTAAACAGTCTATTGTTTTTGTTTTTATTATTAACAATATGAATTTAAATAAAATTTTTGTTTAGTTATCTAAGTTTTTACGTTATGACGAGGTGGTTCAATCATTAGAGTGCTAAATAATTAAAAGTGGTCATCTACATTGATATTGTTGATGCTTAAAAATGAGTTTTATATTATTTCTATTGACTGTTTTCTCATCAAGCCTGTAATAGGATGTTTTAGTTTGGTGCAGGTGTTCACAGTCGTGGGGCAGAAATACTTTACGAATATACGTAAGCTATTGATTTTATATGAATACAAAGTTGGCAAGGATTGTGCTTTGTCTATTATGCAACCTTAACATTTTAATTGGATAAAGTTGCAGCAGATGGTACACAATCACATCTTTTACGTACTACTCTCAGTAGCGGGGGGGTAGTACTTTTTTTATCTGGAGTTTTTGAATACTCATGAGTCTGGACTAGTGCGCAATCGAAGGTAGCGCGCAAAGCGAGGTATTCCACTGTCTGTATAGCCATTAAACCGGTAATGAATGATAGATCCCAGAGGAGGTGGCGACTGCCTATCGTGATCGCTAAAGCCTGTTCCAATCTTGAATTTCTTGTTTTCAGGAGTAATGACCCAAACCGCTCCCATCATCCCGTTGTATTTACCTTTGCCAGGCTCATACCCCACGACGACAGCTTCGCTATCTAGGTATTTCTTCATTTTAATGAGGTTGTTATTAGGTCCTGGTTGGTAAAGATTATCTTTACGGTGAAGCATAATGCCTTCGCCATTTTTCTCCTCAATCGTATCTTGAAGATGTTCTAGTTCAACAACATGGCTGATTTTATACTGTGGGATTAACTGTATGTATGATTGGTTTATGGATTGGATCTGTATCTCAAGCGCTTTCAAGCGATCTTCAAATGGCGTATTCATAGAAGGTGAATCAAAAACCATAAAATTTACTTTTTGCCATTCTGTTTCGTTGGGTTGCTGATCGCGGACAATACTGCTAACTAATTGAAATTGCTGGCGGCCTACCCAAAGCTCACCTTCTAACCAGGTGTTTTTGGGTAAAGCATCAGCAAACCACTGTGGGGCAATGATTGGGTTTCCTTGGCGGGTGACCAATGACGTACCGGTCCAAATGGCTCTGATTCCATCTAGCTTCTCACTGGCAAAATAGTGGTGCAGTTGATCTTTGAACTCATTACTCAGCGATAAGGTTTCTGTATTCATACTTCTAGCGTGCATCAGATCTTGGTTTATTGGGTTTGAAGCCACCGCAGGATTAAAAGGGCTGATTGCAAACAAAATAATTGATGACAAAGAAGTGAGTTGTATGTGTGGAGGGAAAAGAGGGAGACTCATCGTTTATGGCCTTATTAAATGCAGAACAATAATCGGAACAATAAGGACTGATTCAACGTTGATAAAAATGATTTTATTGGTAGGTGCCTCGATATACGACACACGAAGCATTCCTATCGGATGTTTTATAAAAGGCGCTAGCTTTTTTGTGAAGTGCTACCTTGTTTGAGTCAGATGATTCTTATTTTGACGTTATTGGTATATTTTGTTGCATCCTGCCTAGACAGAGATAAAATTGCTCGTTTGTGCTTTCGAAACCTAATTACGATGTAACCATGTCAGATATCCAGCCAGAAACGCTCTATTCCCAGTGCCATGCTTTTTTTAAGCGTAAAGGGGTGACACTCTCACCACGAACCTATTTCATCCATGCAATGAGCTTTATGGCGTTGGGTTTGTTTTCCTCACTTCTTATTGGCTCGATATTGAATACCGTGGGGATCAAATTTTCTATCCCATTGTTTACAGATACCCTTTGGCCATTAGCGAAGCAAATGACAGGGCCTGCAATCGCGGTTGCCGTCGCTTTTGCACTAAAAGCGCCACCACTAGTAATGTTCTCGGTAACAACGGTAGGAGCGGCTGGGGCGATGCTCGGCGGTCCTGTTGGGGCTTTTGTCTCGGCGCTAATCGCCACTGAGTTGGGTAAGCTGGTCGCGAATGAAACCAAGGTCGATATATTGGTTACCCCAGCGATTACCATGGTGAGCGGTGTCTTAGTCGGAACCTTTATTGGACCTTATATCGGGCAGCTCATGACTTCTCTTGGCGATCTCATCATGTCTGCAACGCTTCTACAGCCATTTTTGATGGGGGCTGTGGTTGCTGTTCTGATGGGGATGGCGTTGACTCTCCCGATCAGCAGTGCTGCAATTGCCATAATGCTAAGCTTAAACGGCCTTGCCGCTGGAGCGGCGACAGTAGGGTGTTGTGCTCAAATGGTTGGCTTTGCGGTCATGAGTTTCCGTGAAAACCGTTGGGCTGGAGTGATGGCACAGGGGTTAGGAACATCTATGCTGCAAATGCCTAATATAATAAAGAATTATCGAGTTTGGGTTCCAACGATTTTGACTTCAGCCATTCTTGGGCCAATCGCAACGACTATCTTCGAGCTAGAGAATACGCCTTTAGGCGCTGGTATGGGAACATCTGGCTTTGTTGGTCAAATACAGAGTTTCACTGCCCTCGAAGGAGCTGGCTGGGACAGCATGACGATGTATAGCGTCATCCTACTAATGCATCTTGTGCTACCAGCGATGCTGACACTGGCATTTTCTGAGTTGTTCAGGAGGGCGGGTTGGATCAAGCCTGGTGATCTAAAGTTGAATTTGCAATAGCCCTAAATACCCAAGTAACTTCAAGGTGATTGGGTATAGTAAGTCATTTAGGCATATATAAATTTTTAAAAATATGATTTAAGTCTGACATTGGTTTTCTCTATACTGGTAGTTTAACTATCGGTACTAAGGGGGGTTACCTTTCCTTAGTAAATAGGTTGATGGCGTACAAGGCTGTATTGCTACTCAGTAAAGGGATTATTTACCGTACTTTATGGATATTGTGATATGGCATCTTGGAAATTATCATTAGTCGCCGGTTTGGTGGTTGGCGGTTTGCTGGCAACGGCTGTTTGGCACCGTTCGCCTAGCCCTAGCCCAGAAGAATTTGCGGAACTTCAATTACTAAATCAGCAATTGACGACTGAAAAAACAGCTGTTGAATTGAAGTTCGAGCAGTTTCAAACACAAAGTGCGCTTGAGATTGAACAGGTTCGTACCGAGTTGAAAGCATCTCAACAAATTATTGAAGATCAGAAAGCACAATTTGATAAGCAAATCGCGGCATTGACGACTGAACAGAAAACGCTGGTGGTGACTAAGAAAAAACTAGACACTCAGGTTGTCAAACTGACCAGTACTGCTGAGCAGCAAAAAGAGGTGTTGAATAATTCTAAGGCTTTGTATCAACAGCAGCTTGAACTCCAGAGACAAATCACTTCGGCCAAGACCGACGTCAAGAAAGCAAAGCAGGTGGCGGCCGAGTTTAAGCAGGCCTGTGATGAGTTTAAATCTGGAACCAGTTGGAACTGGGTATCGCAAGCTGATTGTGATAAATACGATGCGAGGTTAAAAGTCGTTGAAGGTGAGCAAGCCCAGCTCGCCGCACTTGAGCAAGAGTTGGATTTGCTGAACCAACGCATAGAAATTGAAATTCCAAGACCGAATTAAAGTATTGAAAAGAGGCGAGCTAAGGCTCGCCTCTTTTTTTGGAGTGTTTATGGATAATCTTTTTGCTGCAATTCCGTCATCTTTACCTGATGAGCTGTTTGAAGAGCTTGTTAAGACTGATGCGATTAGGGTTGAGCGTATAGTCTCTCGTGGCCATGTGACTCCAGAAGGGGATTGGTACGATCAAGACGAATGTGAATGGGTTATGGTGATGAAGGGACGCGCTACAATCTTGTTTGAAGAGGGGATGCAAGAGGTCAGTATGGAAGCCGGTGATCACCTTAATATCCTTGCCCATCAACGCCATCGTGTATCATGGACTGACCCGGAACAGGATACAATCTGGCTCGCGGTGTTTTATTCAGGTCATTGATATTACAATAAACGGGATAGTATCTGTGCGGCACTGGGCTATGACGGTATAAACTAACAAAGGGGCACCGAAATACCCCAAGTTAATTTTAAGTGCTAATTGCGGTTAATCGTCTAATTCAAATGACAATGTTTTGGCTAATGCTTCTGGGTAGTCACGCTCTTGGGCGAGCTGCATAGCATATTGTTCGACATCTGCTGCAGAAAGTGACCGTGTCACAGGAAAAGACTGCTCAATGGCTACTTCGTTAATCTGTGCTTGAAATAGGTTTTCGAATAGTAATTGCTCAATAATACTGTTTGCGGCTGAAAGAGCAGAAGAGGCTTTGACTATTTCGGTGCGGGCATAGCGTTTGCCTGCAAAAGACACGTCAGCGGCACGAAGGGTAATGTCGTCACCGGGGATCTGTTGAGCGCCAAAAAGAGGTTTTCCACCTACAGTCGCTGTTTTGTAATTAGGTACAAAACGTGACATATGTTTAATCGCGCGAGTGGAGCGGATGTCAATTTCACTATTGTCCCAACCAGATTTTATTTTACGAATGAAGCCGTTAGCAAGTTTTGGCTGTGCGCTGCTAGGGGTACTTTTTGCGAGGCCCTGCTTGAATAGAGTGATCTCTTCAGTCATGCCATGTAGCTGAAAATATCCGCCAGGGTATGGAGTAAGCTGCGCCATGCCGTCTGGTGTACCTCGCTCTCCATGGAAGATCACTTCAGGCCAATAGCCTTGGCTATCCGGCCATTGAGTCACATAAGCCGCTTTGAATTCTACCAAGCGGTTTCGTTTTTGTTTTGCCATGTCATCAATCTCACCGGTTTGAAAACCACACGCATTGACTAGATAGTCAACTTGGGTACGGTGAGTGATATGATCTTGCTGAGATTTATCGTATTGCTGGTATTCAATCTGCCAAGATTGATTTGCTTGTTGCTCTACGTGAGTTACCTTGCTTTGGGTATGTACCTTGCTAGTATTTAATTTTTCTAATGCAAGGTTTGCGGTTGCTGCTAGACGGAAGACACTCCAGCCATACTCTTGAACCAAAACCAAAGGGTATTTGAATTGATCAAGCTCCAGATTCTCAGCCAAGGGGATCATCCAGTCGTCAAAAGAAGTAGGATGCGTTGGCATTGGCTGGTGCGTTAGTGCTTCCAAGTCCTCTTTTTGGTAAAGCTTAAAATAGTGTTCGGGGTTACCGATAACTCGGTTGGCGGGGTTGTCTTCGACTAGTTGTCTATATACTTGTTGCAATTTTTCCAAACGAGGCAACAGATCGTTTGGGTTACCATTATCATGTTTAGGCACCGCTATGACTGTTGGGCGGATATTCACCGTATGTGGGAACACTTTCAACGAATCAATAGACTGCTGGAGAAGGGTGGTGCATTGTTCGTCAGATATTTCACGATATAAATTTCCACCAGCATGAAGGTGACAAATAGGTGGACCATTAACTAGGCTGGTACCTTCCTCGAATATCTCTACGTTGATCCCCAACTCAGCTAAACGGAGCGCAATAGTTGAGCCTGCTATGCCACCACCGATAATGCCAACCGAAAAAGAGGAGCGGTGATTGTGCGGGTTAGCTTGTTCTTTCATATAAATGCGCTTCGTAAAAATACAATGTGTAAGTTACCCGATTTTACTGTGCATAGATCACATTGAAAACCGAAAAAGAATAGGGTCATTAGGTAAATTGGTAAAGGAATGCAAAAAAATGTGCAGTGGCGCTGTTTATTACTTATAGTTGGCGGAATTTCAGACGGTTTGTGACAAAAAAGTACATTTCCATTGGTTTTTTTTTATGCAATTTATCTGAGCTCTGCTCACAGTGTTTAACTCTGTTTTAAACATACCTCATGTCAGACCTACAAAGACAGAGAGTCCAGCCTTGAACTGAGTGATGTATCAATGTGAAAAATATCACGTTATGTGCTCTTTTTATTGAAGAATTTTGTTATCTAAATTTGTACAAAAGCTGTTCTTTGTTCTACACCTAATGTGGTAGTGGTAAATAATAAATAAGGACAGTTAGTTATGAATAAAGTCTTCAAGATACTCCCGCTTGCATTATTAATATCCGGCGCTGTTCACGCTGCCACAGACAACCCATGGTATGTGGGCGCACGGGTCGGTGGTACTACGTACGATAATCTAGATGGTGCAATCAAAGGCACAAATGCCGATAAAGATGATTGGGGCGGAGGTGTATTTGTTGGTTATAACTTCAATTCCTGGTTTGCGCTAGAAGGTGGTTATACCTACTTAGGGCAAGCTGACATCGGATCTGATGGCTTTGAAGTGCAAGGTATTGACCTGCTAGGTAAATTTACCTATGAAGTGTCTGACTCGTTTGACGTCTACGGTAAGTTGGGTGGTTTTGTGTTTGACGCTGATAACAGCGTTATCAATGATGATAAAAGTGGTTTGGCAGGCACTGCTGGTGTGGGTCTAGAATATTTCTTCAATAATGACCTTTCTGCTCGTGCAGAATATCAATACTACGCGCAAGTGGGTGATACCCAGTCGCCGGGTGAGAGTGATATTCACTTCTACGGTTTAAGTTTGGTTTATCATTGGGGTGCGCCAGCTCCATTACCAGTTGTGGAGCCTGAGCCAGAGCCAATGCCTGAACCGGTTCCAGAAGTCGTGAAAATTGAAGCGGTTGGTGCTGTTTTGCCTTTCGCCTTTGACAGTAACAAGTTGACTCAAAGAGACATCGAGCTACTCCAGCCTGTCGCGCAACAATTGGTCACATACCCTGATACTCAACTGTATGTTGTCGGTCACACTGACAGCCGTGGTGCATTGGAATACAACCAAAAGCTGTCAGAAGAGCGTGCAGCGGTTGTTGCGGGCTATGTTGGTAATCACTTCGGTATTGATAAGAACCGAATTGTTGCCCAAGGACGTGGTGAGCTAGAGCCAGTTGCTACCAACGATAACGAAGAGGGTCGTGCACAAAACCGTCGTGTCGAAGTCTTTGTTCCTGGGTTTGAAATGAACCAGTAATATCGAAAAAGGCTTCAATTCTAGAATTGTCACTTTAGAGCTTAAATAAAAATCCAGCATCTTGCGATGCTGGATTTTTTTTCGCTCTATCTTTTTTCTTTAACCAATGGTGCTTAGGACGTCGGCTTAAACTGCCTTAATATCAGCACCCTCTACTTTAGCTTCAGCAGCTTTACAAGCAGCGGCAGTAAAGAGAACATCAGTTGAGCTGTTCAGGGCTGTTTCAGCAGAGTCTTGAATAACACCGATAATGAAGCCAACAGCAACAACTTGCATCGCAACATCGTTAGGAATACCGAACAAGCTACACGCCAATGGAATGAGTAGTAGCGAACCACCGGCAACACCAGATGCTCCACATGCTGATACCGCCGCAACAACACTCAATAGAACCGCTGTCGCAACATCAACCTCTATGCCCATAGTGTGAACAGCTGCAAGTGTTAGTACGGTAATCGTGATTGCTGCACCTGCCATATTAATGGTTGCACCCAGAGGAATTGACACAGAGTAAGTATCTTCGTGCAAATCAAGATCTTTACAAAGCTGCATGTTTACAGGGATGTTTGCCGCTGAACTACGGGTAAAGAAAGCGGTAATACCACTTTCGCGGATACAGCGAAGAACCAGTGGGTATGGGTTTTGTTTGGTTTTAACAAAAACAATGACTGGGTTAACAACAAAGGCAATCACGGCCATCGAGCCCAATAGTACTGCAAGTAAGTGCCCGTAGCCGAAGAGTGCATCGAACCCAGTTTCAGCGAAGGTGTTTGCAACTAGGCCGAAAATACCGATAGGCGCCAGACGGATCACAAAGCGAACAATCAGCGTAATGCCGTTAGACACATCGTGGAAAACCTGCTTTGTCGCATCGCTGGCTTGGTGAAGGGCAAAACCAAGGGCAATGGCCCATGCCAAGATACCAATAAAGTTACCAGACATAAGGGCGTTAACTGGGTTATCAACAATCTTGAATAGCAAGGTATTCAATACTTCGGCAATACCTTCAGGTGGCGTTGCGCCCGTTGCACCGGTTACCAGAGTCAAAGTGGTAGGGAAAAGGAAACTCATGGTTACGGCAGTCAGCGAGGCCATTAGAGTACCGAAGAGATACAGCACAATGATCGGCTTCATGTTGGTGTGGGCGCCTTTCTTCTGATTGGCAATAGAAGAAGCAACCAGAATGAAGACCAAGATTGGAGCAACAGCCTTTAGGGCGCTGACGAATAAACCGCCGAGAAAGCCGACTTTAACGGCTGAGTCGGGGGCGAGGAGCGCAAGAAGAATACCGGCGACAATACCAACGAGTATTTGTACGACCAGGCTTCCATTCGCAACTCGGGCTAGAAAGGGTTGTGTTTGATTCATAATACATCCTGCATATTTATAGTTTTGACGCTAAGCATTAAATCTCGTTAGCGATACATTTTGTAACAGGAATTCTGGCACATTTCCACTATCTATTAAAGAAACTTTTGGTTTACCTGATGTTAACAACTTATTTCTGCTTCTCTTGAAGTCTTTAATTCTACTGGGTCCTAGGAGATAGGTTGTTAAGGGAGGGAGTTTTAAGCTTGGGTTGGATGTTAAAAAGCCCACTGTGGGGTGGGCTTTGCGGGTAATAAAGTGCTGTTATTGCGGGGTTATTGGTGCAAGAGCACTTGACTTCTCATTTACATCTCTAATGGTTTTTTTATTCAGCTTATTCATAATTAACAGCGCATCCATCTTGGTATCTTCTTTTTTGTGGCTTTTATCTTTGCTGTATTCTCGCTGCATAACATTTTGTATTGCCTTGTGAAGCTCGTCATGTAATGGGTGGTTAGGGGAGTGCTTTAACCATTGTTGGTAGTAGCTTTGCAATTGAATGGGTTGATCTTGCTCTAGCGCTTGGATCATTCCATTCACCGGTGACAGTGGTTGTTTGGCCTGACCTGATGCAATATTGCGAGGCTGCTGTTTACGCTTGTATTTTTCAATGAGTAATAAGATAAGCGTAGCGAACCAAAGCATGGCTAAACACAAGCTTAGCCATGGCCACCAGCCACTGTCTCGAATGATTTCTGACTGAGCTGTGTTTTCTGCGGGCACCGTATTATCTGATTGCAAAGCTTGTGGCGGCAAAAATGCTTGAGTGCTTGGGTCTCCGGGCTGCACGTCTAGTATTAAACCATCAATTATGCTCGTTTCTTGTTTTGACGCTTCTGTGTTCCACCAGTTGATTGATAAAGCTGGTAACGCGATCTCACCAGCCTGACGGGGAATGATGACTTGTTTGATGGTCATTGATGTAAATTCATTGTCACTGCCATACACAGGGCTCTCATCATAAACACGAACAGAATCAGGGTATTGCAAGTTGAGATTGGGTAGGGTGCTTTGCTCTGCATTTTTGATTCGCAAAGTAATGGTTCGGCTAATTGGTTCGCCGACTTTCATTTCTTTGACATCAGGTTGCCATTGCTGCTCTAGTTCGAGTGCCTCAGTCGGTAGCCATAGCCCTTTGTAATCAGCGGGCTTAGCTAAAACGGATAAGCTCAAGTCATCTGCTTGCTGCTCGAATGGAATTTGAAGCGTGGACCCAAACCCTCGGTTCCCTTTGATAAGGTTACCGGTAAACTTTGCACCACGCAGTAGGATATCACCGTCTTTGTTAGCGGTAATTTGATAATCACGGGTAATAATGAGGTAGCGACGGCCGTTAAGCACGGTTTCGACCTGTCTGTCTTCCCCTAACTGTTTAACATTCAGGCCATCACCTGAAGGTGCTTGCAGTGCCGCTTGGCTCATCTGCTCACCAATTCTAACTCTTACCGTATAGCGAAAACTTTCACCGACATAAAGTTGGTTCTTGTTACTTTCAGCATCAATCTTTATCTCGGGTTTTGATGGGGTCGCTGCTGACTTGTTCGTTGACTTCATGATTGTCATCGTAATGGGGTCAGTCTGGCTGGCACCGACACGAAAACTGGGAATCGTAAACTCACCAATCTCCTTTGCCGCAACCGCTATCTTCCACTCTGTCTGCCTTGTCACAACACCATTAACAAAGCTAGTCCCGCTGCTCACAGACGGTGTGCCGTAATTGAAATGGACATCAAGATTGCTGAGATCGAGCGCGTTAGTATTGACGTTGTCATCGATATTAATGGTGAGCTGGAACACCTCGTTAACACCGACAATATTCTTCGATACCGTCGCAACCGCCTGCGCAGCGAATGAAGACGATGAAAATGCCAGAAGCCAACCTAGAAATAACCCTTTTAACCAAAACTGCCGGCAAAGGAATGAATGTCGATAATTGTTAAACATATTTTTAATGATCATATATTTACCATGAGTTTTCTGTTGCGTCAGGTGCTTGTTTTTCTCTAGCTTGCAAGATGAGCTGAGCACGAATCAGTGCGCTAGTATCGTTAGGCACCTGTTCTAATTTTTTCAATACGGGATCGCTGGCGGTGACGCTTTCTGGCGTTCCCTCATTTGATGACGCAGTCGAGATCGAGCTAGGGTTGTCATCATTCTCTTTTTGATCGCCTTTGGAATGACGCTCAGCTTGCACCGGCTGTTCTTCGGATTGATCCTGTGAACTTGAGGGTTGCCCCTGTTTCTGGTTGAGCTCATTATTCTGATTCTGCTGTGATTGCTCTTGCCCTTGCTGCGATTGACTATGTTCCTGTTCCTGTTCCTGTTCCTGTTCCTGTTCCTGTTCCTGTTCCTGTTCCTGTTCCTGTTCCTGTTCCTGATCTTGTCGATCCTGCTGGGAACTATTGGACTGGCTTGAGTGTTGCCCTTGCTCGGGTTGAGAATCCGGGTTTTTCTGATCCTGTAGGTCAGTACTCTGGTTTTTGTCTTGATTATTTTGTTGGCTGTTTGGCGATTGTCCCTGCTGATTTTGCTGTTGCTGAGACTGGTTTTTATCTGGCTGAGATTGTTGGCCATCTTGTTGCGAGTTACTATCCTGTTGCTGCTTCTCTTGTTGCTGCTTTAGAGCTTGAACCAATGATAAGTTCTTTTGGGCATCCTGATGATCTGGATTCTGTTCCAAGATTGATTGATAAAGTGATTCTGCCTTATCTAACTGACCAGTTTGTGCGTAAGCATTAGCAAGGTTGTATTGCGATTGTTGATCTGAAAGCGGCGAAAGTGTGTCTATTGCATTCTCATAATCACCTGCACGATATTGAGCGGCGCCTCTCCATGCAGGAGAAGAAAATTGCTCAGCTGCTTCTGTATAGTTTTCTTGCTCGAAAAGCTCATACCCTAAGTTATCGCTATTGGTAAAAGGGGCAGACCAACTTGACGCAAAGGCATGATCAACGGGTGTAATAATTAAAACAGCGGCAATGATAATTCCACGACGAAATCCGAGTAATGACAGAAGCACAATGGGGATTAATAACCAAAAGCCACCGTTGATGCGTTCTTCTAGCTCTTTACTCGCATCCGTGTTGTTATTGCTGATCGGTTTTTCAGTTGCTTTGATGAGGTTGTCAATATCATGGTCCGTTGGTTGAGAAATCTGAAATAGGCCTCCCGTCCTGCGTGTTAACTCACGCAGAGGGGCTATTTCAACTTTATCAATCACGGTTTTCCCGTTGCTGTTAGTCAGTAGTGTGCCGTCAGGTAGCCTGATCGGGGCGCCTTGGGTCGTTCCAACGGCTAAGACTGAAAGTCGATACTGATTACCATCGAGAAGTTTTCGAGTTTCACTGCTTTCTTTACTGCTCAAGCCGTCGGTGATCAAAATAATGTCACCTTGCTGATGGCCCGCTTGCTTCAACAAATTAATTGCTTCCTGGATACCCGCTGCCGCATTGCTACCTTGAATTGGCATAATTTCAGGCGATAGGTGGGGGATCAAACTTGCCAGTGTCGAACTGTCTTTTGTCAGTGGACTGACGATGTAGCCATCCGCGGCATACGCAACCAAACCTGTGCTACCTTCTTTCCAGCCAGGTAACAGGTCAAGGGCTTTGAACCGTGCTTGGCTGAGGCGGTTTGGTACGATGTCGTCGGCATACATCGATCGTGACATATCCATGACCAAAACGCGTGCGCCGGATAAGCTAAATGCGGGAAGTGGAGATTTTTGCCAACTTGGCCCTGCAAGTGACAGAACAGTCAGAACCCACAACGTGCCGATAGCCGGTAAGGCTATTCGGGTTTGCGATTTATTTGATAAACCGAGCTTTTCGGCCAAATGGGGGGCGATAAGTCCCTGTTTACGACTCTTTTTGGCTAACCACGGTAGTAGTAGTCCCAGCGGGATCAATGCGATCAACCAATAGGGATATAGGAAAGTAAAATTAACCATTACGCTTTCTCATAATAACGATGATGACTGAAAGTAGTAGCGAGAGAGCCAAAGGAAAACGGAATAATTCCTGACGAGGTCGCCACGTTTGTTGCGCTGTATTAATAGGCTCTAGCTGATCAATCATCTGGTAAATTTGTTCTAACTCCTGCGGGTTTCGAGCTCGGAAATATTGCCCTCCGGTCATTTCTGCAATGCGAGTTAACATTCGTTCATCGAGATCCTGGGAAGGGTTAACGGTCCGGGTTGAAAAGAAGGTACGTTGCTCCATTTCTTCGGCACCCACGCCAACGGTGTAGATAGTGACATCACTTCTTGCCGCGAGCTCTGCTGCTTCCAAAGGTTCAATCACCCCAGCGGTATTGGCACCATCACTGAGTAAGATGATGACTCGCTGAGGTGCTTCACTATCAATGAAGGTTTTGGTTGCAATCCCTAAACCCTCACCGATTGCCGTGCTTTGACCAATAAGTCCTAATACCGTTCTATCAAGCTGCTGTTGGACAGTATCACGGTCAAACGTGAGTGGAGTTTGTAAGTAGGCATGGTTAGCAAACAAGACTAGCCCAAGGCGATCACCACTGCGTTTACCAATGAATTGATGAAGTACATCTTTGACGGCGGTTAGCCGGTCAATGGCCTCATCATCCTCAGTGATCATATCTTTGATCGACATAGATCCTGACAAATCGACAGCAAGCATCATATCGCGGTGATCTGGGTTGATCTCAATTGGATCCCCATACCAAACAGGTCGCGATAGCGCAGTTATCAAGCTAATCCAGGCAGTAGCCATAAATACGATTAACCAACGGCTTACCGTTGCTTTTTGCCCAAGACCTGCAGGTAGCTTGGGCAGCCGAATCGCTGAAGGTTGCGTCTGAGGCTTGCTCAATAAATAAACAGCAATAGGCAGTGGGAGCAACACAAAAGCCCAAAGCCAAGTAAATTCAAACATTGCCAGACTCCTTGGAAACGTCTGGCATACTTTGGAAGTTGGCTTTACGAATCCATTTTTTTGCTTGTTGATAACACATAGCAAACTGTTCTTTTTCTAGCGGGGCAGGGGAAAACAGTCCTTGCTGCCAAACATCAGACAATCTGGTGAAGCCCCGGTCCCTTTCTTTTAAGTGCAAATCGAGAAACGAAAGCCATGATTGTCCCGTTAAGCCTGCGACCTTAGCTCTGGAATGGTATGACATTGCGACCTGACGCAATAACAGGTTAAGTTGATTGAAATCGGTGGGTGATTTCAATGTAGCCAACCGGTGTAAGGCCTCTCGTCTGGCTAAGTTTTGACGACGACGTTTTAGAATGGCCAATATCAGGTAAGTTAAAGCGATAACAGTCAGCAATATAGCGACCCACCATCCCCATGCCAGAGGCCATAGACCAGGTAATTCTGGTAAGTGGATATCAGCAAGTGGTAACGCAGGCATTGTTGTTTCAGCCACGTTGACCTCCTTTATTTCCTTTAAACCCGGAATGACCGAGTTGATCCATCAGTGTCTGAGCGGCAGAGAGGTGATGCAACGGAATGGCTAAGCTTTTACACATATTTTGTATGAAATGTTGATGCTCTTGATACTGCTGGCTGAGGCTGTCACGGGTACTTTTGGCCGAAAAGTCTAGCCAAGTTGCTTGCTGGTCATCCGTAACGAACTCGATACCATTGAATGGGGTATTGCCAAATTCAAGTGGATCAAAGAGCTGAACAAATTGTAAACGATTATGCTGTCTAAGTTGGCTTAACCGTCTTTTATCATTTTCTTGCAGGTGATAGAAATCACTCAGAACGACAATTTCACTTCCTTTCGGGCATAGGTGGTGGAGATGCTTTAGTGCGTCAGAAAAGCTCAGGCGCTGTTCATTAAAGTTCTCATGTTCACCATGCGCATCAATCATGGCGTTGATCACCGTCAACGGCCCTTGCTGGCGAGCTGTCGGCTTACACTCATACATGCGGTTACCGTTGAACACTATTGCCCCAATTCTGTCTTGCTCACTGACAGCTAACCAGCTAAGTAAGCTAGAAAAATGGGCCGCTTGTACCGATTTTAGCAGTAATTGCGTACCAAATTTCATACTGGGGCTGACATCAATCAACAGCATAACGGGTTGTTCGCGTTCTTCGGTAAATAGCTTGGTGTGGGTTTTACCGGTGCGTGCAGTCACGCGCCAGTCAATAGCACGTATATCATCACCTGCCTGATAAGGGCGAACTTCAGCAAAATTCATGCCGCGGCCTTTATGACGGCTCTGGTGCTGGCCATTAAGTTGTGACCAAACACTTTGGGCGGGTGGTAGCCATCGTACTGACTGGTTTTTGTATTGCAGAAGTTCAGCAAGACACAGGTTAACACCATCACTATGGGCAGGAAGTGTTGGGGTTAATTCCTTGGAATTCATGCGCAGGCAACCTGTGAAATTAACTGTTCGACGATGGTATCGGGTGATATGGCTTCAGCTTGCGCTTCATAGCTAAGTAGTAAGCGATGTCGGAGTACAGGATAAGCCATAAGCTGTACATCTTCAGGTGTGACAAAGTCCCTGCCGTGTAGCCATGCATGAGAACGGGCACAGCGATCAAGCGCCAGAGTCGCACGTGGGCTGACGCCCATTTGCAGCCAATTGGCAAGCTGTTCGCTATAGCGATGAGGATGGCGAGTGGCCATAATCAAACGAATGATGTACTGCTCGACTTCTTCTGCCATGTGAATATTGAGTACTTCTTTACGAGCCGCAAAAATCTCTTCTTGGGTAACCTGTACTGTTTCCTCAGCGATAATTCCCAAAGCCTCGCCTCTGTTAAGTCTTAGGATTTCCAACTCGCTGGTTTCATTTGGGTATTCAACATTAAGTTGTAGCAGGAAGCGGTCAAGTTGTGCTTCCGGTAGGGGATAGGTGCCTTCTTGTTCAATAGGGTTTTGGGTTGCCATAACCAGAAATAGCTCAGGAAGGTGATAGGTTTTACGACCTGCGGTGATCTGCTTTTCCGCCATCGCTTCAAGCATTGCTGCTTGTACTTTGGCTGGCGCACGGTTGATTTCGTCGGCTAATAATAAGGCATTGAAAATTGGGCCTGGCTGAAAGGTAAAGTCGCCGGTTTCGGGACGGAAAATATCGGTACCCGTTAAATCAGCGGGTAATAGGTCAGGGGTAAATTGAATGCGGTGGAAATTCCCCTCGATACTGTCGGAAAGCACTTTTACTGCACGAGTTTTTGCCAATCCAGGAGGACCTTCTACCAAGATATGGCCATCGGCAAGAAGTGCGATCATTAACTGTTTAACAAGATTCGGTTGACCTATGACCTGAGTGTTCAGGTGTGATTGAAGGCGTTGGAAAGTCGTTGTCAACATGGGGTTTTATTTTCCTTAAATGAAACAGTTAAATATGAAAATTAAGACTCGATTTAGCAGCGTAAGTTCATCTGCATCATTCAGTTGATGAATTTTTGCCCTTTTGACTCGCTATCTCAACAGGTCAGATGTGCTGTAATTGGTGATAGTTGATGCATACTGTTAACGCAAGTTTGACCAAATCGTAGTCAAATTTTGGCTTTTAGCTAATTCTATATCATTGTTTTTCAACATATAAAACATGGCGCTTATTGTTCTTACAAAAAATAACATTATCGACACATTTAAAGGTTGCCTTTGGTTTCAGTTATTAGCGTGATTCTATGCAGGAATATTGGTACGACCATTGATGCTCCATGTTGATATTGCTATGTGCATGTGTTCTTATAATATTCGTGCAATGTAAAAGTCACCTAAGTGTCTTTTTCACACGCTAGGATGCAACAAGATAAAAAATAAGACTGATAAACAGTCTGCGTTGGTTAGTGGTCCTTATTGATAGAATGCGTATAAGTATTTGAAATTAGGGATGGTATGTCATCTTAAAGATGGAATGGAGTCTTCTGTAATGAGTAAAAAAGCATTAGTAACTGGTGCAAAAGGTGGTATTGGTTCATCGATCACTAAAGGATTGGTTGATGCGGGTTTTCGTGTGATTGCCACGTATTTCCCGAATGGTGAAGCAAAAGCGAAAGAATGGTTTAAAGAGAATAATTATTCAGATGAGCAGGTTCGTTTGTTCCCGCTGGATGTTACAGATGCTGATTATTGTGCAGAAGCGTTAGCAACATTGCTGCAAGAAGAAGGCAACATTGATGTTCTTGTCAATAATGCTGGTATTACACGTGATACAACGTTCAAGCGTATGTCGAAAGAGCAGTGGGGTGATGTTATTACAACAAACCTGAACAGTTTGTTTAACGTTACTCAGCCATTATTTGCTTCAATGTGTGAACACGGTAATTGTCGAGTTATCAATATCTCTTCAGTCAATGGCCTGAAAGGTCAGTTTGGTCAGGCGAACTATTCTGCAGCTAAAGCTGGAATGATTGGCTTTACAAAAGCACTGGCAGCAGAAGGTGCGCGTTCAGGCGTAACGGTTAATGCAATCGCTCCAGGTTATACAGGCACACCGATGGTGGAAGCAATTAAGCCAGAAGTCCTAGATAGCATTAAAGCTGAGATCCCAATGAAGCGTCTTGCTGCACCAGCTGAAGTTGCGGCTGCGGTAACTTTCTTGGCAAGCGATGCTGCGGCGTATATCACAGGTGAAACCTTATCTGTGAACGGCGGCTTGTACATGCACTAACGGGTTAGTTTCTAAAGTTTGAAAGGACGCAAAAAAATCATGTCAAAAGTATATATCGTTGCGGCTAAACGTACGCCTATCGGTAGTTTTAGCGGTGCGCTGAAAACTGTTCCTGCATCTCAACTTGCTGCTGTAGCAATTAAAGCGGCGTTGGAAGAAGCAAACGTAGACCCAGCGAATCTTGATGAAGTTATTCTAGGTAATGTTATTGGTGCTGGACAAGGAATGGGGCCAGGCCGTCAGGCTGCCATCTATGCCGGTGTCCCTCAGGAAGTACCAGCTTATAGTCTAAACATGGTGTGTGGCTCGGGAATGAAAGCGGTAATGGATGCTGCTGCTCATATCAAAGCCGGTGATGCAGAGTTGGTTGTTGCTGCAGGTGCAGAAAACATGTCACAGATTCCATTCTGTGCGCCAGCTACTATCCGTGACGGCCAGAAAATGGGATCTCTAAGCCTTGACGACCTGCTGATTTCTGATGGTCTTACTGATGTGTTTAATCAGTATCATATGGGCGTCACAGCTGAAAATGTTGTTGCTAAAGTGGGTCTGACCCGCGAGCAGCAAGATAACTTTGCATTAGCAAGCCAGCAAAAAGCGGTTGCCGCTATTGAGCAAGGTAAGTTCGCTGGTGAAATTGCACCGGTAGAAGTGACTGTTCGCAGAAAAACCAGCGTTGTCGATACTGACGAATACCCGAAAGCCGATGCAAGCATTGAAGGTTTGGCAAAACTACGTGCCGCATTCAAGAAAGAGGGCGGCTCTGTAACGGCGGGTAACGCGTCTGGTATTAATGACGGTGCCAGCGCCATTATTGTTGCGTCAGAAGCAGCAGTAGAGAAATACGGTCTAACGCCGCTTGCTGAAATTGAAAGCTATGCTCAGGCGGGTATCGCTCCAGAAATTATGGGTCTAGGTCCAGTTCCTGCAGTGGTTAAAGCGCTTGATAAAGCACAGCTTAATATTGGCGAAGTGGGTCTATTTGAATTCAACGAAGCATTTGCTGGCCAGGCTCTAGGTGTGCTTCACGAATTAGCCGATGAGCTAGGGTCTCAAGTAGAAGACTTAGCCGAGCGTTCTAATGTAAATGGTGGTGCGATTGCATTGGGTCACCCACTGGGTGCTTCAGGTAACCGTATTATTGTCAGCCTTCTTCATGAAATGCGTCGTCGTGGAACGGAGCATGGCCTAGCTACCTTGTGTGTTGGTGGTGGTATGGGTACCGCGATTGTTCTGAAGAGCGTCTAATTCAATTGTAAAGCTAAACAATACCTGTATTCACCATGGCACAGGTACTTAATTAATCTTTAAATGAAGGAAATAAG
The DNA here is from genome assembly GCF_052873915.1 of Photobacterium sp. DNB22_13_2. Taxonomy (NCBI): domain Bacteria; kingdom Pseudomonadati; phylum Pseudomonadota; class Gammaproteobacteria; order Vibrionales; family Vibrionaceae; genus Photobacterium; species Photobacterium sp. DNB22_13_2. The sequence continues at coordinate 53,484 of NZ_JBNNXU010000018.1, forward strand.
CTATGTATACGGAAATGTTTAAATCTTTTTCTGAGCAGACTGAAAAATCACTAGCACCATACGTTAAGTTCAACAAAATGTTCACTAAGAACGTTGAAGAGCTAACTGAACTTCAGCTTGCTGCTGTTCGCGCTTACAGCGATCTAGGTCTTAACCAGCTTAAAGCTGTAAGTGAAGTTAAAGATGTTCAGTCTTTCGCTGAATTCAATAGCCAACAGCTAGAAACGCTAACTAAGCTTTCTCAGCAGCTAATTGACGATAGCAACAAATTCAATGCTGTTGCTCAAAGCTTCAAAACTGAAGTTGAAGAGCTAGTAGCAGAAAATGTAAAGCAAGCAACACCTGCTTAAGTTGCAAGACCAATTCTGCCGCCCCACTCGTGGGCGGCATTTTTAGTCCTGATATAGAGGTCATTGCAATGAATCATAACTTCTTTACGGACTACTTTGCCAAGCTCCAAGATATGAACCAGATGTGGTGGAAGGAGCTGGATTCCGGCAAGGCAGCCATGAATACTCCCTTAAATAAAGCGCTCAATGAAATTAGCTTAGAAGATACGACTAAGCTGATCGAACAAGCATCAGCGCAACCAGCCGTTATTGCTAAAGTGCAAATGGATTGGTGGGAGAACCAGATGAAGATCTGGCAAAACGTTACCATGAAAACGGGTGACGAAGACGATCTTGTTAAGCCTGAAAAAGATGATAAACGTTTTACTGACCCTGCTTGGGAAAATGAAGCGTTTTACAATTATATAAAGCAATCGTATTTGCTGTTCAGCAATACGATGAAAGAGACAATAGACTCGATGGAAGGGCTAGACGATAAAGCGAAAGAGCGTTTAAGCTTTTTCTCTCGTCAGGCCATCAACGCTATGTCTCCAACGAACTTTGTAACGACAAACCCAGAACTGGCTAAGCTGACCGTTGAAACTAATGGTGAGAACTTGGTGAAGGGAATGGAACTTTTGCAGCAAGATATGCAGTCTAGTGCAGATGTTCTAAAAATTCGCATGACCAATGATGCGGCTTTCCAACTTGGTGAAAATGTGGCCAATACAGCAGGTGATGTTGTATACAAGAATCACCTGTTTGAGCTGATCCAATATAAGCCACTAACTGAGAAAGTGAATGCAACTCCGTTGCTGATCGTGCCGCCATTTATCAATAAGTACTATATCTTGGATCTCCGTGAGAAGAATTCAATGGTACGATGGCTGGTTGAGCAGGGACACACGGTGTTCATGATGTCATGGCGTAATCCTGATGCCAGCATGTTTGACGTTGATTTTGACGACTACGTGGTTGATGGTGTCGTTAAAGCCGTTGACGTTGTTGAAGAGATTACAGGTGAAAAGCAAATCAATGCAGCCGGTTACTGTATCGGCGGTACATTGCTAGCAACCACATTGGCTTACTACTCAGCCAAGCGAATGCGTAACCGCATTAAATCTGCAACCTTCTTCACCACGTTGTTAGACTTCTCCCAGCCTGGTGAGATTGGTGCGTACGTTAATGACCCGATCATTTCAGCAATCGAAGCTCAGAATGAAGCTAAAGGTTACATGGATGGTCGCTCATTAAGTGTGACATTCAGCTTGCTACGTGAAAACAGTCTGTACTGGAACTACTACGTTAACAATTACCTGAAAGGTAACAGCCCAATCGACTTTGATTTGCTGTACTGGAACGGTGATAGTACGAACGTTGCAGTAGCATGCCACAGTACATTGTTGCGTCAGTTCTACCTTGAAAACCGTCTTATCGATCCAAAAGGGTACAAGGTGGGTGGAGTGTATATTGATCTTGCTAAGATCAAAGTCCCAACCTACTTTATCTCAACCCAAGAAGATCATATTGCGTTGTGGCAAGGTACATATCGCGGTGCGAACAAGTTAGGTGGAAAGTCTACATTCGTATTAGGTGAGTCTGGTCATATAGCAGGTATTGTTAACCATCCGGCAAAGAACAAATATGGCTTCTGGACTAATGCTAAATCCTCGGCTGATCCTGAGACTTGGCTAGAAGGGGCTAAACGCCAAGATGGTTCATGGTGGACTCACTGGAACACGTGGATGGGAGGCTTCGAAGAAGCTGAAGCCATTGAAGCTCGAAGTGCAGGTAGTAATACATATCCAGCTACGGGTCCAGCGCCAGGTAACTATGTTATGCAGAAGTTGCCAATTGAAGTGTCTAACGTGCTGCAAGGGCAACCTGAAGAGGCTCAAAAAGCTTAACTTCAACAGTAGATCTATCAAGAAAGCCAACGCTCGTCGCGTTGGCTTTTTCTTTTTGTTCAATCAGCAGAACACTGACGGTAACTAGTCGTTGTAATACCAATCTGGATAAGTAGTTGATCAAATATTTATGTAGGTTGGTATAAGACCGTTTTCGTGTATTCCAAAAAACACCGAGCAACTGGCTCGGTGTTTTACTTTTTCATTAAGTGCAATAGTGATCGTTCGCGTTATAAATCGTTAGGGATCGGCATGGCTTTCAAGTCAGGTGAAATAATTAACTCGGCTTCTGTGGCAGCCTGAATTTCATCAATCGTTGTGCCAGGAGCAAGCTCAGTTAGCATCATTCCTTGTTCGGTGATCTTAATTACGCCCAGCTCTGTCACAATCAAATCAACTTGATTGGCCGCCGTTAGAGGCAGTGAACAATGCTTGAGCAGTTTAGGTTTGCCTTTGACTGTGTGCTCCATAGCGACAATTACTTTCTTGGCACCCACTACAAGATCCATTGCACCGCCCATTCCTGGCACCATTTTTCCAGGGATGATCCAGTTAGCAAGGTTACCTAACTGGTCAACCTGCAATGCGCCCAGAACGGTAGCATCCACATGACCGCCACGAATGATGGTGAAAGAGTCAGCACTGTGGAACGTACATGCGCCTGCCGTTGCAGTTATTGGTTGTCCACCGGCATTGACCAAATCTGGGTCAATATTGGTTTCATCAGGCATTTCACCAATACCAATTAATCCATTTTCAGCCTGAAGTAAAATTTCGATATCAGAAGAGGTCTCATTAGCCACAAGACTTGGTAGCCCAATGCCAAGGTTGACTACATCGCCATCGTGAAGTTCTTGAGCAACACGCCAAGCAATCATTCGGCGAATTTGATGTTTTTCTCGTTGAATGGCCATGATTATGCTCCTTGATAAATGTGGTCAATAAACAAACTCGGTGTGTGTACCGCTTCTGGAGCAATTTCACCGATGTTGACCAAGTTTTCAGCTTCGATGATTACGGTGTCAGCAGCCGTCGCCATTAACGGGTTGAAGTTCTGCGTCGTGCCTTTGTAAACAGTATTGCCTTTGCTATCGACAACAGATCCACGGATCAAAGCAAGATCAGCGTGTAATGGTGTTTCCAGCAGAAAGTCTTTGCCATCTACTTGAATCACTTTTTTTGATTCGGCCACTAAAGTGCCAAGTCCGGTAGGGGTCAATACGCCACCTAAGCCTGCGCCTGCTGCGCGGATCCGTTCAGCGAGTGTGCCTTGTGGGACCAACTCTACATCCAATTCGCCGCTATTCATTTGTGCGCCCGTTTCAGGGTTGGTACCGATGTGCGAGGCATAGAGTTTACTGATACGTTTTGCTTTGATCAGGCGTCCAGATCCTGATTCTGGTGTACCGGTATCGGTGGTGATCAGGGTGATGTTTTTGATGTCAGACTCAAGGATGATATCAATCAGTCCTTCCGGTGCGCCGTTAGCCATAAACCCGCCTATCATGATGGTCATATCATCGCGAAGAAGAGTGGCGATCTCGTTTGCTGAGATAGATTTTTTCATAATATGCTCCTATTTATTCACTTGGCATCGACGGATGATTACAGCTGTTCCCATACCACCACCGATACAAAGAGAGGCTAAGCCGTAGGTCTGCTGTGAACGTTCTAGTTGGTAAATCAACGACGTTAAAATTCGGTTACCTGATGCGCCGAGTGGGTGACCGAGGGCGATGGCACCACCATTGAGATTAGTGCGTGATTCGAGCCAAGATTTGTCGACGCTATGCTTTTCACATAGCTCTTTCATTACGCCGAGAGCTTGTGCTGCAAACGCCTCGTTGAGCTCGAAGCATTCGATATCAGCCAACGTCAGTTTGGCCTTATCAAGGGCATTGGCGATAGCGGGTACAGGGCCAAGTCCCATCACTTTTGGAGACAATCCTGCTTGTCCACAAGCGACAATTTCAGCAAGTGGTGTCAGGTTATAGCGTTGAACAGCTGCTTTCGAAGCAAGAATGATAGCCGAACCACCGTCATTCAGACCCGATGCGTTACCAGCGGTGACCGTGCCTTCTTTTTTGAAAGCAGGGCGAAGCGATTGTAGTTTCTCAAAGCTGGCGTCAGCTTTCGGGTATTCATCTAGGCTAACCGTGTATTGCTTACGGCGATGGGAAACATTGATCGGCTCAATTTCATCACTAAAGCCATGCTCTTGAAGCGCTGCGGTTGCCTTTGTTTGGCTAGAAAGTGCAAATTGGTCCTGTTCTTCACGGCTCAGTTGGTGCAGTTCTGCGATATTTTCTGCGGTGAGCCCCATATGGTATTGATTGAAAACATCAGTCAGGCCATCTTTGATAATGGAGTCGTCGAGAGTCAGTTGACCCATCTTAACGCCATCACGTAATGGGTTTGCAGAAATAAAAGGGGCCTGAGACATGCTCTCCATACCGCAAGCAACAACAATCTCGGCTTCACCTGCACGAATATGACTAACACCATCCATCACGGTTTTCATACCAGAACCGCAGATCATGTTCAGCGTGTAGGCTGGGACAGTCTCAGGGATGCCGGCGAGAATAGCCGCTTGTCGACCAGGGCCCATACCAATACCAGCACTTAATACATTTCCTGCAATCACTTCATCAATCAGGCTTGGATTAAGGTGACATTGCTCGAGAGCACCTTTAATGGCGGCCGCACCGAGTTGAGGTGCTGACACGGGGGCAAGTGCGCCGTTGAAACTACCAATAGGGGTACGTTTTGCGGCAACAATGTAAACGGGTTCCATACAACTTCCTGTTTCAGTTTGATTCGTTAATAACAGTCTATGGGGGAGAGGCGTTCGGGTGTTATAGGCATAGATTCAAATCTGATTTGCGAAAATGCAAAAATAAGATGCGTGCTCGGTCACGCCATTTTGACTCGAGAGTGATTAGTCTGGCTGTAATTTGCTTTGTTCAGTTAATGGATCACTTGAGGGTGGAACTATGAGTTATTCAATTGCATGCGCACCTTGTTGTTGGGGGGTTGAATCTTCCGATAATCCACATAATCCGAATTGGATGACGGTATTGTCAGAAGCGAGGCTAGGGGGCTTTACTGGTACAGAGCTGGGGCCTTACGGTTTTTTACCGCTTGATGCGGATACGGTAAACACAGCGCTATATATCAAAGAGCTGGAAATCTGTGCCGGAACCATTTTCGAACCGTTGTCAGAAGCCAGCAGTTATGAAGATATTATTAAGAAAACTAAGCGGTTGTGCGGCTTACTGCAGCAAATTGGTTGCGAAAAGTTGGTGGTCATTGATTGCGTCAATGACATTAGAAGCCGCTATGCAGGTATGCCTGAACAGGCACCAAGATTGGACTCAAAGTGTTGGGCCCAGATGATGAGCACTATCCGAGATATTGCCGAAGTAGCCAAGCGTCATGAAATTAGGGCGGTTGTTCATCCTCATGCTGGTGGTTATATCGAGTACCAAGATGAAATTGATCTTATGCTAGCTGATATTCCTGCAGAAGAAGTCGGGCTTTGTCTTGATACCGGTCACCTATACTACGCCACCATGGATCCAGCAAAGAGCCTGGTGCAATACGCTGACAGGCTGGAGTATGTACATTTCAAAGATGTGAATCAGCATCGTTTACAGCAGGCTATTAAGGAGCAAGTAGGCTTTTGGCAAGCTTGCGCGGATGGTGTGATGTGCCCGTTAGGAGAAGGGGCGGTGGACTATGACGAAGTAGCCCAAGCGCTTGAGTCTATTGGTTATCACGGTTGGATAACGATCGAACAAGAACGCGATCCACGTCATTCAGACACCACATTGCCCGATATCAAAAAGAGCCGTCAGTTCCTCGTCACTAAAGGATTCATTTAACAAGGGTTCAACGAGCCACGTAGACAGTCTACTTAAAATAATTTAAACAAGTTTGTCATGTAGAGGATGTAATTATGGCAATGAAAATAGCGTGTGCGCCTTGCTGTTGGGGAGTGGAGAACTCTTTACAAGGAGATAATCCAAGTTGGGGTAAAGTGCTTGTTGAAGCACGAGAAGCTGGGTATGAAGGGATTGAACTCGGGCCTGTCGGGTATTTCCCTGAAGATCCTTCTATTCTTGCCAGTTCGCTGCGGATTAGGGGGATGAAAGTGTGCGCAGGGAATTTACATGGCGACTTTAGTTGTCCAGAGTCAAAAGAAGAGATCCTCGATAATGCTCATCGTGTTGTTGATTTGCTCGTTGCAATTGGTGTCGACAAACTGATCATTATGGATCGTGCCAATGCGGCCAGAGATTCCTATGTTGGTCATGGTGTGATCGCACCAAGGCTCAAGAAAGAACAGCAGCAGGCGATGATTGCGACTATTTCAGCGGTGGCGGAAATTGCCGCTGATAAAGGCGTTCGGACATTATTGCACCCAAGTTCCGGTGGTTTTGTTGCTTTTCCTGATGAGATTGCGACGATTATGAGTGCTATTCCAGCTGAACGTCTTGGCTTGTGTTTGGATATCGGACATTTATTTATTGATGGGATGAAGCCGGAAGACTTTATTCGTCGTTATGCAAATCGGTTAGAGCACCTGCATTTTAAGGATGTTGATGGTCAACAGTTACATAATGCAATGCGCAGTCGTTGCGGAATGGCGAGTGCGTTCAGTCAGGGGTTAACACGCCCTTTGGGGGAGGGTAGCATCAACTTCTCAAAAGTCTTCCAAGTCTTACAAGATATTAATTACCAAGGCTGGATTGTTGTTGAACAAGAGCGTGCGGTGTCTCAACTTGAGCATGTGAAAATGGACATGGCAAAGAGCAGAGGTTATCTGGCTGAGCACTGTATGTAAGGGCTGAGATGATTGTTACCGACCCTTGGTTTTATATTACTGCCGTACCTGCTGTATTAATTTATGGGATAGGTAAAGGCGGTTTGGGCGGGGCGCTTGGGATCATTGCCGTTCCTTTGATGGCCCTAGTGGTTTCGCCCACACAAGCCGCTGCAATCTTGCTCCCTATCCTGTGTGTCATGGATGCGTTTGCCGTTAAGCAACATTACCGCAGCGCTGACTATTCGATCTTGCGCCAAATGCTGCCAGGTTCTTTACTAGGGGTATTGCTGGCTGGGCTATTCCTCAGCATTACCCCTGAGGCCGGTCTCAAATTGTTGATAGGTATATTGTCGCTACTGTTTTGCGTGCAGTATGTGTTGGGTGGCGGGAAGAAGGATAAGAAGTCAGGAAAAGTAAGTGCATGGTGGTGGAGCAGTTTGAGTGGTTTTTCCAGTACCGCAATTCATGCCGGTGGTGGGCCTGCCAGTATTTACTTGCTGCCACTGCGGCTTGAAAAAGTGACCTTGATTGCAACAATGGCAGTGTTGTTTGCCATCATCAATTTAGCGAAGCTCATTCCTTATAGTTTGCTCGGTGAGTTCGATGCCACTAACTTGATGACGGCTTTAGTCCTCATGCCTCTAGCTCCTGTTGGGGTTTATATGGGGGTGTGGCTACTCCATCGGGTCAGCCAGGATGTGGTATACCGGTTATGTTATCTGTTCCTGTTTGTATCAGGGATGAAGTTGCTCATTGATGTTTTGTAGTGTGTAGTCCCCTGTTTAAAATAAAAAGCCGCATAGATATATTGCGGCTTTTTTATGAGGTATTTGGTTGTGGGTCAACCACTAGGTGAAGAGAGACAAGGTAATAAATTCATAGATTAAATTATTTTATAAATAATAAATGATGCTTTTTTATGTATTGATAATTGTGAGGAGCGTCATTTATGACAATATGAAAAATTAGTTTATATTCATTTGTGAATCACATCACATCTTAATTTAGTTTAACTGTATAAGATTTGCGTATCTTTACAGGGGATACTTCGATGAAATTTGATTCAGCCACGCTAATAGTATTTATCCAGGGTGTCTTACGCACTCTGGCTAATGCTATTTATTCGTGTGTCTGTATCAATGCCAGCGAAAGTCTTGTCTCCAGCTCTGACAAGGAACTGGATGAGATAGCGTCGGATTATAACCAGCTTTATATTCGTGTTGGTGACATGCTTGGTAAGCAAGTTAGGTATTGGTGCGTTGTTTCTTACGCTCGTTGGAAGCACAATCATCAATGCTGTGCGGCACAGGTTCGCACCTTGTTTTCTTTACTGTCACTAACATACCTATATTTTGCTAAGCAAGTTTCGGCCAGTTCTTTGGTGTGTTTCTATCGCTATGCACCTGCGAATGCAGCGATGTTTAGTACATATGGATCTGCATCACTTGGTCGTGTAAATGCTAGCAAAAACAACGTGTCTAACGTTAGCATTCATCAATTGAGCAGCAATCATCGGAAGATGATTGCTGCTTTTTTTGTTTTTAACAACAGCAACTTATCAAGTTGCTAGCGAGGTCAATATGTATATCGTTTGTGTAGCAGCGTGCCCAACTGGAATTGCCCATACCTATATGGCAGCAGAAGCCCTTGAAGTGCTGGGGAAAGAGCGTGGTTGGGAAGTGAAAGTAGAAACCCAAGGCAGTACAGGTATAGATAATGAGATTACCATGGACGATATCGCACGTGCTAACGGCGCTATCATCGCCGCAGAAGTTGCTGTGGAAGGTATGGATAGATTCGAGCCTCTGACTATTTTGGAATGTGCGGTTGCTGACCCAATTAAACGGCCTGATGCCGTCTATGAAACCATGATGCATTTAATTAATAATAATTAAGGATAATTACCATGGCCCTACTACTAAAAAAAGAAAAAACAGAGTTAGATAAATTACGTGAAGCATTAATGACCGGTGTGTCATATATGATACCAGTTATTGTCGCTGGTGGTATGATGCTGGCTTTCGGCTCTTTATTTGAAACTATAACTGGTGTTGATTTAAATGAGAGTAACTCTTTAGCTGCACAGTTAATTAATGATTTGAAAACATTTGGTTTATATGGCCTGACATTATTATTCCCTGTTATTGCCGCTTTTGTTGGTTTTGGCTTAGCCGGAAAGCCAGCCATAGCTCCGGGTTTAATTGCTGGTATGCTGGCGCGTGACATGCAAATGGGCTTCTTAGGGGCATTGCTCGGCGGTTTGATGGTGGGTTACTTGGTTCGCTGGATGCTGGCGAATATCAAACTGCCAAAAGAGTTCCGCAGTCTGTTACCTATGGTTATCATTCCGTTGATTGGTACTGCTATTGTCCTCTTTGTGATGAAATATATTGTTGGCTATCCGCTTATCTCCCTTAATACTGGTTTGGAAAACTGGTTGGTAGGTATGTCCGGTGGTAATAAGGTACTGATGGCTGCCGTGTTAGGTGCCATGGTCGGGTTTGATTTGGGAGGGCCAATTAACAAAGCGGCAATTACCGTCAGCCTAGGCTTGTTTGCCCAAGGTATTTTTGAGCCAGTGACAGCGTCACATATCGCTATCATGATAGCACCGTTTGGTATTGGTTTATCCACGATTATTGCTAAGCAGTATTACAGCAAAGAGTTACAAGAGAATGGCCGTGCTGCCCTGATGATGTCCTGTGTTGGTATCAGTGAGGGGGCCATACCATTTATCTTAGCCAATCCTGCTTTGATCATTATTAATACTATTGGCAGTGCGATTTCCGCATCTATGGTGATCATGTTTGATTCGATTGTTCAGGCGCCAGCTGCAGGTATTCTTGCTCTTATTCTGTCGTCCAACTTCTTCTTATACCTCATTTCTATCGCGACTGGTGTCGCCTTTGTGGCGGTCTCGACCACGCTATTGATGAAGCGACAATTCAATAAGCAATCAGCAGCAGCTGAAGTTCAACCGCAGACAGCAAAATCAGCTTAAGGTCATTGTGATGTCAACGAATAAGAAAGCATACATAGTTCCTCACACTCACTGGGATCGTGAATGGTATTTCAGTACGGAGGAATCTCAAGTGCTGCTGGTGTTTACGATGCAGCAAATGTTAGAACAACTAGAGAATGATGACGGGTTACCTTGTTTTGTGCTCGATGGTCAGTCGGTGATGCTCGAAGATTACTTGAGTGTTGTGCCTGAAGATACGAATAGGGTCAAAGCACTAGTTGAGTCGGGTAAGTTGTTGGTCGGCCCTTGGTATACCCAGACAGATCAATGCGTTGTTCATGGTGAGTCACAAATCAGAAACTTGTTATGGGGCTGCCGTGATGCAGAACGCTTTGGCGGGATAATGAAGGTGGGTTATGTACCTGATTCATTTGGGCAAAGCGAGCAGCTACCTCAGCTCCTACAACACTTCAACATCGACAAGTGTGTGTTCTGGCGAGGGATATGGGAAGGGATTTGCGCGAATACCGAGTTTCTTTGGCGTGCACCGGATGGAAGTAACGTGACCACGGCTGTACTGGAGTTTGGTTATAGCGCTTTCCAAGGGATGAAAGCCATGGACACGCACCTCGATGGTATTGACCAGAAAATGACTGAGCGTTTCTGGCCTGGGGAGCGCGAGAATTTCTTGTTTATGGGTGGGCACGATCAGAAGCCGTGGCAAACAGAAACGGTGGAGGCGATTAATCAGGCGAATGAAACACGGCCTTATCAATACCAACTGTGCAGTTTTGATGACTATTTTGCCAGCACGGCAACGGGGTCGTTACCTGTGGTTGAAAGTGAAATGTTGTATGGCAAATACAGCCGTATTCACCGAGGCATTTATTCCACCCGCTACGATATTAAAAAGCTAAATAGTGATGTAGAAAACCTGCTGATCAATCAGCTTGAGCCGTTGTTGACGGTCGCCAATCAGTTTGGCCTGAAGTACCCGTATGGTTTGATGGAGAAAAATTGGAAACAGCTAATGCAGAGCCATGCTCATGACTCAATCGGGGGGTGCAATACTGACTCGGTGAATAGTCAGGTGAAGGCCCGCATTCAGGCTGTCCGTGAAAATACCGAACGACTGAAGGAAATCACACTCAAGCAATTGGCTGATTCGTCAACCAAAGGCAAAGACGGTGAGTATGTATTGGTTTTCAACCCACTGCCTTATAGCCGTAATGTTCAACTTGAGCTGGAACTGGTATTGCCGACACGCCAGTTTACTGTTTATGACGGTGAGCAAATGGTAGCAACGCAGTCTGTCGATTGTGAGTTGGTGGATATCAACGCCATTGTTCAAGATCCAACCACCCTTGGTGATGAGCGTTTCCGATCTTGGTACCGCCATACCGTCTTAGTCTCTCTAGAAGGCTTGCCTGCTTGTGGTTACCGTAACCTAAAAATCGAGCGCTTAGCTGACGCAGAGGATGCGGGTCCTGAAAAGGCGAAAGCAGAAACTCAAGCTGAGAATGAAGAGTCGGTCACTATTGCCAACGAAGCTCTGTCAGTCAGTGTCGATATGCATGGCACTGTAAGCCTAAGCTGTTTGGTTAGCGGCCAGCATTGGCATGATCTCTTAACCTTGGTCGATGGTGGTGATGATGGGGATAATTATGATTTTTCTGAGCCGCATGCTGACTATTACGTTGGTTTTACCACCGAAGCTGAGAAAATTAGAGTTTGCCATGGGCCACTGAGATCTGAAGTTCGCATCACTTACCACGCGATGTTACCAGCGGATTTATCCGAACGCGCCGAGCAGCGTTGTTCAGTAAAACAGAGCTTAGATGTCGTGCTGGGGCTGGCGAAGGACAGTGAGCAACTCGATATTGCTATTGAAATTGATAACCACGTTAACGATCACAGGCTTCAGCTACATGTGAATGGTGATTTTGCACGTGCCCAAAGTATTGCGGATCAACCAATCGGGCTAATTCAGCGAGGTAATGACGAGTCAGCGTTGTCGCTGTGGCAACAACAGCAATGGACCTCTTGTCCGATGCCTATTTACCCGATGCAGAGTGTTGTCGCGGGCGAAACTTTACAGGGCGGGCTCGCTGTGATGACGGATGGTATTCGTGAATATCAACAATACGATGACTCGATTGCCATTACCTTGTTCCGAGCTATGGGTTTTGTTGGTAAACCGGATTTGAAATACCGCCCTGGACGCTTATCTGGGCTACCGGACGCAAGTCCAGATTCCCAGCTTCAACAATCACTGTCGTTCCGCTTGGCGCTTTATCCATTCAGTGGTAGTGCCTACGACGCTAGGTTATGTCAACGCGTCAAGGAGTGGTTGAGCAAACCATTAACTCTGCATAACGGTGTAGTGCAGCGGTTTATGATTGCGCCGCCAATGTTCACGGCTCCAGAAGCGTACAGTTTATTAGCGCTGAATCAACCATCAGTCACAGTAAGCGCAGTCAAGATCTGTGAAGACGACACTCAAAGTGTGATTGTCAGGTTAATGAATGCAGGCACGGAAGCCGTGGCTCTCGGTGAACTCCCAGCCGGCTGGAAAGTTCATCAAGTTGATGGCATGGAGCGCAATGTCGGTGACATAACCGCAGAGTCTGTTGTTCCGGCACATGGGATGCTTGGCCTGCGCTTGAGGAAATAATCCACATAATTAGTTTACCTCTCACCCAAGTCACAAAGCTCGGGTGAGTGGTCTTCTACACCCAAAACTTGTATCGAATAAAAAAGATCGAATAGCAAATATCGGATAATCCCGAAGGGGCAATCATGACTAAATCATTTGAATTTACCAACCCACTGGAAAATGGCATCCATGCCAGACCAGCGGCAGAAATAGAGAACCGAGCTAAACCTTTCGGTTGCCAGATCATCTTATTGAATAAAAGCAAAGGGACAAAAGCAGACGCCAAAAGTGTGCTGTCACTGGTGGGTGCAGATGCTGTATTGGGGGATGAGTGCCAGTTTATTTTTAACGGTGAAGATGAACAAGTAGCGTGTGATGCGCTGAAATTATTCATTGATGACGATTTTGCTCATTGTGATGGGCCGTTAGAGAGCGTGGCTGTTGATGTAAATCAGCCATTACCGGTTTCGCTGATCAAAGCAGAACCAACGCATGTGCGTGGCACTATCGTATCTACTGGTATTGGTAAAGGCCGACCTGTGGCCTGTAGTCAGGTGGACTTACATCAGGTTGCAGAGAATGCAGAATTTGCATGTACTGGCAGTACAGATGCAGCCTTGACCAAAGCATTGTTTATACTTTGCCAGCAACTTGAAGAGGCGGTATCCCAGGCTGAAGCAACTGATAGCCATGAAGAGTTGACGATTCTTAAAGCTCACTCACAAATGGCAGGAGATAGCTTATTTAGCGAAACACTGGCCAAATATAGCCAGCAAGCAAACCCTATTCTTGCCATCGCGCAGGCATCTGATGAGCTGAAAGCCCCGATGCTTAAGAGCCAAAGTAACTATATGCGTGAGCGTGCCCTCGATATTGATGACTTGTGTACAAGGTTAGCAAGTTTGGTGGTTGGAAAGGCATTACAGCAGCCTGTGGCTTTATCTGAAGACAGTATCTTGATCGCTGACAACCTAACACCGAGCGAATTCTTGGCGCTGGATAAGTACTGGCTAAAAGGGGTAGTACTTGCTGAAGCCGGGCAGACATCTCACACCGTTATTTTGGCTCGTTCATTTGGTATTCCGGTGCTTACCGCCGTTGAGGGGGCCGAAGCTTTTTCCCACAACGCAAATATTCTGATACTCGATGCGCGCTATGGCTGTTTGATCCGCGATCCTAATGACGAGGTTACGCAGTTCTATCTGTTAGAACAGCGTAAGCAGGCTGCGAAAGACGCACTGCTAACCCCTTTTGTGACGAGTAAAGGGCAAAGTAAAGATGGTCATCCCTTGGCCTTGTACGCCAATATCGCAGTTGGACTTGAAGCGGGTAGCGCATTTGATCGCGGGGCCGAAGGGATCGGACTGTTCCGTACTGAAATGCTATTTATGGACCAAGATAGAGCACCCAGTGAAGATGAGCAGTATGACGTTTACCGGGAGGTGATCGCAGCGGCTGCGGGTAAACCTGTGATTATTCGAACCCTTGATATCGGTGGTGATAAACCGTTGCCGTACTTGGAGCTGCCTGAAGAAGAGAACCCATTTCTTGGCTATCGAGCGGTGCGGATGTATCCACAATATCAGTCGATGGTTGAAAGTCAGCTCCGTGCTTTGCTAAGGGCATCGAGTCACGGTGTGGTCAATATTATGATCCCTATGATTGCTTGTGTGGAGGAAGTACAGTGGATTAGCCAGCTTTGCAAACAATGTGAAGATCAGCTCCATACTGAAGGTGTTGCCACCGGACAATGGCGATTAGGGATCATGGTCGAAGTCCCATCGGCTTGTTATATGATCGAAAAAGTTGCCGGTATGATTGATTTCATCTCAGTGGGAAGTAATGACCTTACCCAATATTTCATGGCTTGTGATCGCGGTAACCGAAAAGTCTCTTCACTATATGACAGCTTCCATCCTGGCTTTATTGCCTTTCTTCACGATATCGCGAAAGTGGCGAATAAATCAGGTGTTGAGCTGGGGATTTGCGGCGAAATGGCAAGTGATATAAGGGCACTACCGCTACTGTTGGCAATGGGATTCGACGAAATCAGCCTATCATCACCGAACATTGTTCAACGCCGTGCCGACTTGGCGGCGCTTGAATTTACGTCATGTTGTGGTCTGCTTGAAAAAGTATGTGCTCTCGCAACCGTCGAGCAAGTCAAAGCACAAATTGATCAGTTTTGGCAGCAGCAGGTTTCCCCTGAAATTTTAGATGAGCAACTGGTCATTGAGTGTGATGCGCTCGATAAAGCCAGTGTGATTAAGCAGCTAACGGATAATTTAGAAGTGCAGGGTAGAACTGATAGTGCAGGCTCTGTTGAGCAGGCAATCTGGGAAAGAGAAGCAATTTTTGCAACCTCTTTGGGTTTCGGTGTGGCTGTTCCGCACTGTAAATCAGACGCGGTGAGTCATAATAGCATCTCAATTGCGCACCTCGCTAAGCCTATTGTCTGGAATGAAGCCGACGGTGAGACGGTTTCGACGGTGATCATGTTAACCATCTCTAGTCATGACAAAGAAGGCACTCACATGAGCATTTTCTCTAAGCTGGCCCGAAAGCTGATGCATCGCGACTTTCGAGAAGCACTAATGCAGAGTGAAACTGGATTAGATCATGCAGAGCGAAAAGATGTTCGATTAGCAGTGACCCACAATACGGCAGTAAATACGGTATCCCTTCTAAAAGGCGTACTTTACGAGCAAGTGGCATAAGTTATAGGAACAAGTGATTCGATTGAATCACAATTGGATTAGAAAAAGATGAAAGTAATATCGTTGAATGTATTAGTCGTGATGACAATTTTGGCTGTCGGTCTGCCTGTGATGATTGAACACCCAACCATGTTGGGTAGCGTCGCTGCAGCGTGTACAACCCTGTCCTTTCTCCCTCAGGTGCTGCATACCATCAAGACGAAAGATACAGAGGGTATTTCATTAACCATGTATGTTTTGTTCGTGTTTGGAATTTTGTGTTGGCTTATTTACGGGCTGCTATCTCATGATCTTCCGCTTATGCTAGGCAATGGCATTACACTGGTTCTTTCTAGTATTGTTTTACTTCTTAAATTGAAATCCAAAGCGGATGAAAGAACAGCGATTTTATAAGATTGAATTTAGTGTGAATTAAAAGTGGGATGATAATTCAATTATGTGATTAATATGTTTTGTATGCAACTTAAGTTTATTTATACATACTCCTTGTAATGTGATCATTGTCTTAGACTGATTAATAACATTACTGTTAGGATTTATTTGTTAACTTTACACTTGTTTGGGTGATATCAATGTTTCGTGTGGTGTTGTTTTTTTGTATAGCGTCAGTGAAAGGAAAAGGTTGTTTCTTTTCTATGCTTGCTATGCTTGAAAATATTAGCCTTGCTCTAACACCAGAAATCGAAAAGTTGAATCATACTGAATATGATCAAACTGATGAACTTGATACGTTGGCTAAACAGTGGAGCGGGGTGTGGGATAGTGTGACTAAACAGCTATCATTCCGTAAAGCAGGTAAACAGCCTGTTCGTGAGTTGCTTGCTATCGCTGAACATCAATCTCGTGTTGGTATTCAAGTTGTTGATTTTGAAGCTTTATCACGTGGTTGTGATAACTCGTCAATTGCACAGATGCTGTCTTGTCAGCGTAGTATGGGTGATCCGTCATCTGCATATGCTTTGGAAGCTCAGCTGAGTGCCTCAACTATCTACTTGCCATATCAAATCGCTTCTAATCAGACAATCAACCTACAACTTTTAGATAAAAAACAAGAAACAAACCGAATAAAAGCACAGGAAGACTTCATGTCTTTACTGTGCTTTTTCTATTTAATCCAGGTGAAAATTAAAGAGGTTAATTATGTATTTTGTTTGTGTAGCAGCTTGCCCAACTGGCGTAGCACATACCTATATGGCAGCAGAGTCACTAGCTATGGTTGGCAAAGAATTAGGACATGAGGTAAAAGTTGAAACGCAGGGTAGTTTAGGTATTGAAAATGAAATTACCGCTGAAGATATAGCGCGTGCTGACGGTTGTATTATTGCAGCTGAAGTCGCCATTACAAAAAAAGAAAGATTCACTACTTTACCCGTTTTAGAGTGTGCTGTTTCTGATCCCATTAAACATGGAAATGCAGTATTTGAAGCATTATGCGAGGAAATAAATAATGGCTAAATTTTCAATGAATAAAAAGGAAAAGTCGGTAGGAACTGAAATTAAAACAGCCATTATGACTGGGGTTTCCTACATGTTGCCATTGATCATTGCTGGGGCAGTGATTATGGGAATAGCGCGTATCGGTGCCTCTTTTTATGGCATCGATAATATTTGGGATGGCAGTCATGCCGAAGCAGCAAATGCAATCGTTCGCTTGTTTCATGCATTTGATGGTTTTGGTGGCTTGGCACTGAGCCTGATGCTTCCCGTTGTTGCCGGTTATATTGCTTTCTCGATAGCAGATAAACCGGGTATAGCCCCTGGTATGGTCGCCGGCTTACTGGCAAAGGAAATGGGCACCGGTTTCCTTGGTGCCCTAGCTGCAGGCTTTATTGCAGGTTATATCGTCAAATTGCTGGTCACTAAAGTAAAACTGCCTAAATCTGTCGCTTCGGCAGGCCCCATTTTCATTATTCCAGTGGGTGGTACTTTATTAGCTTGTTTAGTCATGATGTACATCATCGGAGATCCACTTGCAGCAATGAACCGTGGCTTGGAAAGTTGGTTGTTGAGTATGTCTGATGGCAATAAAATTGTCTTGGCAGCGGTAGTCGGTGGCATGGTTGGCTTTGACCTCGGTGGTCCAATTAACAAAGCAGCTGTGACAACGGCCATGGCGATGCTAGCTTCTGGTATCTATGACCCTAATACTGCCGCGCAAGTGGCAATCATTATTCCACCGATTGGTATTGGTGTCGCAACCCTCATTTGGAAAGAGCGTTTTCCTCACTCCTTACAAGATGCAGGTAAGGCATCGACCTTAATGGGGCTGATTGGTGTTTCTGAAGGGGCGATCCCATTTGCCTTGGCGAACCCCAAGATCATCATTGTTAACGTTATCGGTTCGGCTGTCGGCGCAGCGATGGCGGTGGGTTTAGGGGCGGTAAACCGCGCACCCATTTCAGGTTTTTATGGTTGGCTGGCCGTTGAAAACTGGCTGGTGTATGTCGTGGCGATAGCCGTTGGCTCAGGAATCATCGCTGTTGGCTCTTTATTAGTCTTCAAGGGTGAAGAGCTTCCTAAAAAACAAGAAGAATCAAAACCAAAATTCAAAATTACTCGAGCCCAATAATATTACCTTCACGGAGATACCTTAATGAAAAGGTTCAGAAAAAGCAGTGTTGCGCTCTTACTCTCGATGACTATGGGGACTGCCTTTGCCGCTGAGCAAGTGCAAGTTGCCTTTATGCCAGATATTCATTTTCACGATGTATATGGTGAATTTCCTGATGGAAGTTTCGATGGTCTGAAGAATAGCCACAGTGGTCAGCATGCGACTATCCGCAGTATGCATGCTCAGTTGACCTCCACGCGTTTATTCAACGAGAATTATTTCGCCTTGCTTGCAGCCCTTGATGATGCAGTGAAGCGAGGGGTGAAGTATATCGCATTACCGGGTGACTTTAGTGATGATGGCCAACCGGTTCATATCAGGGGGTTGAAAAAAATCCTCGACCATTATGCCAAAACGTATGATCTCGAGTTTTTTGCTGCTCCCGGTAATCATGACCCTGTTCGTCCTTTCGACCGGCCAAGTGGTGAAGGGGACTTCTTAGGTAAAGATGGCAAAACCCAGCGGATCTTCAGCAAGGGTGCCAATGAGTGCGTTGGTTATGATAGCGAAACAGCGGTGATTAATGTAGGTCATGAACTTCCAACGATCTGTACCGAGGAAATCCGTGAGTTGGGCTATGAAGGCTTGATGGCTGAGTTGGGTGATTTTGGTTTCTTCCCGCAGCCGTCCAACTTGTATTGGGAGACGCCGTATTCGTCGTATTCGCAGGCCAATTATGCATTTGATAAAGCGCTTACCCAATCAAACTATGATCAACGGCAGTATGAAATTTGTCATCAAGGCACCGGGGGAAAATACAAACAACCCGATTACACTGCATGTTTTTCCGTGCCGGATACCAGTTATTTGGTTGAACCCGTAGAAGGGTTGTGGCTACTCGCGATAGATGCCAATGTCTATATTCCCAGCGAAGATGCCGATATCCATAAACCAGAGCTTGCCTCTAATTTCGCGGGTTCGGGAAATGCAGGTTATAACAAAATGCTCACTCATAAGCAGCATGTCATTGAGTGGATGAAAACCGTGGTTGATAGGGCGAATGCTGAAGGCAAAACGCTGGTGGCTTTTAGTCACTTTCCGATGACGGAGTTTTATAACGGCGCTGCAGAAACCATAGAAGATATTTTTGGTCCGGGTAACTTCCAGCTTGCTCGCTCTCCGAAAGAAGACGTGAGCGAGGCATTAGCAAAAACAGGGATCAGGCTGCATGTTGGTGGCCATATGCACTTCAACGACACTGGCGTTAAGCATTACGACGATGGCTCGTTCTTGTTCAATATCCAGGCCCCGTCGATGGCAGCCTATGTACCTGCGTATAAGCTGTTGAGTTTCAAAACGGAAAACCAAGTAGAGGTTGAAACCGTTATTTTGGATAAGGTGCCACGCTTCGACGAGTTGTTTGAGCATTATGAAGAAGAGTGGCAGCATCTCAAAGCCAAAGGTAGTGAGGAGATCTGGAATAAGGATGTACTGACATCGAAGGATTACTATGAGTTCACTAATTGGCACATTACTGAACTGACCCGAATGCGATTCTTGCCAGAAGAGTGGCCGTGTGATTTGAAGCAGATGGTCTTTGCGCTGGATGGCCGCCAGATGTTGATTCTGAGCCAATTGGATAGCCCGTTAACTCAACAGCAGGTAACGACGCTTACCGAAGGCCAGCAAGCGGTTGAGATCTGCCAAGAAGCACCTGTTGCCTTCGAACCGTCGAGCATTAAGGATCCTGATTTTACTAAAGCTTGGAAGCAGGCTGAATCCAATGCGAAGCAGTTAGCCGCAGACAATGGCTTGAAGCTGGATGACTTTGCCAAGTGGAATGGGTTTGACTTCGCGGTTGATTTTTATCGCCTGAGAAATGCAGATGAGTTGGCTTTCAAAGATATCGATCGTAACCGGATGCCACAGTATGAATTGTTAGCGAATACCTTGGCGGAACAGGCTGCAACCGTCGCCGGCTCAACGCAATTTGGTGATGTGTTCAAGCAACGCTTTGGCGGTTTGTTTGGCATCTTGACCAAGTTCGCCAATGGTCAACCTAGTTATCACTTCAAGCTGGATCTAGATAAAGGAACGATATCGGATCTTAAACGTTAAACATCATTTTCTGATGTTGTTTGGTGCAGGGAAGGCATCACCTCCCTGCCATATTTTATCTCATTAATGGAGAAGTTAATGATGAACAAAATAGCAGTGGCATTACTTTTAACCCTCGGACTACCAGCCGTCGCGGCAGATTTCGATGTGATGTCGTTCAATATCCGTAACAGCAAAGACAGTGTTGTAGGCAGCGAATACGACGGAAACAACACGTGGGAAAACCGCAAAGCAATAGTGGCGAGCATTGTTGCTCAAAATGATATCGCAGGGCTACAAGAAGCGTTTAGTGATCAAATTGAGTTTCTCGCTCGCCAATTACCGGGTTATAGCTGGGTGGGCGCGGGCCGCGACGATGGCAATGCCCAGGGCGAAGCGGTGCCTATCTTTTATCGTAATGATAAGTATATAAAACTCGGTGGTGGCACGTTCTGGTTGTCAGAGACACCACAAGTCGTAGCGAGTGTTGGCTGGGATGCTGATTTAACCCGCATCACCACATGGGTTCGGCTGGAAGAGATAGCAACGGGTAAGCGGGTCCTTGTGTTTAATGCTCACTTTGACCATATCGGAAAAACGGCCCGCCAAGAGAGTGCTAAGTTGCTAAGCAAGAAAGCGGAGGAGATCACCCGCGGCGCAGGCGATGCCGTGATTGTTCTGGGTGATCTGAATTTTGAGCGCAGTGATACCGCATCTTATCAAGCACTGATTGATTTGTATGATGACGCCCGTAAGATCGCCAAACAGCCTTTTAGTGGGGTGAATGGCAAAAAAGATCAGGTATTTACCTACCATGGATATGGTAAGGAGAAATCAGAAGATATCGATTATATTTTTGTGAATGACAAATTAGCGGTGAATTCGTTTGAATATCGTAGTGTCATCAAAGATGGCATCTATGCTTCAGATCACCTGTCAGTGATCTCAAATGTTTCGTTTCAGTAGTTAAGGCTGTTATTAACAACATAGAGATAGGCGGTCAGGTATGCCATCTGGCCCGCCAATTTGCCCCGGTGAGCCGGGGCAATTTTATATATGATCTAGTGAGCGTGAACGACTGGAAATTTATCGCGGGTTTTATTGGCATAGGCAACGAGGGCGAGCATGACCGGTACTTCTACCAGTACACCGACAACTGTTGCAAGTGCTGCGCCTGAATGTAGGCCGAATAAACTGATAGCAACAGCAACAGCCAGCTCAAAGAAGTTAGAGGCACCAATCATGCCGCCGGGTGCAGCAACGCGATGAGGCTCTTTCCACTTGAACATCCAGTAGTAAGCGATAGCAAAGATCAAGACGGTTTGAATGATCAATGGGATAGCAATTAACACTATATCAAGTGGATTTGCCAGGATCTGAGGAGCTTGGAAGCCAAATAGCAAAACTACGGTACTGATTAAGCCAAGGATTGAAAGCGGTTTGACCCTGCCTCCGAGCCGTTGCAATGCTTCCTCGGAACGAAGAACTTTTCGGGTTATCAGCCCGGCAATAAGTGGAATGACAATGTACAAAACCACGGCAATGATTAAAGTACTCCAAGGCACTGTGACGTTCGTTACACCTAATAGGAAGGCAGCAAGTGGTGCAAATGCGACAACCATAATCAGGTCATTCACAGCCACTTGAACAAGCGTGTAGTTAGCGTCGCCTTTTGTTAACTGGCTCCAGACAAAGACCATCGCGGTACAAGGCGCAACACCCAATAGGATCATACCGGCAATATATTCATTGGCCAGATCAGGTGTGATTAATCCCAAAAAGTCACCAAACAGATGCTTGATGAATAAGACGGCTAGAAACGCCATAGTAAAAGGCTTGATTAGCCAGTTTACGGTCAGAGTAACAATTAATCCTTTAGGGCGACGGTGTATATTTTTGATAGATGAAAAGTCTATCTGCATCATCATTGGGTAAATCATCAGCCAAATGAGCACAGCGATGATGAAGTTGATGTTGGCGTACTCTAATCCACCCATAAAGGAGAAGAGTTCAGGGAAAGCAGTGCCTCCCAGTAGGCCTGCAACCATTGCTAAGCCTACCCAGACACTGAGGTAACGTTCAAATATACCCATTAGTAGTACCTTAATATTATCGGTTATCGTCGAATAACGATTATCATAGTAATAAAAAATGCCTGATAGTAACCCCATTCAGGCATCTATAACGCTTAGGCTAAATAGCCAAGTAAGTCTTTCATTCTTTGTAAAGCTTCTGGTTTCATGCTGAAACATGTACGTGGGTGCTGTACTTCAGCGTGAACCAGGCCTGCTTGTTTGAGTACGCGAAGGTGCTCTGAAATGGTGGACTGTGCTAGATCGAGCTGATCGACAAGGTCTGATCCGAGGCATTGGCCACTAGCTAGAATTTTTAGCAACCGAACACGTGCAGGATGGCTAATGGCCTTCGCATACGCAGCAATTTCTTTTTCAGTCGCTTCATCCAGTTTTATAGGATCAAGGTTAGTTAAGCAATCCGCCATAATTCAGTGTTGTTACCATTCATCGTTAAATTACGATTAATGGTATGCCCATATTTTGAGTAATGCAAGCAGATTTTTTTGCCTTAACAAAGGCAAAACTTGCAAGGTGAGCTCCGGTGAAAATGATGGGCTCAAGAAGATTCAAATGTGTGAGTAGGTGCTGGTAATGATTGATAACATTTATTGTTAGATCAATCTTTTACAAAAATTCATATGGCTATGCGTATATTTCCGAGAAAGATCACAGTTCGCACAGCTTAGCTGTATGAATATTGTGCAACATTTGTTGTTTAGTATGGATTTCACTGTTGACGGTTTGTAATGTCCTCATGCTGGCATACTTTGCCAATTGGCTGAATTCACATGCAATAACATAAAAAAGAAACCGGGTAGGAATAGATCTCATTGAAGAAACGCTTGAGCAAGCGATGAGCGGTTGATAACGCTGTAAAGAGGTTTAGGCCAAGTGAATGGACTCAGAGCTCGGTTGATCACATTCATAAAGGGACTGTTATGTGGATTACCTTTGCTTTTGTATGGGTATTTTTATCTGTTGTTGTTGCTATTTATGCAACGGGTAAAGATCACTCGGGGACTGACTTCTTTATTATCGCTTTGATTATTTCTCCTTTGGGAGCTGCGATTCTCGTTGTTTTGCTTCCTCCTTTCGAAGGTTTGGCAACCATGAATAGAGTGAAGGAAAAGACAGGTTCTGAAAAACTATCAAATGGTCAAATGAAGAATTTTGAGCCTTTAGTGCTATCTCGTGAGGCCGATTGGCAGGATGCCGTGAGATTCATTCATTCGGTGAAGGACGCTGTAGAAAAGGTCAATGATTCAGTACCTTTGATGCAGATTGATAATGCCATTAATGAACTACGAAGCCTTTATTTCCAATCAGGGGAAGAGGGGATTACGCATTCTGCGGTAAATATGATTATTAATGAGGCTAAATATCGAGAACTAGAAACACAGCAACAAGCATCAGTATGGAAATAATGTCTTTTGAACACACCTCCCTTCGAGAGCGTGAGTTTGACGAAGAGACCTGACGATTCATTTTTTATTCTGCCAAATCTTATAACCTTTTTCTTGCATGGCTTTACCGAGTAGGTGTGCGGCAACAGGGGCGGTGATAAAAAGGAATAATATTGTACCGATAACCCGAGAGATAACACTGCTTTCGGGCATTGAAAAAGATACAGCCAATAACAGAAAACAAATCCCTACGGTGCCGGCTTTTGTTGCCGCATGCATTCGGGTATAGAGATCGGGCATTCTTACAATACCTAGGCTGGCGACAAGGGTAAAAAAGGTACCTAACAGCAAAAGTATGCTTATCAATACGTCCATAATTAACCCTTATCTAGCTTCTGTTTGGTAATTAGTCTGGCAAAGGCAATGGTGCCAAGGAAAGCGACCAGAGCGAGAGTAATGGCAATATCTAGCAGCGACTTCTGACCACTGTCCAATGTATAGACGGCGATAAAGCCGATAGTGACAAAAGAAATTAAATCTAACGCGACAACGCGGTCTGCCAATGTCGGCCCCAGTATCAGACGAATAAACGCAAGCACCAAGCTGACAATTAAGCCTAAATAGGAGAGCTGGATACTAATATGGAGTAGATCACCCACGTGTAACCTCCAATATTCTCGCTTCCAAACCTTGTTTAATATCTTGCTTTACACTGTCGTGGTCAGGGGCGAACATTACGTGCAGTACAAGGTACTTCTTATCCGGCGTGATATCTAAGCTCAAACTGCCCGGCGTCAATGACACCATATTGGCTAACAAGGTTATTTCAAGATCAGTTTCAGCATCAAGTGGAACATAAACAATATCCGGCTGGCTCAAATGTGTGGGTGTAATGACATCCCAGACGACTTTGGCTACAGACACTATCATTTCGTAGCAAAAATAAATTACTAACGCCAAGAAAGCTCTGAATTTCTTGAAGTAGCCTGTTTTCAAGCCAAAGGGTTGGCACAGGCTTAAGGTAAAATAACCAACGACAAACCCGATAGCAAAGTCGAGACTGCCATATTGCCCGTTGAGTAACATCCAAGCCATGGCAAGAAACAGGTTTAGGATAAAGTAACTCATGCCTTTTTTCCCATTATGGCTCTCCCAATACGGCACGTACGTAATTAACAGGGTTTAGTACTTGCTCGGCGGCTTCATTCGCAAACTCAAATATAGGCTGTGCAACTAACCCAATAGTTATCGTCATTAACGTTAAAACTGTAATTGGCAAGCAATAGAGAAGGTTGATTGATAGGGGAAAAACCTTCTCAGTTTGATTGGGTACTGGTGCTTTCCAGAAGGCTTCGCTCCAAATCTTAGTCATCGAGAATATGGTTAATAAACCAACCACGAGCGCCGTTGCTGCCAGTAGATTATAGTCGTTGATAATACTGGCTTTAATCACTAGGAATTTGCCCCAGAAGCCAGATAGTGGAGGAAAACCTGCCAGTGAAAAGGCTGGGATAAGGAACAGGAAGGCAAGCCATGGCATGGCTTTGTAGACACCGCCTAAATGGCGAAGTTGGCTCGTGCCGTATTTGCTTTCAATGAAGCCACCAATTAAGAACAGATTTGCTTTTACGATGATGTGGTGAATGATATAGAAAATCGCTCCGGCAATGGCGATCGGGGTATATAAAGCTAATCCCATCATCATGTAACCGATTTGGCTGATAATGTGAAAGGAGAGTATTTTCTTGATATCAAATTGGCTGGCGGCTCCTAATACGCCAGTCAGCATAGTTAGGCCGCTAACCCATATTAGCAGGGGTTGCCAGCCCGTCTCGGCAAGGGGAAAGACCAGTGTGAATGTTCGGATAAGGGCATAAACACCGACCTTTGTCAGCAGAGCAGCAAACAGGGCGACGACAGCATTTGGTAATGTATGGTATGAGGCTGGTAGCCACGCAAACAATGGAAACAACGCTGATTTGATGGCGAAAGTAAAAAGAAACAGGGCAGAAAGTAGCGTCGATGTTTGAGGTTCTATATGCGGGATCTTCAAATGAAGATCGGCTAAGTTCAGCGTCCCAGTTGCGCCATAAGTTAGGCCGATAGCCAGTAAGAAAACCAGGGTCGATATCAAGTTGAGTAAAACGTATTTTACGGCACCATCGATTTGCTTACGCCCAGCATCAACAATCATCAGGCCAAATGAGGCTATGAGCATTACCTCAAACCACACATACAGGTTGAAGATATCGCCCGTTAAAAATGCCCCGTAAACTCCAGCTAACAGCACATGAAATAAGACGTGGTAGAGGCCATAAGATGGCTTGTCTTTGAGGTCCGCCATGGCATAAAACACAGTAACGGCACCAATAATGGCGGTAATGACCGTCATCGCTACACCGAGGAAGTCGGCAACAAAGACAATCCCAAATGGTGCCATCCAGTTACCAAACGCAACGGCGTACGTACCATTTGCAAGGATATTTCCGAGTAACTGCATGCTACAAAAGACAGTTATGATTGCGCTGGAGCCACTGAGCCAATTGATGGCATTAGGCTTATGACGGACAAAAAAAGCGCCAGTTGCAGTCAGTAACGATAATACGACGGGTAAAGTGAGCCAAACTGA
The DNA here is from genome assembly GCF_052873915.1 of Photobacterium sp. DNB22_13_2. Lineage (NCBI taxonomy): Bacteria > Pseudomonadati > Pseudomonadota > Gammaproteobacteria > Vibrionales > Vibrionaceae > Photobacterium > Photobacterium sp. DNB22_13_2. Next base: position 79,638 of record NZ_JBNNXU010000018.1, read on the forward strand.
GGTCATTGATCCTCCTCAGAGTGCTGCATGGCATCGACATCAGCCGAACCTGTTTCCATATAGGCCCTATATAACAACATTAATGCAAAAACTAATAGCCCAAAGCCGATAACAATTGCAGTCAGAATAAGCGCTTGTGGCAGAGGGTCGGCAGCGCCATCGGGAGGAAGTACAGCGTTAGTATCAATAAGAGGGGGATTACCCGGTGTCAGGCGGCCGGCAGTAAAAATGGCCAAGTTAACTGCGTTACTGATTAAGATCAGCCCCAGTAAAATACGGATAATGTGGCGCTCCAGCATGAGGTAAACCCCAGCAGTTACGAAAACACCCACGACAATGCTCCATAGTATTTCCATCAATCGAGCTCCTCATTAACTCTTAGCAAGACCTCTAGAACTCCGCCAATAACCGCGAGGTATATGCCAACATCGAAAATGAGAGGAGTGCCTAAGGGTAATAGCTGCTTCCACCAAATCCCGGTTAAGAAAGGGGCTCCCATAACAAAGCCGATTCCGCCTGCCAACAGGCTTAAGAATACACCGAACATTGCAATATTCATCGGCCTGTAGCTCAATCGCTCCCTGACATATTGTGGTGACTCCGCGAAAATAAGCAGTGTTAAACCGATAACAGCGATAAGCGCTCCGATGAACCCGCCGCCGGGAGAATTGTGTCCACGAAGGAGTAAATACAAGGAAAAGACCATCATTAGTACTGCAACGATGTGGGCCGTGGTGCAGAAAATCAGTGATTGTATACGGTTTTGCTGGTGTGAATGAGTATTAAACAAACTGATTGCAGCGATTGCTGCTACGACTACAACAATGGCTTCTCCCATGGTATCAAATGCCCTGAAGTCAACCAGAATGACGTTGACGATGTTTCGACCATGGCCACCAGGCACACTGTTTTGGGCAAAGAAATCGGCCAGAGTTGAGTCCAGAGGTTGCTTGGTGATAGTGAGGAGTAATGCAGTAACGGAAAGACCTATCGCCACGGCAATAAAACCATGAAAGCTACGTCGTACAATCGAGTGCCGTTTAACTGTACTGAAATTAGGGAGGTGGCGAATGAGTAACGCAACAAAGACCACCATCAATGTTTCAACTAATAGAAGAGTCTTGGCTACATCGGGCGCGCTATAGATCATGAAGACCAATGTCATCAAGAAGCCGATGGCGCCGAGCCCTGCAATGGATAACAGGCGTGAAGCCGAGAATACACAGAGCAAAGCTGAGGAGACTAACAGCAACGCAATGGCTATTTCATAGAGTCGAATGGTTAAAATACGCTCAATGACGTCACCGGAAACCTTGATTGGATTTAACAATAAGATCGCTGCAAGTACCGAGAAAAAGAGTAAGGCGTAGATACTAAGCCGACGTTGCTGCAAGCGATTGGTTTGCCATGTGGCAGCAGATAACATTAATGCCATACATTTTTCAAATACCTCGCTTGCCACTGGAAGAGGGCCAAGTAACTTATTTAATACCAGAGTAACGGACGACATGTTTTTATAAATGAGGATCCCTAAAGCTAAAGTAACGCCACTCATGATTAAAGGCAGATTGATCCCTTGCCATAATTTGACTGGACTAGATTGTTCGACTTGATTGATTTCAAAAATCGCGGTGGAGAGAATGTATTCATTCAACCAACCCAAACCGAGTGTAGGAACGATGACACTGCAGCAAGCCAGTACCATCGGCGGGATCCAATAGCCTATTTCTGCCTCGATAGATTTAACGGTCGGGTTATCCTCTATTTTCTCTCGCAGGAAAGGCTGTGAAATCACCGCAATTGCGAGGGCGACCATCACGGCATTGATTATAACCAAGGCAAACATCACTATGCTGTGGACTTCCAAGCCTGCTTTGTACGCGTACTCTTTACTTAGGAAGCCGAGTAACGGCGGAATACCGGCTTTTGAGAGGGCGGCGATAAGCCCTGAGGCGAAACTGAATATCAGGGCGGCTTTTAAACCATACAGTACCCTGATATCACGCGTCCCCGTTGCTTTGTCGATATTTCCGACCACCATGAACAAAGAGGCTTTATAAAAGGCGTGAGCGAGAATGAATAATATAGCGGCTGCGAGTGCGGTTTCTGTCCCGATGCCAAGCAGTAAAGTAAGGATGCCGAGTATAGTATTGGTACTGAATGCCAGCATGAGCTTGAGATCTTTTTGCATCAATGCGATGACTGCTGACCATAGTGCAGTAAAGCCACCGATCGTGATGAGGCAATAAAACCAAATATCACTGCTGGCATACACCGGCGAAAGCCTAGCCAGTAGATAAATTCCCGCTTTGACCATAGTCGCTGAGTGCAAAAAGGCACTGACCGGTGTAGGGGCTGCCATGGCACCCGGTAGCCAGAAATGAAAGGGGAATTGCGCAGATTTAGTAAAAGCGCCAAGGAGTATCAATACTAAAGATGGCGTAAAATAGGGGTGTTGAGTAACGCTTTCTTTGTTGGATACCGCCAGGTCGATAATTATGCTTAATTCGTAGCTACCCACTATTTGTCCCAGTAATATTAACCCTGCTAGTAAGGCTAATCCTCCGGCACCTGTCACGACTAATGATTGCAGTGCATTCTTACGCGATTTTTCATTTTCATGATTGAAACCGATAAGCAAATAAGAGGTAATTGTCGTGAGTTCCCAGAAAACAAACAACAATAGAATGTTATCACTCAGTACGAGCCCGAGCATGGATAGCATGAACAGCGTTAGATAGAGATGGAAAGAAAAGCGCTCCGCTTTGCCTTTCATATATGCCAATGCGTAAAGTTGGACAAAAAAACCAATACAACTGATTAAGCCGACAAAGACAAAAGATAAGGCGTCAAGCTGTAGGCTGAGGTTAATGTCGAGACTGGGAACCCACGATGTTGACCATCGCAGGCCGGTAGGTGACGGTTGGTAGTAATAAATTGCTGTAAAAAAAAGAATCGCAGGAAATAGCACAAATCCAAGAAGAGTGTATTGATGTTTGCCACTGTCGAAAATGGGTTTCGATTTTTCTTTATTATGGGCCACTAACTTTGCTCAATATTTTCAATTGACTGAGTGTCATTAAGGTTAATCCATTAACCTATTTTTTGCGTCCAAGGTTCTCTCGTTGAAGGTGTTCTTATGTCTAAGATCCTGGCTGTTAGTCGAGTGCAGAGCTTGTCTTGTCATGGAGTCTGTGGTTGTGTCTTTCCTTGAGGTTATGTGGTTCTTCTTGAAGGCGGTATACCTCATAACCATCATAAGTACACTCACCAATGTCGTTCCTTGGACACACAGATATATTGCAATGATCCAGCAATTCGGTGCTGCAGTAAGGGCAGTACTTTTTCACAATGAACTCCATCTACATGATATGTATTCTGTTGAAATGATTCCTTCTGATTACAATGTAGACGGGAAAATTGAAATGCGATGGCGGCCTTAAACGTGTTTTACAGCTGTTTACAATCTATTACAAAGGTCGCACTGGTAAGACAAGTTGGTTAACCTGAGGTAAGGTAAAAGGGTTGTCTCTAATTTCATGAAATATAATGTAATTTAATGGCTTAGAGACGATTTTCTCTCTAGTTGGAGAGAGAATGATTTTCTAGTAGACGAATACTGATTTCGCCACTTGACCACTTTGCATGATAAATAGTCATCCCGGCGTGGTTGGATCGTTGGGGGGCATCAGATTGATGTTGAAAACCATAAGAGGATGAGAGACCAACAAGCTGGCGGATATTACCATCCTCGATATCAAAATAATGATGGGCATGGCCACTAATGACTGTTCGTTTGGTTTTAAAACAGCGAACCAGTTCATCTTGATTTTCGATACCAATCTGCTTGAACCATTGGTTGCTGACATCAAGAATAGGGTGATGGGAAATGATTAGTGATGATGATTCCCTCATCGTTTTCTTCAGTGCGACAAGCGCTTTTCTTGTCACTCGGCCTGCACCGAGTTCCAATGAATTACCTAAAGGCTTGTGGCTAGTATCGAGGAAATGGAACGGTATATCATGGACCGTTGCCGACTGAGTTATCTTGATTTTACTGCCTTTAAAGCAGGCTTTCATAGAGTCAAGATCATCGTGATTACCGGCTAATGCATAGCAATGGGTAATGTTATCGCTATTTTCAAGATATGACTTGATTCGATTATATGCCGCAGGTACGGCAGCATTAGCCAGATCACCGGTAAGCAGCAAGACTTTGTCTTCCGTATCTTGGTTAACAATATCTAATAGCTTTTGTAGATTAGTATCCGACTCATTTGGCATTTCCGCCAAGTGAGTATCAGTGATTTGGTAAATCTTCACGTTGGTCCTTTAGCTTGTTGTCAAATTATCCCTTAGGCTTTGTGCGCAAGATTAAAGGAATGTTATTTGTCAGGCAATGTTGAAGTCGAGTATTTCAGCTAACCGTTGTTTTTGCAGTCCATTGTCATCAAAGTTATCTGCTGATAGCCAAGCTTGATGGGCAGTGGATATATTTGGCCAGTCGTTGTCGATAATGGCATACCACGTCGTGTCGCGATTGCGTCCATTGTATACAATGGCTTGCTTGAATAACCCTTCATAGCTGAACCCCAATCGCTCGGCTGCGCTGCAGGAAGGCTGATTGAGTGAATCACACTTCCACTCGCAGCGGCGATAACCCAGCGTCTCGAAAGCATGTTTTAACAGTAGATGAATCGCTTCGGTTGCCGCAGGCGTTTTCTGCAGCTTGGGCGAAAAAAGGAAGTTGCCAACTTCTATTACACCCATTTGAGGAACAATCCTCATATACGAGCAGAGGCCCACCGCGAGGTCAGTAAGAGGATCTATGATGGCAAAGAACAAAGGGTCACGACTCTGTTCCAGCGGTGTTAACCAGTCAAAGAAGCTCTCCTTATTATCAAATGGTCCCATAAACATATAGGTCCATAAGCGCTGCTCAACATCGGCTGAAAATGCGTCAAACAGATCGTTGCCATGACGTTCAGCATTGATAGGTTCAAGGCAACAAAACTGGCCAGTTAGTGTCACAGGCTTAGGGGTATTGGCACCTTGCCAGTCAGGCATAGGTGTGCCAATAGGTTGTTGGAGTGGATTGAGGTACATAGGGTGTTCCCAAATAGGTTATGTAACGATACTCTTTCGAAACCAACAGATTACTACCGACTGTTGTAATATTTCTGTGGAGCCTGTTAGAAAATCTGGATTTATCCTGTTTGTGACAAATTTTATGTTGCTATAAAATATAGGTAAATCTCAATTCGCTATATCGAAAATCATACCGTTCATCACAATGAGATAAATAGGGAGTTTGCATTGATCCAGAATGAGTGGGTCCCGCACATCGAACAACGACTTGGCCTAGGTTTGTCGCAGTTAGACGGACTTGATGGAGCGAATGCGCTTTGTACGGCGTTGGTGAGGTCAATTCCGTTTGAGAACTTGGATGTGTTGTCCGGTATTCCGATAAACGATGAAACGTCCCACCTCTACAAGAAACTGATCCAGTCAAAGCGGGGCGGGGTATGCTTTGAACTCAATAACTTCCTGTTTGAACTACTGCGTTACTGTGGCTACGATGTCTATCGTATTGCTGCGCGAATGATTGTCGATGGTGAATTGAGGGATGTCGCTAACCACATAGCTCTGGTCCTAGAGCTTAACGGACAAAAATATATTGCGGATGTCGGTGACGCACGCGCGATGTCTCAAGTTATCCCTATGGACGGCAGTATGGGTTTTAAACAACTTGGTATTACGCATCAAATTAAGCCTATTGATGGGGATATTTATCAACTTTGGCTATACGAAAGTGATAGCCAGTCAGCGAGATATCAATTTGAAGATAAGCCGTACCAGCGTGAAGATTTTAAAGAGGGTATCGCTTATGTTGAGTTTGATGAGCGCTCAATTTTCACCCAGCAGTTTATTATTACCCTCTTGCATGATAATAGTCGGCTGTCACTCGGCAAGGAACATATAACAAAGACCTCGGAGAGCGGCAAAACGATAATGCCATATCAACCAGAACAGAGAGATGCGCTATTGGCTTTGTTGTTCGGCATTGTTATTGATTAGCATAATGGATTCGGTAATGAACCATGGTTTAAGAACTTTCCAATAAAAAGCTTTTGAAGTGACTGGCAACGGCTGATGCTTTTGTTGGTGGGTGATAATACAGGTTGAGGCTCCAAATACTGGTTTCGTAATCTTCTAGGATAGGAGTTAGCCGTTCATCAGAGAGTGCTTTATCAAGAACAAAGGCGGGTAAATAGGCAATGCCTGCCCCTTTGATTGCGCTTTGCAGTAGCAAATCACTGTCGTTAACTTCCAGCGATTTAGGCACTTTTATCATCTGTGTTTCATCATTACGCTCGAAGATCCAATCATTACTGCCGGTCAGCGTGGTAGCAAATAAGCATTGGTGTTGTGACAATTCAGTTGGAAACTCGGGGGCAGGATTTCGTTCAAGGTAATCAGGGGAAGCGACTGCGACAAAAGGGCTTTGCATCAGTTCGCGGCGAACTAGATGAAGGTCTTTTTCTTGATAGCCTTGATAGCAGGCGTTGGCACTGATAACTAGATCAGCTTCTGCTGCATGATCCAGCGCCCATGGGGTGACGTTGAGGTTAAATGTGACATTCGGGTGTGAAACGAGGTAGCTGCTTATTTTATCCATCAGGAAGTTGTTGGCATACACCGGGGTGCAAACGATATTGATGTGGCCTTTGTCTTGCTCTTGGAAGTCTTGCAAGCTGCGGCACAACTGTTCAGCATTATCAACGAGAGGAGAGAACTCATCAACCAGCTTTTGGCCCGCAGGGGTAGCGGTTAATAAACGGTTGGTTCGGCGGCATAAGGTAATACCAAAGCTCTGTTCGAGATCTTGTAACCAGCGGCTGCCTGCGGAAACTGAAACGTTGAATTTACGTGCTGCGGCAGAAATTGAGCCGGTTCGGATAACGTAAACAAAGAAAGCCATTTTATCGAGCATAATGTCGCCTTTTTTAATCGAAAAAACAGGCTTATCAATGACAAGCCTGTTGGGTATTACAACGTGTGATTAAGCGTTTGCTTGTGCTTCAGGAGCAGGAACTTTCTTGCCCAATTTTTTGGCCATCACTTCTTCCATTTTCTCCAGGCTGACACCTTTGGTTTCAGGGACGAACTTAACCACAACAAACATACAAATCAGTGACAGGATGGCGAACAACCAGAAGCTGAATGCACCGTTGAAATGCTCTCTCAGGAAGGCATTGTCATTCAGCATTGGGAATGACTGGGTGACGATGAAGCCGGTGAACCACTGTGCACCCACAGCGATAGACATTGCACGGGAGCGGATGCTGTTCGGGAAGATTTCCGAAATCATGGTCCAGCATGCACAGCCCCACGATGTCGCGTAAGAAACAACGTACAGACACAATGCGAACAATGCCGCGTAGCCTTCAGTACCGGTGTAAAGCACATAACCGACCACCGTCATACCGACCGCACAGCCGAAGGTACCGTATTTCATCAGTGGCAAACGACCGACTTTATCGATGAGGTACATACCTAGCGCGTTACCGAGGATGAAGACAATACCGACGAAGGTGGTCTGGAATAGGGCGTTTTCAGTACTACCGGTAATTGGTCTTAGGATTTCCGGCGTGTAGTACATAATCACGTTGATACCGGTTAGCTGCTGGGCGGCAGCAACGAAGGTACCGATCACCAAGATTGCAAACAGAAGCGGTGAACGCAGGCTGACTTGCTTCTTGCCCGGTACGTTTGAATCTGCCAGTGATGCTTGGATCTCGCCGATCAACTGATCAGCATGCTTAGGATTTGAAATACGCGATAGGGTGTCTTTAGCCTCATCGACTTTTCCTTTCAGTACCAACCAACGTGGTGATTCAGGGATAAGGAACAACAGGCCAGCAAACAGTGCGGCTGGAAGCACTTCTGAGCCCAGCATCCAACGCCAGCCCATATCAACCAACCAAGTTTCACTCATGCCTTTGGCAATCAGGTAGTTAACGTAGAACACCCCTGTTTGACCGATAACAGCAGATTGTTGGAACATACTGACAGCACGGCCTCGGAAGTCTTTCGGTGCCACTTCAGACATGTACATCGGTGAAACGACACAGGCTAAGCCAACCGCGATACCACCAACGATGCGAAGCATGACATAGAAAGTAAAGGTGGTGGCCAGTGCCGAGCCGATGGCGGAAATCATGAAGAGGATGGCAGCCATGAAGAGAGTTTTACGACGGCCATATTTGAGGGCGGACCAGCCGGCGCTGACGGCACCGATAATACTACCTAGAACAACACTTGAGACTGCCCAACCGGTTTGTGCAGAGGATAAACCAAAGTGTTCTCTGATAGGACCAATAGCGCCAGAAATAACAGCTGTATCGTAACCTAATAAAATTCCCCCTAGGGCTGCAATACAACAAATTCTAATAATGTAGGCAAAATTATGTTTTCGGGCCTCGGCCGCGGTTGTGGGTGACATGTTCTACTCCTTTATGAGATCCCCGTCTCTTACTCAACCATCGAATAAGTTTGAGTTGGGTAGCTTTCCAATGCGTTAATTACTGTAGGATTTTTGCATCGGCATTATTCCACTCACCAATATTTATAATAGTAATTTATTGCTTTGATAATAATTTTCCACTTGGTGATAGCGCAAATCATATGATCTCAAGATTTTCACGGCTATAGCTAATAGGGTGTTTTGTTTGAAAATGATACTTACGTCAAATTGCGAAAAATATTTTCCGTAAGTTTTGATTGTCTTAAAGTGTTGATTTTTATAGATATATATAAGTTGTGATCTTGCTCAAGAATTTCTCTCAAGCCGCGTTTTTACTGGGCTTTTTTCATATTTAACGGAAAAATTGAAATCGATTGTACGTGATGAAAAATATTTTTCGTTTCTATTTTTTCGGTTATAGTGAATTCCAGTGAAGCAAATGGTGCAGATAAAAAAGCGGTTCGGGAATTCCAAAAGAACATATTCCACTGGACTGACTACAATCGTCACCGACCCGGAATTAAATAATCATAAAATTGGAGTACAAACATGAGCAATGTTCAATATGGAATCAGCCCACTGACCTGGACTAACGATGATATGCCAGAACTTGGCGGCGAAATCCCATTGGAAACATGTTTGAGTGAAATGGCAGAAGCTGGCTTTACTGGTACTGAGCTAGGTACTAAATATCCTCGTGAGCCAGAAGTTCTTATTCCTCTTCTAGAAAAGCATGGTCTGGTTCTGGCGTCTGGTTGGTACAGCGGCAATCTGATGACCCTGACGGCTGATGAAGAAATCGCAGCTATGCAGGAGCACATCAAACTGCTGAAAGCGGCGGGTTGTAAAGCGATGGTATTTGGTGAAGTGAGCAACACAGTTCACGGCGACATCAACACCCCTCTATCTCAGCGCGTAATCCTGACTATGGATGAGTGGAAAGCTTACTGTGAGAAGCTTACGACTGTTTCTGAGTACCTACTAAACGAGCATGACATCAAGCTGTCTTTCCACCACCACGTGGGCACTATCTGTGAAACTGAAGACGACATCAACCTGATGATGGAGCTAACTGGCGACGCAGTTCACCTAACGCTGGACACTGGTCACATCACATATGGCGGCGGTAACCCTGTCACCATGATCAAGCGCTGGGGCCACCGTATCGGTCACATGCACTTTAAAGACCTACGCCTAGACGTTATGAAGGCCGCTCGCGATGCAGACAAGTCATTCCTTAACGCAGTTCTTGATGGTGTATTTACCGTTCCTGGTACTGGCGATGTTGATTATGACGACGTATTCGCTGCACTAAAAGAGCGCGACTACAAAGGCTGGCTATTGGTTGAAGCCGAGCAGGATCCTGCTAAAGCGCACCCACTAACGTTCGCAAAAACAGCTTTTGAGAACATCAATGGCTACGCGAACAAGTACGGCCTATAAGAACGAGTAAAAGGTAAGGGGGCAGGCTAGGCCCCCTTCACATCTCACCGCAAAGTTCACGGTAAAAGTGTTCAAAAGCAATTGCAGTGAGTAAAGGAAGATTTTTTCGAATATCGAAAAACGAGGAAGACAATGAATACTGTACGCCTGACTGTTGCTGAAGCGCTTGCCAAGTATCTTGCAGCACAAATGATTGAAATTGATGGAAAGAAAGAACAACTTTTTGGTGCCGCTTTTGCGATTTTCGGTCACGGTAATGTGACGTGTTTCGGCCAGCAGCTAAAGAATATTGAAGACAAAATTCCAACTTGGCGTGGTCAGAACGAACAGTCTATGGCGACAGCCGCCATTGCATATGCCAAGGCCAACCAGCGTCGCCGTATCGGTATTGCAACCAGCTCTATCGGCCCAGGCGCGACCAACATGGTCACCGCTGCCGGTATTGCCCATACCAACCGTCTGCCTCTTCTTCTTATTGCGGGTGACGCGTATGTCAGCCGTCTGCCAGATCCTGTTTTACAACAGCCGGAGAACTTCGAAGATCCGTCTGTAACATCAAATGATGCATTCAAGCCGCTAACACGCTACTGGGACCGTGTTCTGTCGCCATCTCAGCTAATGCACACGTTGCCGCAAGCGCTGGATACCATGCTAGACCCTGCAACCTGTGGCCCAGTATTCCTAGGTTTGCCGCAAGATATCCAAGGTGTCGCTTACGACTTCCCTGAAGTGTTCTTTGCTGAAAAACTACATCGTATTCGTCGCCCAGAGCCTGAAATGATTGTTCTGGAAGAAGCGAAAGAAATTCTATTGCAAGCGAAGAAACCACTGATCATCTCAGGTGGCGGTGTTCACTACTCGCTAGCGACTGACGAGCTAGCTGATTTTGCCGGTAAGCACAATATCCCGGTGGTAGAGACCATTGCTGGCCGCGCCACTATGCTTCAGGACAACCCATTGAACGCAGGCCCAATCGGTGTAACGGGTTCAGATTCTGCTAATCACATGGCTAATGAAGCGGATGTGGTACTGGCTATCGGTACCCGCTTACAAGATTTCACCACTGGCTCTTGGACTGTGTTCAAGAACCCAGAAATGAAGTTGGTTAGCATTAATGTGGCTAAGTTCGATGCCATCAAGCACATGTCTTACCCGGTACTGGGTGATGCGAAAAGCTCAATGACCAAGCTATCTGCTTTACTTGGCGATTGGCGCTCAGGTGACGAGTGGTCGGCCAAAGCAAAAGCAGAAGCCGATGAGTGGAAAGCGCTGGTTCATCGTCGTACCCACCCTAAAGAAGGCGATCTGCTACCGGGCATGTCTTCCTACGCGGAAGTAATTGGTAAGCTGAACACCTCGATGGAAAAAGGCGACACCGTACTGACAGCAGCAGGTGGTCTACCGGCTGAGCTTTCCATGAACTGGCAGAACTACCAGATTGGTAAGTTCGATATCGATTTTGGTTACTCGTGTATGGGTTACGAAATTGCAGGTGGCTGGGGCGCGAAAATTGCCAACCCAGACAATGATGTTGTCGTGCTGGTCGGTGATGGCTCATACCTTATCCAAAACTCAGATATTTACTCTTCAGTGTTGACTGGCCACAAGATGATTGTGGTGGTTTGTGACAACGGCGGTTTCGCGGTTATCAATAAACTACAGAACAACACCGGTAACGAGTCATTCAACAACCTACTTGAAGACTGCCGCCGCCCAGATGGCGAACTGGCTCGTGTCGATTTCGCTAAGCACGCAGAAGCTCAAGGTGCAATTTCCGAGAAACTGACGTCTGTTGACGAGTTTGATGCTGCCTTTGCCCGCGCTAAAGAAGCGGACCGCACTTACGTGATTGTGGTGGATATCGACCCTGTATCTCCTGCGGCATGGTCCAAGTGCGACTGTTGGTGGGAAGTAGGTTTACCAGAAGTGACTCGCAACGAAGAGACAGCGAAGAAAGTCGCTGACTGGGAAGAGGGCCGAGCGGCACAGAGACGAGGTGTATAAGGTGTGGTGTTTAGTGTCGTAGGGCATTAACCAGCCGCTATTTAGCGAGGATTTATTACCAAGAGGCTCTTTTAGTCGAGAGCCTCTGAGAATGAAAACTCTGTAAACAATAAAAAACTATTTCCAATATCTGAAACGCAGGTACCTCTTAAACAGTAGTAGGGGACACCTGACAAGGAGTGAAGCCATGTTTAATGAAGAACGTCATTTTGATCAACCTATCCGCTGGGCAATGGTCGGCGGCGGTCGTGGTAGCCAGATCGGTTACTCGCACCGTAACGCTGCGCAGCGTGATGGTTTGTTCAAATTGGTAGCCGGTGCTTTTGACCTTGATCCTGAGCGCTGCCGTGACTTCGGTAACAACCTTGGCCTTGATGGCGACCGTTGCTACGCCAACTACAAAGAGATGTTCGAACAAGAAGCTCAGCGTGAAGATGGTATTCAAGCTGTGTCCATTGCAACACCGAACTCGACTCACTACGAAATCTGTAAAGCAGCGCTTGAAGCAAATTTACATGTGGTATGTGAAAAGCCAATCACTTTCACGACTGAAGAAGCCGAAGAGCTAAAAGAAATTGCAGCGAAAAACAACCGTGTTATCGGTGTCATGTACGGTTACAGCGGTTTCCCAATGGTTCAGCAGGCGCGTGAAATGGTTCAGCGTGGCGACCTAGGTGACATCCGTGTTATCAACATGCAATTTGCCCACGGCTTCCATAACGAAGAGTACGAACTGAACGATCCAGGCCTGAAGTGGCGTGTAAGCCCTGAGGTTTCAGGCCCAACGTATGTGCTGGGTGATATCGGTACTCACGCGTTCTACCTCTGCGAAGTGATGACTGGCCTTGAAGTTGACCGCCTATCTTGTATGCGTCAGAGCTTCATCAAATCGCGTACACCGCTCGAAGATAATGCTCACGTGATGATGGAATTCAAAGGCGGTGCAGTCGGTACCCTTTGGGCATCAGCGGTGAACTCAGGCTCTATGCACCAGCAGAAGATCCGTATTGTTGGCTCTAAAGCGTCTATCGAATGGTGGGATGAGCAGCCAAACCAACTTCGCTTTGAGGTACAGGGTGAGCCATCACGCGTTCTTGAGCGTGGCATGGGCTATCTACACCAAGATGCGCCGGGTGTGGCATCTAACCGTGTTGGTGGTGGCCACGCAGAAGGTTACTTCGAGTCTTGGGCAAACCTTTACCACCGTTTTGCGTTGGCATTCGATGCAGCAGACCGTGACGATCAGGAAACACTAGCTGATATCTGGTTCCCAGGTATCGATGCGGGTATCGAAGGAGTACGCCTTTGTGAAAAATGCGTTGAGTCAGCAGACCAAAACGCAGCATGGGTTGAATACAAGTAATAGGAACAAACGATGACAAAAATTGCACTTCAGCAAGACCGTAAGCTGGATGCCATCGTGTTGGGACGCGCGGGCGTAGATCTTTACGCCCGTGAATCAAACACGGACATGGCTGATATTTCAGGCTTCAACAAGTTTGTCGGTGGCTCGGCTGCAAATATTGCAGTGGCTGTTAGCAAACTAGGCGGAAAAGTAGGGTTTATTGGTTGTGTCGCTGATGATGCATTCGGTGGCTACGTGAAGCAGTACATGTCAGGCCAGGGTATCAACCTTGATGGCATGATGACAGACAGCTCGGGTTCACGCACATCAGTGGCGTTTACCGAGATGAAGCCAAGCGACTGTACGGTATTGATTTACCGTAATAAAGCGTCTGATTTGACCATCAAGCCAGAGCAAGTTGACCCAGAGTACATCGCAAGCTCGAAAGTCTTGGTGGTAACCGGTACGGCGCTTTCTGAAAGCCCGAGCCGTGAAGCAGCACTGATTGCCATGGAGCATGCGCGCCGCAGCAACACGCTAGTAGTATTGGATGTCGACTACCGCCCTTATTCATGGCGTACCGATGTTGACGCTTCCATATATTACGGCATTGCAGCAGGTCTATCGGACATCGTTATCGGTAACCGCGAAGAGTTCGACATGATGGAAACCGTGTTGGCGCCGGGCAACAAGGATGACGATGCAACCGCGGAGCGCTTCCTTCGTGCCAACACCCAAGTGGTGGTCATCAAAGCCGGTGAGTTTGGTTCAAAAGTGTACTGCCGTGACGGTTATAAATTTCAACAAGGTATCTTCCGCGTTGAGGTGCAGAAACCATTTGGCTCAGGCGACTCATTCGCTGGTGGCCTGATTTGGACACTGGTTAACGGTGGCGAACTAGAAGACGGCGTCAAGCATGGTACGGCAGCGGCGGCAATCAATGTCAGTGGCAACAGCTGTACCGAAGCCATGCCGACCAAAGAACAATTATTCGATTTTATTGAGACCAGAGAAAAAGGCCTTTAATCGTCACCTCCGGATGAAGTGATTAAGGCAATTAGGTCTGCCGGGCCAGTATTTAACTGGATACGTCTAGAAAGGGTACAAACCATCGAGGCCCGGCCTTTTTATTTACGACAAATTAGACTGATAAACACTGAGCTGGTTAACGACAGTTGAAGACACAGGGCAGTGAGGAGAAAGTAACATGGGCAAGCATATCCCACCATTTGATAATAAGAACCAACCAATCGTCGATGTAAACGATGAAGTCACACCTCTGTGTTATTTCAACCAAGTTCGCCTGTCGCAGGGTGAGCAACACCAGCATGTTGTTGACGGTTATGAATCTGTCATCGTCCTGGCTGGCGGTACGTGTTCAATTTCGGTAACGAACGGCGAAAAGACCGAAGTGTACGACAATATTGGTAAGCGTAAGTCCGTATGGGACGGCAATCCAGAAGCCGTATATGTCCCACTTGGTTATAGCGCGACAATTGACTGTGTTAGTGATACTGCCGATATCATGATCGCCGGCGGTAAGTTTGAAGAGTCGCTAGAACCTTTCTGCGTACGTGAAGAGAATGTCGACATGGTCCAGTACGGTTCTGACGACACCAAAACACACCGTAAGATTAAACACGTATTGGGCCAGTCAAATGCAGACAACCGTGGCCGCCTATTGGTTAGCGAGTTGTTTACGGTTGGTGCCGGTGGTTGGTCTGGTTTCCCTCCTCATAAACACGATGAAGACCGTGTTAAGCCTGACGGCAGCAAAGAAACACTATACGAAGAAGTGTACCAATTCCGGTTCAACCCAGGTTTTGGCTTCGGAGCGCAGTTCCTTTATGAGCACGAAGATGACTTTGGTCCTGTTTACCACGTTCGCACGGGATCAGTGATTGCCATTGATAAAGGCTACCACCCAAGCGTAGCGGCACCGGGTTATGAAATGTACTACTTCACCATCATTGTGGGTAAAACAGAGAAGTCGTTAATTCAGCACTTTGACCCGCATCATGAGTACCAAGTAGAAACGATCCCTGGCATCAAGGATATGATCGCCAAGTTCAAATAAGGAGGGGCAATATGCTCGTTAACTTGAAAGAACTATTGCCTCAGGCAGCAGCATCAGACTATGCAGTTCCTTGCTTTAATGTCTTCGGTTATGAAGATGCCCGTGCTGTAGTAGAAGCGGCAGAAACAGTAAACAAGCCTGTGATCCTTGCTTGTAATAAAGATGTGGCCGATTTCTATGGGGTCGAGACAGCCGCCGCGATGTTATTGCCATTAGCACACAACAGCTCAGTGCCAGTTTGCTTGCATCTCGATCATACCTATGAAGAAGACGTTGTTTACCGTGCCTTGAAGGCGGGATTCAGCTCCGTAATGTTTGATGGCTCTCAGCTTTCGTTGGATGAGAATATCGCCCGTACCCGCGCTGTGGCAGACGTTGCTCATGCAGTAGGTGCATCCGTAGAGGGTGAAATTGGATCGGTGCCTTATGATGAAGGTCGTGATCACATCAAATCTATCTACACCGAGCCAGAAGATGCCGTGCGCTTCGCCACAGAAAGCGGTGCTGATTGTGTCGCCATTTCGGTCGGAAACGTACACCGATTGACCGAGCCGACATGTACTATTGATTTTGGTCGTTTAGATCGTATTGCGAATATGGTAGATATTCCGTTGGTCATTCATGGCACCAGTGGTATCCGTGACGAAGATATGGAAGTGCTTAAGCGTACTCGAGTGTCAAAATTCAATATTGGTACGTGTTTACGTCAGGCGCTGGGTCATAATCTGCGCGATTTTATGAATGAAGAGCCACAAAAGTTTGATCGTATCTACTTTATGAAAAAGGCAATGCCCTTTGTGAAGCAAGAAGCGATTCGCAACTTCGAATTATTATCATAAACTATAGCCTCAAGTGCTTAGCACTTGAGGTATTCTTATTTTGTAGTATTGCTTTCGAGCGGGAGAGCGGCCATTTATGGATGTTGAAGAACAAGTACCAGCTGACTTAGATACGCTGCGTGAGCTTATTGTTAAGCGTTACGATAGCCTAAGTGGGCGACTACAACAGGTTGCTGATTTTGTGATGGCCCAGCCAATGCTGGTAGCAGTCGAAACCATGGCAACCATAGCAGAACAGGCCAATGTTCCTTTATCGACTCTGAGCCGGTTTTCAAATGCGATGGGCTATTCTGGATTTAGCTCAATGCAGGCGTTATTCCGCGATCAGTATTTGAATCGTCCTAGGGATTATCTTGAGCGTGTAAAAAAAGCACGTGAAACTGAAGAAGTGAGCCAAGACTCACCGATGGCGATTTTTCAAGACTTTGGACAAGCCAATATTGAAGCGATGGAACAGTTACAAATGTCTGTTTCACCGCAAAAGCTCGAAAGAGCGGTAAACCTACTTGATGGCGCAGAAACCATTTATATTCAGGGCATGCGTCGAGCGTATCCGGTGGCATTTTATCTTTGGTATGCACTGATGAAGTCTGACAATAACGTTGTATTGTTGGATGATCACGGCGGCATGCTGTCACCAATGACCCGCCGTATGAGTGATAAAGACGTATTGATTACCGTTACTTTCAGCCCTTATGCGCCTGAAACCAGTAGCTTGATTGATACTGCGTTTGAGAAGGGCGTGCCTATTGTTGCCATTACTGATAATCAGATGACATCCCAAGGCAGTAAAATGGATGTTTGCTTTGAAGTACAGGAAGGTGAAATCATGGGTTTCCGTTCTCTTAGTAGTTCTTTGTATTTAGCACAAACACTGGCTGTCAGCCTAATGTGCCAAGAAGTAAAATAACGGATTTAAATCGCTCTTTTGTAGTTTTAGACTGAGTAACCAAGTTATATCAAATAGCTTGGTTATCTATATCCAAGTGACTTTTAACGAGTCAAATTTAAAAGTTACTTGGCTATAGATTCTCTGCTTTTCTTATATTTCTATTTTGGTTAGGTGCCATGGCTATGGCGTCTGGGAACTTTAATGCACGGCATTTGGTGTCGATAAGGATTTAAAATGCGTTTTGCTCTTCATGGAATGTGTTCGCTTCATAGTAATATTCTTTCTGATATTCGTTTGGCAAAAGAAACAGGCTATCAGGGCCTAGAGATCCACACTGAAAAACTTTGGCGTTACATTAACGCCGGATTTACCAGTCAAGAATTTAAAGCACGACTTGATGCTGCCAATATTACTCCTTCTGCGATTGATATTATCGGTGGGGTAGAGGCGACAACTAAAGAAGAGCAACAGCGCGTATTTAAAGAAGCGGAAATCTTATGTCGCTTTGCAAAAGATATTGGCGCACCAACAATTCAGCTTAATGCCTTTGAAAGTCTGAATGGCTTTAGCACTGAAGAAAATATCCAGCTAACGGCCAAAAACATCAGAACTATCGCCGATATTGGTCGTGAGCATGGTATCCGTTTTCAGTATGAGGGGGCAGCATGGACACCAATTGCGACGCTAGATGACTACTATCGATTGCTCGATGCTGTTGGGCGTGATAATTTTGGCTTCGTCTTAGACACATGGCACCTATGGGCATGTCGTGGTGCTACCTTAGAGCAGATTTCTCAAGTTGATAAATCTCTGATTTATAATGTTCACCTATCCGATGGTAAACGTCCTGCAGAAGGGCAGCCATGGGTTGATGAAAGAGAGCTTCGTGGTGTCTATATCGGTGAAGGTGACATCCCAATGCAAGAATGGGTGGATGCTCTTCTACAGACAGGTTATGACGGTTTCTTCTCGGGCGAGTTCCTTAACGATCAAATGTGGGAGCACGACCATTATGAAGTGGCAGAAAAAATGCTGAATGGGATGAAGGCATTAGTTCGCTAAAAGCGGCAGGGATTTGCGGCTTATATTTGGAATAAAAATTGAAATTAAATTGCTCTTATTTCCTGCTCATTACTTGTAATGAGGGCGTTCAAGAATGAACCTTGAACGCCGCGCAGATTTAATATTAGTCGCAACCACAATATTGGCGGCAGCTGGCTGGATCTTCTCTAAAGAAGCAATTCAGGGGCTACCGCCTTTTGGTTTTATTGGCCTGCGTTTTATCCTAGCCTCTCTGTGCTTATTGCTGTTCTGCTTCCGTGATATAAGAAAAGTAGAAAAGTCAGTCATACCAAAAGCATTAGGGGTAGGGTGTATTCTTGGGTCCGCCATACTACTGTGGATACATGCGATTTCAGTGAGTGATACGCTCGGCGAAGGCGCATTTATCATGAGTCTATCCATGCTGTTCGTGCCGTTGATTGCTTGGCCGTTGTTCAAAGCCAAGCCACCAAGAACATTTTGGCTGGCACTCCCCATTGCGTTTGCGGGTTTGTTGATGTTGTCACTTGGTGGTGGCAATGGTTGGCAGATGGCCTCTAGCCAGTTGTGGTTTATGGCTGCGGCTATAATGTTGGCGGTCCACTTCAATTTCAATAGCAAATATGCTCGCCAAATTCCCACACTATTACTGACTTGCTTACAGTTGTTTAGCATCGGTTGCATGGGTACTATCGCATCATTGCTATTTGAAACATGGCCAGACTCTGTCAGCATGACGACATGGGGCTGGTTTACCTTGAGCATGCTGGTAGCGACAAGTTTGCGTTATGTGATGCAGACGATGGGACAGAAGCACAGTACTGCGGCCAATGCTGCGATCATCATGATCCTTGAACCTGTGTGGACAGTGATCCTCAGTGTGGTTTGGTATGCTGAAGCTATGCCGCTGAATAAGCTTGCAGGCTGTTTGATGATCTTATTGGCTTTGTTCACCTATCGCGGGCTTGGCCATGCGATTGGTTTCCTGTCCAAAAGAATGTCGTGATAGAAACGGGATTGCAATATGCAAGCCCGTTTTTCTATGCCTCTGCAATCCCCGTCCCCTTAAAAGATAAACATTGAACTGCTAGACATATTGGCGGCTAATTTACGCAATTAAGTGGACCAATATCGTATATTCCAATTTTGCGATTTATTTATTTTTCTTTCTGGGATAAATCTACCAGTGGCACGTTATGTTGCCTGTACCTAGAAATGAAGTATTTAACTTGGCAGAGAAGGAATTTTAATGACGGAATCTATCAACGTAGATGTTGTGGTACTCGGTGGTGGACCCGGTGGGTATACAGCGGCTTTCAGAGCGGCAGATCTTGGTTTGTCGGTATGTATTGTTGAAAAGCGTGAGACGCTGGGTGGCGTTTGTGTCAATGTGGGCTGCATTCCCTCAAAGACCCTGCTTCATGCCGCATCGCTAATAGAGCATGCTAAGCATGGTGCGAATATGGGTATTTCGTTTAACGAGCCTGAGATCGATATTGATGGATTACGCGCCCATAAAGAAGGAACGATTTCTGAATTGACCACTGGCATCGCGAACCTTTGCAAAGCGAGAAAAGTGGTTCGCCTACAAGGTCAAGGTCAATTCGTTGGAACACATACGCTGTCAGTCATGACTGACACAGAGCAGCAAGTCAACTTCAAGCATGCCATTCTTGCGACGGGCTCTCACTCGGTCAAACTGCCTATTGCGCCAGATGACGCAAGAGTGTGGGACTCGACTGACGCACTGTCTTTGCAATGTGTTCCGAAGAAGCTGTTGATCGTTGGTGGCGGGATCATCGGATTAGAAATGGCGCAGGTATACTCGGCGCTAGGTACCGAGATAACGATTGTCGAGGCACAAGAGCAAATTATCCCTGCCGCCGATAAAGACATCGTTCAGCCACTTGTGAAGGCGACCAAAAAGACTTACCAACTGCTGACGAAAACCAAAGTGACCAATATGGAAGCGCAGCCTGAAGGTATTGCTGTTTCCTTTGAAGGTAAAAAAGCCCCAGAGCATGTTGTTTTTGATGCAGTATTGGTCGCCGTTGGTCGTCGCCCTAATACATCCGGTATAGGCCTCGAAAAGATCGATGTTGCCGTCAATGAGCAAGGGCTTGTTGAAGTTAATGATCGGATGCAAACCACTGCGCCGCATATCTTTGCGATTGGCGATATTGTTAAGGGCCCAATGCTGGCGCACAAGGCAACACATGAAGGTAAGGTGGCGTCAGAAGTTATTGCCGGAATGGATGCTACATTCCACCCCGCGGCTATTCCGTCAGTGGCCTATACCAGCCCTGAAGTCGCCTGGGTTGGTTTAACCGAGAAAGAAGCAAAACAGCAGGGCATTGATTACAGCACTGGCAAAGTACCTTGGCTTGTTAGCGGTCGCGCGCAAAGTGTTGGCGCAACTAATGGCGTTACCAAAGCGTTGTTTGATAAAGAATCGGGAGCGCTACTAGGGGCTGGTATTTGCGGGGAGAACGCGGGTGAACTTATTCACGAAGCCGCAGCGGTACTTGAGCTAGGCGGGAGAGCAAAAGACATCGCCCATACGGTGCATGCACACCCAACATTGGCCGAAACTTTCGCCTTTGCGGCAGAAGTCGTTGAAGGATCGATGACGGATATGCTGCCAAGTCGAAGACGCTAGGGCTATATTCCTTTGTTATTTGTTACTTCATCGAGCTAGGTAAACCGCCTGGCTCGATGTCTTTCTAATGGTTTCTTTTATCATAATCACTCTATGCCCTAGGGTCATAACGTTACGTGTAATCGTTAATAATTCCACTCACTTATACTTCACCTGTCACATTCTCTAAAATTTACCTTCTGAGTATTAATTGGCAATTTTTTATGCCAATTATTGCATCGTCCCAGAAGAAATTTTCGGCATGTTACCTCGCCCACAAAATGAACTATATGTTTCATAATTGAATTGAAAAGGTTTTTTCATTCCCCTATGATTTTGGAAAATATTTTCGAACCTATATAACGATTACAAGCATTGGGAAGGTTGCCATGTCAAAACTGCTATCCAAATATCATGCCCCTGATCAGCATGGTAATACCCAAACAATTACTCCAGAAAGTGCGCAATGGGGGTATGTGGGATTTAAAGCTTTTGAACTTGAAACCGGCCAAAGTGTAGCGCTGCCTGCCAGCGAAAATGAAAGTTGTTTAGTGCTAGTGGGCGGCTTTGCCACAATTACTACGCCATCTGAAACATTCGAAAACATTGGTGATCGAATGAGCCCATTTGAGCGAAAAAAGCCTTATGCCGTTTATGTCGCAAAAGGCGAGGCAATCACTGTTGTGGCTAATACAAAGTTAGAGCTTGCAGTATGTACAGCGCCTGGCCAAGGTAATTATCCTACCCGCTTGATTGCGCCTGAGCATATTGATGCCGAACAGCGCGGGGCAGGGAACAACAAGCGATATGTTCATAATATCCTGCCTGATTACAAAGAAGCAGACAGCTTGTTGGTGGTTGAAGTGTATACCGACGAAGGTTGCACCAGCTCGTACCCGAGCCATAAGCATGACCAAGATGCAGAGCCAAATGAAACTTATCTAGAAGAAACTTATTACCACCGTCTGAACCCGGCTCAAGGGTTCTGCATGCAGCGCGTTTATACCGATGATCGCTCATTGGACGAATGCATGGCGGTATATGACAAAGACGTCGTTCAAGTGCCTAAGGGTTATCACCCGGTGGCGACCATTGCTGGCTACGACAGCTATTACCTCAATGTAATGGCTGGGCCAACGCGTAAATGGTTGTTCACTTGGGAAGAAGACCATCAATGGATTAACGAACAGCAATATGCAAGAAAGCATCAATAAATAATTTCCGGCAAAGGAGTGAGACATGTTTAATATTGCGTTATTCGGCGCTGGCAGGATTGGCCAAGTGCATGCTGTAAATATTGCAAAGCACCCCAAGACAACATTGTATTCAATTATCGACCCGTATGTTGAGGGGGCAAAAAAACTAGCCGAAGAGTATGGCGCACAGATTCAAGAGATCGAACAAGCAATGTCAGATCCGAATGTACATGCGGTATGCATTTGCTCTGCAACCCATACACATGCCGATTTGATTGAAATGGCGGCTCAACATGGCAAAGTCATTTTCTGTGAAAAGCCGATTGATCTAGATGTGAGCCGAGTACGTGATTGTTTGGCGACAGTTCGCCAGCATGGCGTGCCTATGATGGTTGGCTTTAACCGTCGTTATGATCCGCAGTTCAGAACGATCAAAAACCAGCTTAAAGAAGGCAAAATTGGCCAGCCAGAGTCTTTGGTGATCACCTCTCGTGATCCGTCGCCACCGCCGGCAGAATACACCAAAGTGTCTGGTGGTATGTTCCGTGACATGACCATCCATGACTTGGATATGGCGCGTTTTATCATGGGTGAAGATCCAGTATCGATCACCGCGCATGGTAGCTGCATGGTCGATCCAGCCATCGGTGAAGCGGGCGATATTGATACAGCTGTATTAGTACTAAGCTTCCCATCAGGCGCAATTGCGACTATCAACAACAGCCGCCGCTCTGGTTATGGTTATGATCAGCGTCTTGAACTGCATGGTTCAAAAGGCTTGCTACAAGCACACAACATGAAAGAAAACCTAGTGCAGCATTGGGGTGAGGAAGGCTGTGTGGCCGCGAAACCTCAACACTTCTTCCTAGAGCGTTACGAAGCAGCCTATGTTGCAGAGTGGGAAGACTTCGTTGGCGTACTGGAAGGCGAAGAGCCTGAGTGCGGCGGCGCTGATGGTGAGTACGCATTGCTACTGGCCGATGCAGCACTTGAGTCGATGAAGCAGGGTAAAACCATCAAGCTTTAATCCGACAAACAAAGCCTCCTGAGTGATGACGGGTATGGGGTGTTGCTACCCCCAATGACATCGCCCCTTTAGGTTTATCACTCTCAAAGCCTCGCACATGCGAGGCTTTTTCTGTTCTGTACTTTTGTCCTGACTCTAGAGCAATATTACCAACCAACATAAATACTTGATCAACGCTTTATCAAGATGGATATAAAAATGCCGTCGCTGTACGTATAGTATGCGACGGCATTTATTGTGATATCAGGAAGTAATATCGAGTAGGGAAGGGTTAGCTTAGAACGCTGATTTCAGGGGCTATTGTTGCACCTTGGCGATAAGCCAAAGACACTGCCAATGTTTGCGCTAGACACAATGAAGCCGATTGAGAGCGGAAGGCTTCGACTTGTGCTTCTTTCACCACAAAGCAAACGTCACTAAAGGTCGCTAGTGGGCTCACTTGACTATCGGTGATCACTATCTGTTTAGCACCGGCTTGTGAAGCAACTTCACTGAGGGTAACCGTTTCTTGCGCATACGGGCTGAAGCTGATCGATAGCACCGCATCGTTAGGGCCAATCATCGAGAGTTGTTCTTTGAACATACCGCCCAAACCATCAATAAGGAAGGCACGACGCTCTAAGTGTCGTAGGGCATAGGTCAGGTATGAAGCGACGCTGAAAGAGCGTCTCAGGCCAATAAGGTAGATGTTTTCAGCCTGGCTTAGGATCTCAACCGCTTCTTCCAATTTGTCACTAGGCGTTTGCGCCGCAAGGTGGTTCATTGCCTGAGCATTAGCACGCGCGAACTCCTGCAAAATCATCGCTGGGCTTTCTGGTGCGCTTTGCTCAGCATCGAGTTCTTTGAATAGCTTAGCGCGCTCAGTGTAACTGGCTGTTTCCTCAACCAGGTTACGACGAAACAGTTGTTTCATGTCATTGAAGCCGCTAAAGCCGAACGCATTGGCAAATCGGATAAGGGTAGAAGGGGGAACTTCGGCTTGGCTTGCGATGGTAGCCACTGTGTCGAAGGCGACGCTGTTAGAATTATCTAGCACATAACGCGCGACCTGCTGTAAACGCTTGCTAAGATCGCTATAACGCGTTCGAATTTGGTCTTGCAGTTCGGTAAGGTTATTGGCAACAGACATTTTTCACTCCCTTCAATTGCTCCTTTATCTATTGTAATAGCTTAAGCCTTGCTATGAAACGTTTTTTTCATAATTCACCATTACTATGCCTGGTTAGAATATACATTCCAAAGAGTATCGGCGGAAAAATACGGTTATGAGGTGAATGGAAACCTAACTACGCAGGTGATGCCTTTTTGCCTGATTGGCCATGATTCCGTGAGGTAATACGGAATTTGATAATGAAGAAAGTGATATGTTGAATATTTCAACATATCACTTTTTACAATTGAACCTTTTATGTTGTATCATTCTGAAAGTTAAGGGTTTTAATCGGTGTGCTTGAATTTCTCTCTGGATGATATGAAGAATGATAAGAGAGAAAAATTCAATCTATAAAGCTGTTAGGCATTCAGGAGGATTTTGGTGAAAATATTAGGCTTTTTAGTCTCAATTCTTTTTACAGCATTAGCTACAGCACATTTGTTTTGGGATAAAGTGACTGTTGATGCGATATCAATTGTATTGCTGGTATTAGCAGGTTTGCCATGGCTTTTCCCATATTTAAAATCTTTAGAACTCCCAGGTGGTATTAAACTTGAGTTAAAAGATGCTCTGAAAAAAGTTGAGGCTGCTACTGCTGATGTACAAGAAAAAGAAGTGACCCCAGAATATGAAGGTGTAAATGCTAATTTGGCGTTTGTTGCTTTACGTGTTGATATTGAGAAAACCATCAGAAAATATCAATCTGATTTAGGCCACAAACAACATTCTTTATCAATAAGGCTTCAAATGCTCGCCAATGACAACGTAATTAGTAAACCTTTATCTACTGCTCTGTTAGAGGTCGTTAGACTGGGAAATGCTGCAGCACATGGACAAGAAATCGATTCTGAAGAAGCTGAGCTAATATTAATGCGCTCTTCATCTTTGATTGAAAAATTGGATGTATGCCTTAAAAATGCCTAACAAATAAGGATACGTGTCGCGCAGCCGACACTTCTATCCGGTTGTTGGACAAGCCCGTATAACCTTATTAAGTAAATTGCTCGGAGGGAGTTTGATAGGCGTTGCGCCCGTGACTTTGCTCAAGACGAGCGCAGCCTAGAAGTGATAACAATGCTATTCACTTCAGTGGCTTACTGCCTGATTTCGGTGTTACGTTGGCTTTCTCCTCATTAGTGTTGAGTGCCATTATCCTTATTCAATTTGCCTTGCGGCTATCTCGGTCGTGTGATGCCGACACAGCTCATCGCATGCTGGCAACATGGGCAGTCCCGCTTTGCTGTCTGGGGTTGAGTTTGTTCCGGTAACTGCCATGTCGGTAAGCTTAGCAACATCAACTGGATGGTCAGCCGCAGTGTCTTCGCACTGCCATGCAGCAAGCCATAATCCCGTACTCGCTGTAACCCTTTCGGCAGTACATGCTGCAAGATAAGCCGCAAGAACTGCACAACCGGCAAGGTGCGCGTTGCCGAACGCTGGGTCTGGCTATCGGTATAGCGGAATGTCACCTGATGGTCATGGATATTGATAATATCTTTGTTAGGCAAAACGCCCCGGTAGAGGTAGCGAGACAAGTATTGCAGTGCTGGCAAGCCCCGACCGACGTTACGACAGTCGACTACCCATTCGGTTGGGAGCAGTGCAGGAGGAAGGCTAAGTGTCGGGTGATGAGCAAGGGTGTCGAGCAGTCTTGCTCGCCAGACTTTCGCCAAGGCTTTATGAGGATAGAGAAAGCCCTTCTTCCCCTTGTGCCACTGCCTGCGTTGTGGATGGTAGAACCCGGACGGCATCACGACATGTAAATGGGGATGGATATCCCGCCGCCGGTTATGGGTGTGCAACACCATGGTAAAGCCACTGATACCGTGATGCTGGCGGTGGGCAAAGTCCTTCAATACCGATGCTGCCACCCGGAACATCACGCCGTAGAACGCCTTAGGCTGATAACGGGCGAGACCCCGCAGTGGCGCAGGTACCGTGAAGGTCAGCATAAAATACTCTGCTGGCAACAGCTTTGCTTCCTGGCGGGCGAGCCATTCAGAGGCGGTACGTTGTTGGCACTCCGGGCATGAGCGATGGCCGCAGCCTAATGGCAACCGGTCGTCATGGTGGCAATGCGAGCAATACCACTGAGAGCAACCAGCTTGCTCTGTCCGGCAGCGTTGCATCGCTGATATTGCCCGGTGTATATCAGGCGTGATCCTATCGCCGTAGTGATGGATAAATTCGGCATAGTGGGTGGTGAGCAGGGAAGTAAACGTACTCATGCCGCCTCCCATATTACTGCCAGCTTATTGGCCAGTGTATTAACCGCTAAGGTGGCAGAGGCCGACTTGACCTTGGTGAATTGGGTATAGCGGGCGGTCGTATTGAGGCTAGCATGACCGAGCAACACCTGCAGTGACCGTAAGTCTAATCCCGCTTCTAACAAGTGGGTGGCATAACAGTGGCGTAGTGAGTGCGGGCTGATCCGCTTGTTGAACCCACAGTCCCGGCAGACTTGTTTCATCGCCTTTTGTACACCCCCGCGATCCATCGGTTCGGTGGTGCCAATACCTGGGAAGATCCACTGAGGGTGGTGGTGTGAACGCCAGTGTTGGCGCATGACTGCCAAGGTTCGTTCTGGAAGCGGTACCCGCCTGTCTTTGCCGCCTTTCCCCTCTCGGATATGTACCTGCATGGTGCGGGCATCGATATCGGCCGTTGTTAGGTTCAGTCCCTCGCCGAGCCGGAGGCCGAGGCTGTAGAGGGTAAAGAAAAAGGCTTGGTAACGGGGCTGGTGAGTCATGGTGATGAGCAGTCCCACTTCATCAGGCGTCAAAAGATCAGGCAGTCGTTTGACCTGCGGCGGTTTGACGATATTGAGCCAGATCCATTGTTTACTGAGGGTATAGCGGTAGAAGAATTGCAGGCCGTTGCGGTCGAGCTTGACGGTACTCCATGAGTGGGTGCGGATGAGTTGGCGGAAGTAGGTACGTAACTGTTCGGTTGTCAGGTGATCTGGCGGGCAGTCAAAGAAGGCAGAAATACGACGTACCGCACGGCTGTAGGCATCGATGGTCGCTGGGCGCTTGCCTTGTAGGATAAGATTATCAAGGTGTTGTTGGTATAGCGCATCGAAATGGCGCTGTTGTTGGGTGTTCATGGTTCGTCTCCAAGTCTTACCGGGAAGGTAAGGTCTTAGAGGTCAGTGTATGGAATCAAAGGGCTCTGCCGCGTAGCGGCTTGGTTCAACAAAGGCATCAAGAGTGACGCGTTACACTCGGCGGTTTTGGTATGGGGTTCGGTGTGCTTGGTTAGTTAGTCGTGGCGCACCTTATGCCCGGCGTTAAATTACAAAGGAGGCTTTATGCCATTTTCAGATATGATGAAAGACAAAATACAGGTATTAAAGTCAGACGGAACGACTAGCCCAGAAATGAATGCGAGTGTTCAAAGTAAAGGCATTTATTTGATGCGTTCTGATTTTCTGGTTGAACCTCATGACTTGATTCAACGTGTCATGTCTAA
Source organism: Photobacterium sp. DNB22_13_2 (assembly GCF_052873915.1). Classification (NCBI taxonomy): domain Bacteria; kingdom Pseudomonadati; phylum Pseudomonadota; class Gammaproteobacteria; order Vibrionales; family Vibrionaceae; genus Photobacterium; species Photobacterium sp. DNB22_13_2. The sequence continues at coordinate 107,291 of NZ_JBNNXU010000018.1, forward strand.
CGGTGGAACGGAAACATTTAAAGTTATTGATCCCGGTTTTCATGAGGGGATGGGAGGAGCTATTCCTGCTCATTATCAGATGAAAGTACAAAAATTGGGCTTACCTGAAGCAGAGAAAGCGGTGCAGTCAATTACGTACAACATTAGCGGAGCAAATGCTCGCGTAAACAATAACTCGACAGACAATTCTACAAACGTTGTGAATATTAATAACGATCTTCAAGAGGCGCTGAGCGCCTTGAAATCTGAAGTTGAGCGTCTAAATATATCGGATTCCGAGCGTGAAGAAGCTTATGAAGTTGTAGATGCTATCGATGCTCAATGTCAAAATGAGAAACCGAGTAAAGTAGTTGTAAATGCGTTGGTTAAATCATTGCCAGCAGCAGCTTCAATTTCCTCGATTGGTTCACTTATCGTTTCATTGTTGGGGTAAAGCTATAAATGCAATTAAATGAATTTGTGTCAGAAACACTAAAACAAGTTATTGATGGCGTTGCGTCTGCACAAGAGTATGGCAGGTCAAAAAATGCAAGTATAAACCCAAGCTCTGCTCGTATGGACAGCAAAGCGGCAGGTTATTCATACTGTGTCCACACAGGAATTCCATTACAAGATGTAGAGTTTGATGTAGCAGTAACGGTAAGCGAATCAAATATGGCTTCGGATGGAGATAAATCAGTAGGGGCAATTTCAGTATCTGCAGCAAGTAGCTCTACTAGTCAAAATAGTTCTGTTAGTAGAATTAAGTTTAAAGTTCCAATTCTTTTGCCAAACTCGTAGGTAATGTAATTTAACAAATAAGGATACGTGTCGCGCAGCCGACACTTCTATCCGGTTGTTGGACAAGCCCGTATAACCTTATTAAGTAAATTGCTCGGAGGGAGTTTGATAGGCGTTGCGCCCGTGACTTTGCTCAAGACGAGCGCAGCCTAGAAGTGATAACAATGCTATTCACTTCAGTGGCTTACTGCCTGATTTCGGTGTTACGTTGGCTTTCTCCTCATTAGTGTTGAGTGCCATTATCCTTATTCAATTTGCCTTGCGGCTATCTCGGTCGTGTGATGCCGACACAGCTCATCGCATGCTGGCAACATGGGCAGTCCCGCTTTGCTGTCTGGGGTTGAGTTTGTTCCGGTAACTGCCATGTCGGTAAGCTTAGCAACATCAACTGGATGGTCAGCCGCAGTGTCTTCGCACTGCCATGCAGCAAGCCATAATCCCGTACTCGCTGTAACCCTTTCGGCAGTACATGCTGCAAGATAAGCCGCAAGAACTGCACAACCGGCAAGGTGCGCGTTGCCGAACGCTGGGTCTGGCTATCGGTATAGCGGAATGTCACCTGATGGTCATGGATATTGATAATATCTTTGTTAGGCAAAACGCCCCGGTAGAGGTAGCGAGACAAGTATTGCAGTGCTGGCAAGCCCCGACCGACGTTACGACAGTCGACTACCCATTCGGTTGGGAGCAGTGCAGGAGGAAGGCTAAGTGTCGGGTGATGAGCAAGGGTGTCGAGCAGTCTTGCTCGCCAGACTTTCGCCAAGGCTTTATGAGGATAGAGAAAGCCCTTCTTCCCCTTGTGCCACTGCCTGCGTTGTGGATGGTAGAACCCGGACGGCATCACGACATGTAAATGGGGATGGATATCCCGCCGCCGGTTATGGGTGTGCAACACCATGGTAAAGCCACTGATACCGTGATGCTGGCGGTGGGCAAAGTCCTTCAATACCGATGCTGCCACCCGGAACATCACGCCGTAGAACGCCTTAGGCTGATAACGGGCGAGACCCCGCAGTGGCGCAGGTACCGTGAAGGTCAGCATAAAATACTCTGCTGGCAACAGCTTTGCTTCCTGGCGGGCGAGCCATTCAGAGGCGGTACGTTGTTGGCACTCCGGGCATGAGCGATGGCCGCAGCCTAATGGCAACCGGTCGTCATGGTGGCAATGCGAGCAATACCACTGAGAGCAACCAGCTTGCTCTGTCCGGCAGCGTTGCATCGCTGATATTGCCCGGTGTATATCAGGCGTGATCCTATCGCCGTAGTGATGGATAAATTCGGCATAGTGGGTGGTGAGCAGGGAAGTAAACGTACTCATGCCGCCTCCCATATTACTGCCAGCTTATTGGCCAGTGTATTAACCGCTAAGGTGGCAGAGGCCGACTTGACCTTGGTGAATTGGGTATAGCGGGCGGTCGTATTGAGGCTAGCATGACCGAGCAACACCTGCAGTGACCGTAAGTCTAATCCCGCTTCTAACAAGTGGGTGGCATAACAGTGGCGTAGTGAGTGCGGGCTGATCCGCTTGTTGAACCCACAGTCCCGGCAGACTTGTTTCATCGCCTTTTGTACACCCCCGCGATCCATCGGTTCGGTGGTGCCAATACCTGGGAAGATCCACTGAGGGTGGTGGTGTGAACGCCAGTGTTGGCGCATGACTGCCAAGGTTCGTTCTGGAAGCGGTACCCGCCTGTCTTTGCCGCCTTTCCCCTCTCGGATATGTACCTGCATGGTGCGGGCATCGATATCGGCCGTTGTTAGGTTCAGTCCCTCGCCGAGCCGGAGGCCGAGGCTGTAGAGGGTAAAGAAAAAGGCTTGGTAACGGGGCTGGTGAGTCATGGTGATGAGCAGTCCCACTTCATCAGGCGTCAAAAGATCAGGCAGTCGTTTGACCTGCGGCGGTTTGACGATATTGAGCCAGATCCATTGTTTACTGAGGGTATAGCGGTAGAAGAATTGCAGGCCGTTGCGGTCGAGCTTGACGGTACTCCATGAGTGGGTGCGGATGAGTTGGCGGAAGTAGGTACGTAACTGTTCGGTTGTCAGGTGATCTGGCGGGCAGTCAAAGAAGGCAGAAATACGACGTACCGCACGGCTGTAGGCATCGATGGTCGCTGGGCGCTTGCCTTGTAGGATAAGATTATCAAGGTGTTGTTGGTATAGCGCATCGAAATGGCGCTGTTGTTGGGTGTTCATGGTTCGTCTCCAAGTCTTACCGGGAAGGTAAGGTCTTAGAGGTCAGTGTATGGAATCAAAGGGCTCTGCCGCGTAGCGGCTTGGTTCAACAAACGCTTCAAGACGGATTCGCAACGCGTGGCATTTTTACCATGCGTTAAGTTTAGTGATTTAGGTGGTATGCAGAAGCATCGTATTGCGTTGCTCACCACTTAAGCGGGCGTTATGTTCTTGGAGGGTAAATGGAATTTACAAATGCTGTTGAAGCTCATTTTGATGAGATATCTCAATTAGTATCTTCGCCGGAAGAGCTGTATTCAGTTTGCCCATCGGGTACTTATCCATGGGATCGAGAGCAAATCTACAGTATTTCCCAAGTAAGATCAGAACTGACGGTATGTATCGTTGATGGTCAGGTTGCTGCCTTTGGGAACCTATATAATATCAAACCTTCTCAGAGTGCATTTATCGGTAACGTTGTAGTGTCCGATAACCATAAAGGAAAGGGTATTGGGCGAGCTCTTGTTGAGCACCTTGGCTCTAAATGTTTAGAAATTTATCAAGCCACACCATGCTTGTCGGTTTTTAATTACAACACACGAGCTTTGCTACTTTATACCAAGCTTGGTTTTGTGCCGTATAGCGCAGAACCTCGAATTTCGAATGAAGGGAAAGATGTTATTTTGCTACATATGCACCTTAAGATCTGAACATAACAAACTGACGCGGTATTTCAGTCTAAATTGGCCTATGTTATTACGGTGTAATCTTTTATTCGAGATTTGTGCTTGGAGTCCTATGTAGTGTTCATGTTTATTATCGGTCTCTCGACAGAGGAGCCAGCGTTTAAATGAACTACCACATAGAAAGCTTTAGTTGCAGTTAAAGCCTGAGTCTCACATTACCCGAATTGGGCTTATTATCCATACCACAATTTAAGAGTGATTCCCAACGCTTGGCATTTTGGGTCTGATTCAGCTTTAGTGTTTACGGCCAATAACATCCCGATAATCGCTTTGAAATGTTGGCAAAGGTAACAAGGACTTTTGAGCGAGTTATTGTTTTATGGATCAGTACCTTGCCTTGTTCATCTTCGCCATGGATACTGAGCGAATGTTTGGCTAAATTAATGCCATAAATTGATGGTGACATGGTGGCCTCCAAGGGCTGTAGTCAGACTTGGCTAGTGTGACAGAGCCTGATGAGGGGGAGTCCATGTCATTCGATGTGATAATTAAAATGGAGGTAAATGATTTGGGTTTTTTTAGTAAAGACTTTGCTGGATCATTGACGTGGGAAGCTATTCAGTCAAAAGGTAATAGTGGTAAGCCACAATATACATATAGAGCCAAAGTTCATGGTGGTTGGCTTGTTGAAACACAAAATTATAATGGACAATGTGGGGGGTTAACATTTGTACCTGATCCCCAGCATGAGTGGAAACTCGAAGGTGTATAAGGACGTTTTTATAACAGCTTTGGTTTAAAAGTCGGTGCGCTGGGGCACGCCATCAGTCTAGCGTTATAACAACAAGGAGAGTTAAGTGAAAATAACTGTGTTGGATAACTATCGGGATGTAGTTAAAGCGTTAGATTGTTTAGAATTATTGTCAGAGCATGATGTAACGGTTTCTTAATGAAACACTCTCTGAGTCAGAGCTAGTAACTAAGCTTAAAGGTACCGACGTTCTTGTGCCAATTCGGGAGCGCACAGTAATAACTGAATCACTACTTTCTCAGCTTCCACGTCTTAAAGTTATTAGTCAGACGGGTAAAGTTAGCAATCATATTGATGTTCAACTGTGTGAGAAGTACGGTGTAAAAGTCTTCGAGGGGCGAGGTTCTCCAGTTGCTCCTTCTGAGTTGTGTTGGGCTTTGCTCATGGCTGCAAGTCGTCAAATCCCAACTATGCTTCGAACCTTCAAAACAACCAATGGCAACACTCTGGTGTGCTTGGATTAGGTCGTACTCTAAAAGGCTTAACGTTAGGTATTTGGGGCTATGGTAAAATAGGACAGTGAATAGCTCAGTATGCGAAAGCTTTTGAAATGTCCGTTGTGGTTTGGGGTAGTGAACAATCTAGAAAGCGAGCCCTAGAGCATGGTTTTGAAGCTGCCGCATCAAAACAGGATTCTTTCTCCATATCAGACATAGTTTCACTTCATTACGTCAGAATGATGTAACTAGGAGTGTATGACAGCTAATGAACTAAGGCTGATGAAACCAGATCCTCTTTTCTTAAATATCAGTCGTTCAGAGCTTGTTGAGAAATCAACACTTGCCATGCGAAGGAGATATGATGAAGTACATTGACTTAGAAAGTTTAAAGCTTAATGAATTAGTTGCTTTGCTAAATGAGTGTGAAGTTAGGACACACTTGATCCCACATGACTTATATGACGAAAAATCAGTCCAGGATTGGATAAATGGCAAACTTGAAATGGATTCATTGAAAGGTTGTTATGTGCGGGCAATTGAAATTGAAGGAAAGCTCGTTGGATGGTGCGGGATTCAACCAGATGACTGCGGCCATGAAATAGCTATTGTTCTACAAAAGAGCAGTTGGGGTGTTGGTGGTAGAGTGTTCAAGGACCTAATGACGGAAGCTCAAAAAATGGGGCTCAAGGAAGTGGTATTAAACTTGTTAAATAGTCGGCCGAAATATGAGAGTTTATCTCGCCTAGCGAGCAGAGTAGAAACGCGGCATGTCCATGGTGGATGTTTCACGACGTACTACATTTCAGTGCCCGATGCTTAATTAAGCCACCAAGGTGGTGCTTATTATGCAGGTTCGTGTGCTTGGCGTGCTCATCAGTGGCGCACTTATTCTGGCGTTATATGCAATAGCCTATATCAGGCTAGGAATAGCTTGAAGGGCGGCTTGAACTCATCAATATATCTAGCTGTTTTTGGGCTTTTTTGGGGTTATCTAGGTCAACGATTTCTATCATTTCACATTCGTCTCGAACCATCTCGTTGATGAGGCTAGGGTAGTGGCGACAGTCTTCTGGTCTATCTAGGTAAATACTGCACGTGTATTTGTCTTTATCTTGTGGGTTTGTCTTAGGTGCAATCTCTAAGAAGGGACAGTGGTCTAATTGTTCTTTTGTTTCCGGATCAAACCAGATTTCTCCATCTTTCACATACTCAAAGATATCTGGGTTAAATAATTCCCACAGGTCTATTTCTTCCTGTGTAGCCGCTAGGTCACCATTTCCATATTTAATGCAGCATTTGCCACATTGATTGCAGTCTTTCATGGTGGTTTCTTAGAGTTTTGAGATTATTGTTTGAGTGTATCACCAATCGCAAATCATCAATATAGGCTTGAATTTGGCTCAAAGAATCAATCAAAGCCCACGATTTCGTCGCTGCGGAGTTCTGGGAGTCACAAGCATGCGTAAATAGGGACAATGAACCTACCTATAAATTCTATCTATCCGGCTATCTCTGCAAGCGGAACAACAGCAGTTGGGTGGTAAGGTGCAGTGTTTTCGGACTGCCGGTTGCTAGGTTTGATGAAGGGGGAGTCTATGCCTTGAGTTTGCTCACAAAGCGAACACTTCATAAAATAGAGGATTGTTATATTAGAATTAAGGTATCATGCACAATTGATAAAATTGTAGTTACTTGTGAATATACCAATTAAAAACATGACCTCTTCAAATGTATCCTGCTCAAACTGCAAGGCGTGTTGTTGCCGTCTTGAAGTTATGATTATCTCAGACACTGGTGTTCCAGAAGAGTTTATCCAACGTGATCAATACTTTGGAGAGACTATGAGGCGATTAGACGATGGCTGGTGCGCTGCCTTAGATAGAGATACATTCATGTGCACAATTTATGAAAACAGGCCTTGGATATGTCGCGAGTTCGAAATGGGCTCTTATGAGTGCATCGATGAACGAGAGACAATGCTATAAAACAGTGGCTAATTGATTGTGATATGGTCGCCCCAGGATAGAAATCAGACTTACCAAGTTGGTAAATGTAGTGGCACACTAGGTTTGGCCACCTGATTAGAGGTGATATCATTACCTTTGAAGTAACCAGGTGACATTATGAC